>CAYTFW010000036.1:0-39554 GCA_964437145.1 uncultured Rhizobiaceae bacterium
CCCCTCATCCGCCCTTCGGGCACCTTCTCCCCGCCTTCGCGGGGAGAAGGGAAGGGCACTGTGCGCCGTCGTCCAATGTTTCACGTGAAACGTCGGACGTGGCGCAGCAAGGCGACCAGCGCGGCGGGGGTGACGCCGGCCAGGCGACCGGCATGGCCAAGGGTTGCGGGCCGATGGGTGGTGAAGATCTGCCGAATCTCGGCAGAAAGACTACCCATAGTACCGTAATCAAGGTCTTGTGGCAGGACCAGTGCCTCATCCCGGCGGTAGGCCTCGATATCCGCCTGCTGGCGCCTGAGGTAGCCGGCATAGAGAGCATCGATCTGAAGCTGCTCGACGATCTCCGGTGAGATCGTCGTCAGATCCGGCCAGATCGCCGCCAGCCGCGCCAGGGACATCCCTGGCAACGCCAGGAGGTCCTGGGCGCTGCGAATGACGCCGTCCTGGTTGACGGCGATGCCGTGCTTCGCCGCCGCCGACGGTGAGAGGCTGCGCGCGGCCAGCAGCGCCCGGCCGGCGGCCAGCGCCTCGGCCTTGGCGGCGAAGACCTGGGCGCGCGCGGCGCCGACGCATCCGATGCCGATGCCGCGCTGGGTCAGGCGCTGGTCGGCGTTGTCGGCGCGCAGCAGCAGGCGGTACTCGGCGCGCGAGGTGAACATGCGGTAGGGCTCGGGCGCGCCGCGTGTCACCAGGTCGTCGATCATGACGCCGATATAGGCGTCGGCCCGATCGAGGATGAAGTCGCGGTCGCTGGCGGCGTTGATGCCGGCGATCAGGCCCTGCGCCGCCGCCTCCTCGTACCCCGTCGTGCCGTTGATCTGGCCAGCGAGGTACAGCCCGGGAATCCGGCGGGTCTCCAGGGTGTGGTGCAGCTCGCGCGGGTCGACATGGTCGTACTCGATGGCATAGCCCGGCCGCAGCATCGCGGCGCCTTCCAGGCCGGGGATGGTGCGCAGCAGCGCCGCCTGCACCTCGCGCGGCAGCGAGGTCGAGATGCCGTTGGGATAGACGGTGATGTCGTCGAGGCCCTCCGGCTCGAGGAAGATCTGGTGGCGCTCGCGCTGGCCGAAGCGCACGACCTTGTCCTCGATCGAGGGGCAATAGCGCGGGCCCGAGGACTCGATCTGGCCGGAATACATCGGCGCGCGATGCAGGTTGTCGCGGATCAGGGCGTGCGTGGCGGGGGTCGTGGAAGTAAGGAAGCAGGAAATCTGCGGAACGGTGATTCGCTCGGTGAGGTACGAAAACGGCAACGGGGGATCGTCACCGCGTTGTTCCACAAGGGATTTCCAGTCGATCGTGCGGCCGTCCAGGCGCGGCGGCGTGCCGGTCTTCAGGCGCCCGAGCTGGAATCCAAAGCGCGCCAAGGTTCGCGACAGGCCGCTGGACGGCGGCTCGAGCGCCTCCGCCGCGCCCGCCGCGCCTGATGCCGTAGGCAGGTCGCTCGGCCCGCCCGCCGCCCGCTGGCCGCGCGCGCGGCCGGCCGGGATCGTGACCTCGCCGCAATGGATCAAGCCGCGCAGGAAGGTGCCGGTGGTCACCACCACCGCACGGGCGGCGATCCGCCGGCCATCCGCCAGCTCGACTCCGGCCACCCGGCCGGTGTCATCCAGCCACACATCCTCGACCGCGCCCGCCCGCACCGCCAGCCCCGGCGTGTCAGCCAGGATCGCCTGCACCGCGCGGCGGTAGAGCGCACGGTCGGCCTGTGCACGCGGGCCGCGTACCGCCGGTCCCTTGCTCGCGTTCAGCGTGCGGAACTGGATGCCGGCGCGGTCGATGGCGCGGCCCATCACGCCGTCCAGGGCGTCGATCTCGCGCACCAGATGGCCCTTGCCCAGCCCGCCGATCGCCGGGTTGCACGACATCTCGCCGATGGTGGCGACGTCGTGCGTCAGCAGCAGCGTGCGCGCGCCCATGCGCGCGGCCGCCGCCGCCGCCTCGGTGCCGGCATGGCCGCCGCCGATGACGATGATGTCGCAAAAATCCGGGTCGCCACTCACGGCGCGGAGAATGCGGCCGGCTCCCGCCGAGTCAAGCCCGGACACAGCGTGAAATCCGCCGACCTCCCCCGAGCGGACGGTGGCAATTGACCCCGTCATCGCTATCTTCGGCATTGGAGAGACGGAGTCGCGGCCGCCGGAACGGCCGCTCCGCTTGGGGAACGATGAGGCGCAGTCCACGTGGGCAGGGCGCATTGTCGAACGACGCCACCGATGGGTGGTGGTTCGATTGGGCGCTGCTGGCTGAGGCGAACGACACGGCGAAGGCGTCGCCCGGTGTCGATCTCGTCGCGAGCGCCATCATGGCGCCGGCGCTGGCCCCGCCGACCGACACACTGTTCACCCAGCAATGGCACCTGACCGGGCAATGGGGCATCAACGTCCTGCCGGCGTGGGATGATTACACCGGCGCCGGGGTCAGGATCGCCGTCTACGACTCCGGCATCGACTGGACCCACCCCGATCTCGCCGGACGCGTCGACCAGGCGCTCAGCCTCAACACCACCACGGGCGCCGCCGGCGGCCTGCCGGTCGAGAGTGACGACAACCACGGCACGGCGGTCGCCGGCCTGATCGCGGCTTCGCGCAACGGCTCCGGCGTCGTCGGCGTCGCCTACGACGCGACGCTGATCTCGCTGCACACCGGCTTCAGCGCGGCGCTGCCGGGCAACGACATCCTGGCCTTCAACCACGCCCGGCAGCACGCCGACGTGATGAACAACAGCTGGGGCTACACGCAGACCTTCAGCGACGATTTCGGCGGCGTTTTCGCCGCCCACGGCGCGGCCCTCGCCGCCGCCGCCAAGCAGGGCCGCGGTGGCTTGGGTACGGTCATCGTGCAAGCGGCGGGTAACGAACGCAGCGTGCTGGGCGACGCCAACCTCCACGACTTCTCCAACGACCGCCATGTGATCACCGTCGCCGCGTCGCTCCAGGACGGCTCGATCGCCCCCTACAGCTCGACCGGTGCGTCGATCCTGGTATCGGCACCAGGCAGCGGCCAGCCGGGCAGCGTCGTCACCACCGATCGCGCCGGCTCGCCCGGCTACACGACCAACGACGCCACGACGACCTTCAACGGCACCTCCGCCGCCACGCCGCAGATCAGCGGCGGCGTCGCGCTGATGCTCGAGGCCAATCCGGCGCTCGGCTATCGCGACGTGCAGGAGATCCTCGCCTATTCGGCGCGCCAGGGCGCCACCACCAGCGGCTACGAGTTCAACGGCGCCACCAACTGGAATGGCGGCGGCCTGCATTTCAGCGAGGATTTCGGCGCCGGCCTGGTCGACGCCCGCGCCGCCGTGCGGCTCGCCGAGACCTGGACCACGCAACGCACGGCGGCCAACGAGCAGTCGGTGACGCTGTCGGCATCGCCCGGGCTGAACATTCCCGACCACGCCACCGTCACATCCTCGATCAGCAACGCCACCGCGCTCGACATCGATTTCATCGAGGTCACCGTCGACATCAGCCACACCTTCCGCGGCGACCTCGTCATCCGTCTGATCTCGCCCTCCGGCGTGACCAGCATGCTGATGGACCAGGCGGCGGTGCTGACCACCTCGAACACCTGGACCCTCGATTTCCGCGACGACCTGCGCTGGACCTTCGGCACCACCCAGCACTGGGGCGAGAGCGGTGTCGGCAGCTGGACCTTGTCCGTCTCGGACGTCGAAACCGGCGACGCCGGCTGGCTGAACAGCTGGACGCTGCGCCTCTATGGCGACGCCCCGACCAGCGACGACACCTACATCTACACCGACGAGTTCAACGCGAGCTTCACCCGCGACGCTGCCCACGCGGCGCAGCGCGCGATACTGAACGATACCGACGGCGGCACCGACACGATCAACGCCGCGGCCTTGAGCGGCGCGGCGGTCATTCGGCTCGACGGCGGCGCCAGCTCGATCGATGGCCGCTCGCTCTCGATCACCGCCAACGTCATCGAGAATGTCCGTGCCGGTGATGGTGACGACACGCTGGCCGGCTCGTCGGGTGTCAACTCGCTCTACGGCGGCCGCGGCGACGACACGCTGATCGCCGACGCCGGCGACGATCGCATCGACGGCGGTGCTGGCATCGACATTGTTTCCTACGCAGCCGCGAGCGCCACCATCGTGGCCGATCTGGCCAGCGGCGTGGTGAGCGGGATCGCCGCCTTCGGCAACGATGCCCTCATCAGCATCGAGGGCATCGGTGGCGGCGCGGCCGACGACACGCTGAGCGGCGACGCCGGCGCGAATGTGCTGGTCGGCGGCGGCGGCAACGATACGCTGCGCGGCCGAGCGGGCGACGACACCTACGATGTCGACAGCGCGTCCGATGTCGTTCTCGAGGACGATGACGACGGCCGCGACCTGGTGCGCAGCGCCGTCGACTACACGCTGCTCAATGACAATGTCGAAGACTTGGCGCTCTACGGCCCATCGGCGCGCATCGGGGTTGGAAACGCCGATGACAACCGTCTGTACGGCTCGGCGCTCAGCAACGAGCTGCGCGGTCTGTCCGGTCACGATACCATCATCGGCGCCGCGGGCGATGATTCCTTGTTCGGTGGCGCCGGCAACGACCTGATCGACGGCGGCGAAGGCCTTGACCGGGCCCAGGGCGGCGGCGGCGACGACACCTACCTCGTCGACCAGACGACCGATGTGGTGATCGAGGCCGCCGGCGACGGCAACGACACCATCATGAGCTCGGCGACCTTCACATCGATCGCCAACGTCGAGCTTTTGGTCCTCACCGGCAACGCCGCGATCTCAGCGACCGGCACGGCGGATGCCAACACCATCCTGGGCAACGACGGCGTCAACACGCTGTCAGGCCTTGGCGGCAATGACTCGCTTTACGGCGGTGGGGCCGCCGACACCTTGCTCGGCGGCGACGGTAACGACGTCCTCCATGGCGGCGCGGGCGCCGATCACCTGGAAGGCGGCGCCGGCGATGATTTCTACTTTGTCGAATCCCCCGACCTCATCGTCGAGAGCGCCGGCGGCGGTCGCGATACGGTCGTCGCCAACATCTCGTTGACCCTGTCGGACGAAGTCGAGACCCTGGTGCTCGACGGCAACGCGCCGATCGACGGCGTCGGCAACGCGTCGGCCAACACCATTGTGGGCAATTCGGCCGCCAATGGCCTGAGCGGCGGCGACGGTAACGACACCCTGGACGGCGGCGGCGGCGCCGATCGTCTGTTCGGCGGCGGCGGCGACGACGTGCTGCTGATCGACGGCAGCGACCTCACATTCGATGGCGGGGCGGGCAACGATGTCGCCGTCCTTACCAATAACGCGGACACCTTCACCCGGCCGGGCGGGATAAGCATTGAGCGTTACGAGCTGCGCGGCGGCGACGATGTGTTCATGCCGGGCGCGCCCTCCCTACCGGGGGCCGCGAAACCAGAGACACTGTCGCTTGGAAGTCTGAACGGCAGCACCGGTTTCAGCATGCTGGGCTCGGCCGGCTCGAATCTCGGCTGGTCAGTCGCCGGCCTGGGCGACATCAACGGCGACGGGCGGGACGACTTCGCGGTGACCGCGCCCCAGGAATGGGTCAATCCGCCTGGTGGGACAGACCGGAACGGCGAGACCTACGTGGTGTTCGGCAAGGCCGGCGGTTGGAACGCCACGTTGGATCTGACCCAGCTCGACGGCCAATCGGGATTCCGGCTGATCGACAGTCTTCACGGCCCGCTTGGCCGGTTCGTCGACACGGCCGGTGACGTGAATGGCGACGGCATCACCGATCTCATCGTCGGATCATCGGCCGCCAATGACACCGCTGGCGCCGCCTATGTCGTTTTCGGCAAATCGGGAACCTGGGCCGGCACCGTCGATGTCGCCGGGCTGACTGGCACGAACGGCTTTGCGATCTGGGGCGCGTCCGGCAGCGCACTGGGCAACTCCGGATCGACCGCCGGGGACGTCAATGGCGACGGGATCGACGACCTGATCGTCGGCGCCCCGAACATCAGCAAGGCATATATCGTCTTCGGCCATACCGGCGCCTGGGCGCCCACCCTGACCGCCAGCTCCCTCAACGGGACGAACGGCGTGGTGCTGGATGGCCCCGGCGGCATCACCGGCGATTTCGTTTCGGACGCCGGCGACGTCAACGGCGACGGCTTCGACGACGTGCTGGTGACCGCGCCGCAGATGGGCAAGGGCATCTGGTACCTGATGTACGGCCATGGCGGCGCCTGGTCGCCATCCGTCGTCCTCGACCAGCTCAACGGTGCGACCGGTACACGCTTTCTGCCGAGCGGCAGCATCGACATGGGCTTGTGGTCGCCGCAGGTGGCACCGGCGGGCGACGTCAACGGCGATGGCCTCCAGGACTTCCTGTTGGGCGCGCATCGCGACGATTCCAATGGCGAGAGCGCGGGGGCCACCTATGTGATGTTTGGCCGAGCCGCCGGCTGGGGCGCCTCCTTCGATCTCGCCGGCCTCGACGGCAGCGATGGCGCGGCGATCTACGGCCAGAGCCTCGACGGGTTGTTCGGCATCGCGGTGAACGCCGCGGGCGACGTGAACAACGACGGGTTCGACGACATCATCGTCGGCGCGCGCGACCAGAACGCCGCCCGCATCATCTACGGCCATGCCGGCACATGGCTCAATCGCGTCGTCGAGAACCAGATCCCGTCGGACCTGACGACCAGCCTGACGGCGGCGCCCAACGCCAGCGCGACCGGCTGGTCGGTCGACAGCGTCGGAGACATCAACGGCGATGGCGCGGCGGACGTCATCGTCGGCGCCAATGGCACGTCGAGCCAGGCCGGCGCCGCCTACGTGGTGTTCGGATGGCCTTCGACATCAACGACAGGACCGGACGTCGCCTTCACGGTCGATGGTGGCGACGGCAACGACACCATCTCCGGCCGCACGCTGGCCGATCAGTTGATCGGCGGCGCTGGCCTCGATCTCCTCATGGGCGCCGAGGGCAGCGACACGCTTTACGGCGGTGATACGGCCGATACGTTGTTCGGTGGCGCCGGCAATGACGCGCTGTTCGGCGGGGCGGGAATCAACAGGCTGGCGGGCGGCGCGGACAACGACTTCTACCGCGTCGAAAACGCCGACATCGTCGACGAAACATCGGCCGGCTCCGGCGGTATCGACACGGTGGCCGCCGCCTATAGCGGCCACACGCTGGCCGAGGGCGTCGAGATCGGCGAGGTCAAGTTCTCCGGCGATGGCCTGCTCAGCGGCTCGTCGGGCGCCAACACGCTGCTGGGCGATAGCGCGCGCGATACGTTGCGCGGGCTGGGTGGCGCCGACACGCTCTACGGCTTCTTCGGCGACGACCAGCTCGACGGCGGCGATGGCGTCGATACGCTCTTTGGCGGTGTCGGCCATGATCGCCTCGTAGGCGGGCTCGGCACGGACAAGTTGTTCGGCGGCGGCGGCAACGACACTTACATCGTCGATGATCCGAGCGACAGCGTGAGCGAGAAGCCATCGCTCACGCTCTACGCCCAGAACAGCGTCACCGGCGATATCGCCTCCTGGGACGCCGCCTCGACGCTCGGCGCGGCGAGCGCGATGACGCGGCCGGGCATCGGCTGGCTGTGGGCCGGCCGCGGCGACTTCAACAGCGACGGCGCCGCCGACAACCTCTTCCGCCATATCGGCACCGGCGAGAACCTGGTTTGGTATCTCGATGGCAATGGCGCGCAGATCGGCGCCGCCATTCTCTCGCTGTCGCCCATCGACACCGGCTGGGGCATCGCCGGCGTCGCCGATTTCACCGGCGACGGCAAGGCCGACATCCTGTGGCGCCATAGCACCGCCGGCCTCACCAGCCTGTGGCAGATGGATGGCGTCATCGCCACAGCCACCACCCTGCTGCCGCTCCAGGTCGGGCTGGAATGGCAGATCGCCGGTGCCACCGACTTCACCGGCGACGGCAAGGCCGACATCCTGTGGCGCCATGCCACCGCCGGCCTCACCAGCCTGTGGCAGATGAACGGCGCGACGCCCGTCGCCTTCAATCTCCTGTCGGCGAGCGCGCCGGTGGGATGGGAGGTCGGCGCGGTCGGCGACGTCACCGGCGACGGCAAGGCCGACATCGTCTGGCGCACGGGCGGCGGCGCCACCAGCCTGTGGCAGATGGACGGCACGACACGCGTCGCCGTCGTCACGCCGTCGATCGCCCTGCCCGACGGTAGCTGGAGGACCGTCGCGCTGCAGAGCACTGGCAGCAGTGGCGGCCGCGACACGGTCGAGAGTTCCGCCACCTACGCCCTGGTCGACGACGTCGAGGACCTGACGCTGACCGGCCTCGCGCCGATCAACGGCACCGGCAACGGCCTCGACAACGTGCTGGCCGGCAACGCCGCCGCCAACACGCTGAGCGGCGGCGCGGGCCACGACACGCTCTTCGGCGGCGATGGCGCCGATACGCTCTTCGGCGGCGACGGTCGCGACACGATCAACGGCGGCGGCGGCATCGATACACTCTTCGGCGGCGTAGGCGCGGACGTGTATCGTGTCGACGACACGGGCGACCTCGTCATCGAAGCCGCCAGCACACCCATCACCACCCTCTTCAGCCAGAACCGCGTCACCGGCGAGGTCGCGACCTGGGACGTCACCTCCGGCCTGGGCGCGCAGACCGCGACCGCCCGCCCCGGCATCGGCTGGCTATGGGCCGGCCGCGGCGACTTCAACGACGACGGCGTCATCGACAACCTCTTCCGCCATGTCGACACCGGCGAGAACCGCGTCTGGTATCTCGACACCAGCGGCGCGAAGAGCGGCGAGGCCAACCTGTCGCTGTCGCCCATCGACACCAGCTGGCACATCGCCGGCGTCGGCGACTTCACCGGCGATGGCGATCCCGACATCCTCTGGCGCCATCAGGCCGCCGGCCTCACCAGCCTGTGGCGCATGGATGGCGTGAGCGCCGTAGAGACGACGCTGCTGCCGATCGGGGTCGGCCCGCAGTGGCGCATCGCCGGCGCCGCCGACTTCACCGGCGACGGCAAGATGGACATCCTCTGGCGCGACGACGCCGCCGCTCTCACCAGCCTGTGGGAAATGGACGGCGCCAACCCGGTGGCCTTCGGCTTGCTGGGGGTATCGGCGCCGTTGGGCTGGGAGGTCGGCGCCGTCGGCGACTTCACCGGCGACGGCAAGGCCGACATCGCCTGGCGCACCGGCGGCGGCGGCAGCGAGCTGTGGGAGATGAACGGCGCCACGCGCGTGGCCGTCACCACGCCGGCGTCGCTGCCCGACAGCGACTGGATGACCATCGGCGTGGAGCGCACGATCGGCGATCGCGACCGGGTCGAGAGTTCGGTGAGTTACGCGCTGGGCACCGGCGTCGAGGATCTCACGCTCATCGGCGGCGGCGCGATCAACGGCACAGGCAACGCCGCCGCCAACACGATCATCGGCAACAGCGGCGTCAACACGCTGACCGGCGGCCTCGGCAATGATGTGCTGAGCGGCGGTGGCGGCGACGATATCTTCGCCTATGCCGCCGGCGACGGCGACGACATCATCGGCGACTTCGGCGCCGGCGACAGGGTCGACCTGAGCGGCGTGACCTTCGCGAATACCGGCGCAAGCACCAACATCGCCGTCCTCTCCGACGGCCACACCATCACCGCGCAGGCCGGCTACGTCTGGACCACCGGCGATTTCATGTAGCCACGCCCAGCCCGGCCGCCAGTTCGTGGTGGACCTTCGGCCCTTCCTTCAGCGCGAACTTGCGGAACGCGGCGGCCAGCGGGTTGTCGGCGCTGACGGGCGACAAGGCGAACGTCACGCTGTAGCCCACCGCCTGCGCGAAAGGTCGCGCGACGATGCCGCCGCCATTGGCCGCAAGCGCGGCCTGCGCGCTGAGATCCGACGCGATGGCCACGCCCAGCCCCTGCGCCACCAGCGCGCAGGCGGCCACCGGCGTCGAGGCCTCGGCGACGACGCGGACCTTCGCGCCGGCGGCGGCCAGCGCGGCGTCGATGTCGCGTCGG
Source organism: uncultured Rhizobiaceae bacterium (assembly GCA_964437145.1). GTDB lineage: Bacteria > Pseudomonadota > Alphaproteobacteria > Reyranellales > Reyranellaceae > JAFAZJ01. Next base: position 9,982 of record CAYTFW010000036.1, read on the forward strand.
CTGCCAAGATCGGCGGTGTTGCCGATGAAGGCCTCGCCATCGAGATCGGCCGCCTCGATCACGGCGCGGCGCGCCAGCCGGTGGCCGATTGGCATGACGCAGAGCTCGCGGCCGTCGATGATGTCCACCCCCGCCAAGGTGCCGACGTCGGCCAGCGCGCGGCTATGCCGCGTGCGGGTGGCGAAGCCGATATCGATCGCGCCCTTCAGCAGCTGCTCGATCAGATAGCGCGCGCCGTCGGCCTCGAAGACGATGTGCGCCTCGGGATGCAGCGCCACGAAACGCGCGATCAACCGCGGCATGAACGCCGGCGCCAGCGCCGAGCCGGCGCCGACCACGAGCCGCCCGCCGCCGACCGTCTTCAGGTCGCGCGCCTGATCGAGCAGCAGCTCGAAGCCGCGCTTGACCCGTGTCATTTCGCGATAGAGCGCCATGCCCTGGTCGGTCGGCACGGCGCGCGCACCGACACGGCGGAACAGCTTGTAGTCCAGCCCGCGTTCCAGCGCGTCGATCAGCTTGCTCACCGTGGGCTGCGAGACCTTGAGCCGCGCAGCACCAGCGCTGAACGTGCCTTCCTCGATGACGGCGAGGAAGGTCTCGATCTGCCGGAGGTTCACCGCGCGCCTCCGACCGAGGCCACCAGCGCGCGGTGCAGCGCCGGTCCCTCCTCCAGCGTCATCTGCCGGAACGCCTCGGCCAGCAGGGCGTTGCGCGTCGCCGGCGAGATGGCGATGCCCACGGCGTAGCCGACCGCGGGCCGCATGGGCCGGCAGACGAAACCGCAGCGCGGATCGCCGGCGCCGGCGGTGAGCGCGCTCAGATCGGACACCATGGTGACGCCCACGCCTTGACCGACCAGCGAGCAGGCCGCCGCCGGGGTCGAGGCGTCGGCCACCAGCCGCGCCGGCGCCTTCGCCTCCTTGGCCAGCCTGTCGTCGATCTCGCGGCGGCTGCCGACACTGGCCGTGATGCCGACATAGGCCTCGTCCGCGAGCTCGGCGAAGGCGACCACCGGTTTCGCCGCGAGGCGGTGATTGGCCGGCAGCACGCAGACGACCTCGCCTTCGGCGAAACGCTCGGTCCGCACGGCGCCGGCGCCGGCGTTGAAGGCCGCGCTGTGCGTCGTGCTGGTCTCGAGAAAGACATCGATCGTGCCGCTGACATGCTGCTCGATCAGATAGCGCGCGCCATCGGCCTCGAGCGTCACGTGAACATCGGGATGGTGCGCGCGGAAACGCGCGATCAGGCGCGGCGCCAGCGTGCCGCTGAGCGCCGAGCCGGCGCCGACGATCAGCCGTCCACCGCCGTCGCTCTGCCCTTTGAGATCCCTGGCCTGATGCAACAGGAAGTCGAAGCCGCGCTTGACCCGCGTCATCTCGCGATAGAGCGCGAAACCCTGGTCGGTGGGCGCGGCGCGCGCACCGGTGCGGCGGAACAGCTTGTAGCCCAGATCGCGCTCCAGCGCGTCCACCAGCTTGCTGACGGTTGGCTGGGAGACCTTCAGTCGCGCCGCGCCGGCGCTGAATGTGCCCTCCTCGAAGACTGCCAGGAAGGCCTCGATCTGGCGAAGATTCATCGCGATCGACCCCAACACCCCTCGCCCGCTTAATCACAAGTATAGCGCGTCAGGTTACTGAGGGTGCGGGTCATTAGGGCGTAGTCCCTAAGGCGTGCCCGGCCGCGCTTGGCGTCACCACCCAACCACTAAGCCGCCCTCGCCAGCCCAGCGGCGCAATCCCTCGTTGAGCGCAACAGCGTCCGATCGGCCATCCCTGGGGTCAGTCATCGACGACATCCCCCATTGCTTGGGGGCTGCCGATCGGCGTGCCGGAGTTCGCCACGACTGAGGACGCCTGCCGCATCCCGTTTTCCCCTCACACCGCGTGCGATCAATTAGGTCCTTTGCTGTGCAATAGCGGCTTGCCCTCATGTAGCTAAAGTGACTATAAAACTCTCATACTTAAGATATTGTTCTGATGGAATTTATTCATGTCTAATGAAATCTTGATCATCGAGGACGATGCGTTTCTTCGCGACGAGATCGTCGACTTTCTGGCGCGCCGCGGCCGGACCGTCGTCTGCTGCGAGTCCATCGCCCAGGCCGATGAGGTATGCCAGCAGGGGTTGAAGCCGCGGCTGATCCTGTCCGACATCAATCTGCCCGATGGCGACGGTGTGAGTTTCTGCGCACGCATGGCCGACAGCCTGCCCAGCACCAAGTGGGTGCTGATGTCCGGCAATCGTGAGCTCGTGCGCTATGGAACGTTGGCCCGCCTGCCCTCGGTGCAGGTCGTCGACAAGCCGGTGCCGCTCGCGGTGCTCGCCCGCTTCATCGGTGCGCTCGATGCCAGCCCCGCCTGATCCCGCGATTACCGACCCGACCCATCGCCGCCTGGTGCTGCTCGTCGAGGACGAGATCGAGTTGTTGGCGGAGATTTCCGCCTTTCTGCGCCGTCGCGGCCACGACGTGCTGACCGCCTCGAACTTCGACGAGGCGCTCGACCGGCTGAAGGACTGCGCCCATCGGCTCGACCTGCTGCTGACCGATGTGCGTCTGCCCGGCGGCAGCGGTCTCGATCTGCTGCGCTCCGCCGGCGCCGTCGGCACGAACGCGCCGCGCCGCGTGGCGATGACCGGCCATCTCGACCAGGAAGGCATCGATCAGGCCGAAGCGTCGGGCGCGGAGCATGTGCTGCTGAAGCCGTTCAGCCTCTCCGAGCTCACCCGCGCCATCGCCGGCGAGGACCGCTAGCGCGTGGCCGGCGCGACCCAATCCATCTGTCATCCCGAACGCGGCGAGGGATGACGGCTTGATCGAATCCGGGCGCAAGGCGCTCCAGCGGCCCGCTTGGTGGCGACGAAAGAGACCTATGGTGGCCATCTCCGACAGTCGTTCACCCCCGCCCGATAGCGAGGCCACCGCGCTTTCGGTCGAGCACGCCCAGCGGGTCCTGGCGCCCGCGCTCAGCGATAACACCTCGCTCGGCCTGTGGTATCTCATCCGCGAGTTGCGCCTGGTCCTGCTGATCGGCGCGATGATGATCGGCCTGCTCGTCATCGGCACCATGCAGCTGATCGACAGCTCCCGCCGCGATGCCCACGAGATGGCCTATCGCGACGCCGAGAGCCTGACCAGCATCGTCGGCGAGCAGGTTCTGCGTACCCTGGCCAATGTCGATGAGCGCCTTCGCTTCATCGCCCACGAGCTGCGTCGCAGCGGCGGCGCCACCTCGTTGCGCGCGCTGGTCGATGAGGGTGCGATCTCGCTCGACCAGGTGATCTTGTTCGGCCTGATCGACCCCCAGGGCCGACTTGTGCAGACCAACGAAGGCGCGATCACCGACGGCACCGACCTGTCGGACCGCAGCCACGTCGTCACGCATCTGCGCTCCCCTAGCTCGGGTTTGTTCATCAGCGAACCGACCGTCGGCCGGATCAGTGGCAAATGGTCGGTATTTGTCTCGCGCGCGGTACGTGGCGCCGACGGCAGCCTGCTGGGCATCGCCGTCGCCGCCGTCGACCCGGCGTACTTCGCCGAGTCCTGGCGTGACCTGAAGCTCGCCGCCGGCGGCCATATCGAGCTGATCGGCACCGACGGCACGCTCCGGGCGCGATCCTACGCCCTGGAGGCCGCGCTGGCCGGCGGCGCCAAGGCGCCCGATCTCGCCGAGGCGGCGCGCGGCGCCGCCAGTGGCCGCGTGCGTCGCGATACATCGGCGGGCCGCAGCCTCTCGTTCTATCGCCGACTCGACGGCGCGCCGCTGATCGTCACCGTCGGTTTCGATCTCGGCGCCATCGACGGCTGGGTCGACGCGCGCCAGTCGCGCTTCATCGCCGGCGCCGTGGCGCTGAGCGTGCTGCTGGGCATCGTCCTGGTGCTGCTCGGCCAGCGCACGCTGGCGAGCAACGCCGCGCGCGCGCGCGCCTCCTCGACCACGCGCCTGCTGCTCGAGGCCATCGACGCGCTACCGGTGTCGTTCTGCCTGTACGACCGCGACGAGCGCCTCATTCTCTTCAATCGCCGCGCCACGCGGCTCAACGGCGCGGTCCTCGGCCCGCATGCGCTCGGCCGCAGCTTTACGGAGCTGGTCGACGACGTCATCGAGCGCCAGCGCGTCGGCCGGCCCGGCTATGACTGGGCGGCGACGCGCCAGACCCACATCGACGGTTTCCACGCCGCCGACCCCTACGACGCATCCGCCGCCGATGGTTCCTGGCAGCGCAATTTCGGCGTCGGCATGGCCAGCGGCGGCCGGATACATATGCGGCTCGACATCACGCCACTGAAGCATCGCGAGAAAGAGCTGCAGTCGAGCCGCCGGCGCTACGAGAGCCTGGTGAACTCGCTGGCCGACGTGGTGTTCTCCTGTGACCGCGCCGGCGCCATCACCTATATCAGCGCCCGCGTCACGCGCTTCCTGGGCTACGCCGCCGACAGCCTCAACGGCCGCGACATCCTCTCGCTGATCCACGAGCAGGACCACGACAAGGTGCGCCGCGCCATGCGCAGCGTGCACCCGCGTGGCGCGCCGCTCACCGTGGTCTGCCGCGCCGTGCGCCCCGACGGCGCCGCGCGCTTCGTCGAGATCCGGTTGGGCGCCGGCGAGTCCGACGAGGCCGGTAACCGCGCCATCTCGGGCGTGATCCGCGACATCCACAAGCAGCACCACCTCGTCCTGCAGCTGCGCAACGAGATGAGCCGGCTGAGCTCGATCGTGCATTCGAGCGGCGCGTTGATCCTGCTGGTCGATCGCGACGGCCGCGTCACCATGGCCAACAGCGGCTTCCTCGCGCTCACCGGGCTCAGCCACGAGGATGTCGTCGGCCAGCCGCTCGACCTCGTCATCCCTTGCCCGCCCGATATCCGCCTGGTCGAGACCTTCACCAAGGCCGATGGCGCGCGCGCGCCGGTCGAGTTCGACGTCACCCTGACCGACACCCGGCAAGAGAAGCGCATCATCCGCGTCACGGCGCAGGCCGATTACGCCGAGGATGGCCGCATGCGCCATCTCGTGCTGCTAGGCGTCGACGAGACGGTGCGCCGCGCCGCCGAGGTTCGCCTGTTCGACGCCTCGCGCTTGGCCACGTTGGGCGAGATGGCCTCGAGCATCGCGCACGAGATCAACCAGCCGCTGGCGGTGATCCGCCTGGCCGCCGAGACCTTGCATGAGGAGTTCCAGCTCGCCGCGCCCGACGCCGTCCCGGCCGAGCTGCGCGAGTTCGCCGGGCGCAAGCTCGAGCGCATCGCCAGCCAGACCGAGCGCGCCTCGACCATCATCCGCGACTTGCGCATCTTCGCGCGCAAGCCCGACGACCAGCCGACGCCCTTCTCGGTGCCCGAGGCGCTGCGCGGCGCCGCCGACCTGGTGCACGAGCAGCTGCGCCTGGCCAGCGTCGCCATCGAGCTGCGGCTCGACGAGGCCTGCGGTCAGGTGCTGGGCCACGCCAACCGCCTTCAGCAGGTGGTGATCAACCTGGTGCTCAACGCCCGCGACGCGATGCTCGAGAAGCCCGGCGACACGCCGCCCGCGATCCGCCTCCACGCCTACCCGAAGCCCGACGGCTCGGGCGTCATCGTCGATGTCGAGGACAACGGCCCCGGCATTCCGCCCAAGGTCCTACCGCGCCTGTTCGAGCCGTTCTTCACCACCAAGCCGGGCGGCAAGGGCACCGGCCTCGGCCTGTCGATCAGCTACGAGATCGTGCGTCAGATGGGCGGCACCATCTCGGCCGAGAACCTCGCGGGCCGCGGCGCGCGCTTCCGCTTCACGCTGCCCGCCGCGCCGGCCACCGCCTCCCCCGCCATCGCGGCGGAGTAGGTTTTCCTGGGATCGCCGGCGTCCCGCCGGCATCCTCTTGAGCCGGCGGGACGCCGGCGGTCCCAAAGATTACTTCCCGATACAGAAATCCCGGAACACCACGTCGAGCATGTCCTCGACGTCCATGCGCCCGGTGATGCGCGCCAGCGCGCGGCTGGCGAGGCGCAGATCCTCGGCGATCAGCTCGGGCATGCCGGGACTAGCGCGCGCCGCCGCCATGGCGCGATCGAGCGCCTGGGCGCAATGCGTCAGTGCCTCGCGGTGGCGCGCACGGGTGAGCGGCGGCGGCGTGGTTCCGGCGCGCGCGAGCAGCGCGGTGTGCTCGCCGACGATCTCGACGTCGCCAAGCATCGCCGCCACGGCGCCCTCGAGTCGCTCGAGCAGCGTCGCCACGCCGTGGCCCGACAGCGCCGAGACGCCGAGATAGCGCGCCCGGCGCACGCCGTCGGCGGCGATGTCCTCGGCCGCCCCGTCGATATCGGCGCCGTTGTCGGCCAACAGGTCGATCTTGTTGACCACGACCAGGTCGGTGGCACCGTCCCATACATCGGCGGCGCTCCACACATCGCGCGCCACGCGCCGCCAATCGTCCGGCGCGCCGGGGGCATCGGCCGCTTGCACCACCAGCACGCGGATATCGGCGTCGCTGGCGCGCGCCTTGGCGCGGCGCACGCCTTCTTGCTCGATCGGATCGACAGAATCGCGCAGGCCGGCGGTGTCGGCGATGGTCACCGGATAGCCGCCGAGATCGAGATGCACCTCGATCACGTCGCGCGTCGTGCCGGCGATCGCCGAGACGATCGCCGCGTCGCGCTTGGCGATCAGGTTGAGCAGCGAGGACTTGCCGGCGTTGGGCGGGCCGATGATGGCGATGCTCACGCCGTCGCGCAGACGCTCGCCGCGGCGATCGTCGAGATGCGCGGCGATCTCGCCGCGCAGGCGCTCGAGCTCGGGCCAGATCCTGGCGACCACGTTGGCCGGCAGGTTCTCGTCGGGAAAGTCGATGCTGGCCTCGAGATGCGCCAGCGCGCGCAGCAGCGTGTCGCGCCAGCCGTCGTAGAGCTTGAACAGCGCGCCATCGTACTGGCGCAGCGCCTGGCGGCGTTGCGCCGCGGTCTCGGCGGCGACGAGGTCGGCGACCGCCTCGGCCGAGGTCAGGTCGAGCTTGTTGTGCTCGAAGGCGCGCCGCGTGAACTCGCCCGGCTCGGCGAGACGGCAGAAATCTAGCTTGGCCAGCGCCGCCAGCGCCGCGGCGATCACGGCGCGACCGCCATGGAGGTGGAACTCGGCCATCCCCTCGCCGGTGTAGGAGCCCGGCGGTTGGAACCATATCGCCAGGCCGCGATCGACCACCTCGCCGGTCTCGGGATCGAGGAGCGCCTTCACCATGGCGCGCCGCGACGAGGGCAGGCTGGGGTCGCGCGCCGAGAAGCCGCGCTGGAAGGCGCCCGGCTCGGTCAGGAAGATATAGGCGTCATCGGCGCGCTTGCCGGAGACGCGGATGACGGCGATGCCGGCCCCGGCGCGGCGCGTGGGCGCCGCCGTGGCGAGCGCGTAGATGGTGTCGTCGGCTCCAGCCATGCGAGCAGACTATGTCATCGCAGGGGGTGGAGCGCCAAGACGTGCGTATCGGGGGCGTCGGCAAGGCGCAGGATCGGCACGCGGCCCGCCGCGTCGAGCGCGACCAGGCGATGGGTCACGTAGCTCGAGGCGCTGTCCGGCTCGAGCAGCAGCGCCGCCAGGGTCGCCAGCCGCTGGTCGAGCGTCACCACGAAGCTGCCGGCGGGAATCGCCTCTTCAACCCGCTCCAGCTCGAAGCGCCCCCGGATCGTCTCGCCCGGCCCGGGCTCGATGGCGAGCGTGCGGTAGCGCTCGACGGGCAGGCGGGCCTGGACGCCCAGCGTGTCGACGGCGATGCCCAGCTCGACCAGACGACGCGCCGCGGCCATGGCCGATGGCGGCAGCACATAGCCCCAGGGCCGCGGCCGGCTCACCTCCGGCACCAGGTTCAGCGCGGAGCGCCAGTCGACCGTCACCGGGCGCGGCGCGCCGCTTGCGGGATCGACGAACACCATGTCGCGCCGCTCCGGCGACGGGCGGGCGCGCACCACCAGCGGGCGGGCGGGATCGCGCGCGAGGTCGAAGCGCCGCGATTCGTCGCGTGCCACATTGAGCGCGATATGGTTGCGGGCGGCGGTGCTCAGCGCCGCCTCCATGGCGGTGACCTGGGCGAAGACGCGGCGCTTCCAGTTGGCGCGGCCAATGCCGATGCCGCGCGTCTCGATCAGGATGCCGGCGGCGTGGCGCAGGCCGGCGGCGTTGCGCGCCAGCTCGGGCTCGATGCCGCCCATGTTCACCACCTTGGGATCGCGATCGGCGGTGAAGTACCAATCATGCGTCAGGCCACGCGCGTCGAAGGCGTTGCGCAGCGCCGGCAGGAAGGTGCCGTCCTGCAACAGCGCGATGGCCGGCGTCAGGTTGGCCTGGGTCGCGGCCTGGATCAGCACGTCGGGCCGCGCCAGACCGCCGAAATGGCGCAGCCAGCTGCCGGCCACGCTGTACTCATGCCCGTCGACCACCAGCGCCGGATCGACCTCGCGCATCAGGCCGATCAGCACGCGCGCTTCGGGCGTGCGGGCCAGCGCGTGGTCGCGGTTGAGGTCGATGCCATTGCTGGTGAGGCGGCGGAACGCCTCGGCGCCGTCGGGGTTGGCGCGCGGCACGACCACGACGTTGATGTGCTCCAGCAGCGGCGCGAGATCGCCGCGCGCCAGGCGCTCGATCACCACCAGCGCCGCCTCGCCGCCCGCCGGCTCGTTGCCGTGCTGCAGGCCGATGATCAACACGGTGGGCCGCCCGTTGCGGCGCAAGGCGGCGATGTCGAGATCGCCGCGCGCGAAGATCATCGCCGCGATCGTGCGGCCCTCCTGCGAGCGGCCCATGACGCGCAACGCGGCATGCGCCACGCCCTCGCTCGTCGCGGCGAGGAACGCGGTCAGCTCGGCATAGGACGTGAAGTCTGCGCGGCCGGACGCGAAGGACGGCGTGGTGTAGGTGACACGCGGCTCGGGATAGAGCGCCGCGACCGCCGGCGCTTGCGCCGGGACTCTCGCTGGATCGAACTGCGCCGCCGCCGGCGCCAACGACGCGACGAGGAGCAGTAGCGAGAAGACCAGACGCGCGACGGACCGGGCCATCAACGGCTCCTCCGAACAACGCGCTTATGGTGTCGTCGGCGCGCCGTTCGAATCAATATCGGCTTCGCCGCCGGCCTGGGCGCGCAGCCAGGACAGGAAGGCGGCGACCTTGGGCAGCGCCGTCTTCCGGGTCGGGCAGACGAAGTGATAGGCGAAGTCCAGGGTCTGCGAGACGTTGAACGGGCGGATCAGCCGTCCGGCGCGGATGTCGTCGGCGGCCAGCCGTCCCTTGGCCAGCGCCACGCCCTGGCCGGCGATCGCCGCCTCGAGCACCAGGCTCGACTGGTTGAAGCGCACGCCACGGGCGGAATCGATGCCGCTGACGCCGGCGGCGCGCAGCCACATGCGCCAGTCCGGGCAGCTCGGATCCTGGTCGGGGCTGTCGTCGTGCAGCAAGGTGAGGTGGCGCAGATCGTCGGGCGTCGCCGGCAGGCGGCCGATCACCTCCAGCGACGGGCTGCACACCGGGAAGACCGTCTCCTCGAGGATCTTCTCGTGGAACAGCGGCGCGTAGCTGCCGGCGCCGTAGCGGATGGCGCAGTCGATGTCGTCGGCGTCGAAATCGACCAGATTCATCGACGCGGTGATGCGCACGTCGATCTCGGGCTGGGCGGTGCGGAAATCGTCGAGCCGTGGCACCAGCCATTTCGCCGCGAAGGACGGCGCCACCGAGACGGTGAGCGGCCCCGTCTTGCCGCCGGCCGAGATCTGCTGCAGCGATTGCACGATGCCGTCGAAGGCCTCGGTCAGCCCGGGCAGGCAGCTCTGGCCTTCGGCCGTCAGCAGCAGGTTGCGGTTCGAGCGCTTGAACAGCTCGACGCCAAGATAGTCCTCGAGCTGGCGGATCTGCTGGCTCACCGCCGCCGGCGTCACATGCAGCTCGCTCGCCGCCTTGGAGAAGCTCATATGCTTGGCCGCTACGACGAAGGCGCGCAAAGAGTTGAGCGGCGGCAGCCGGCTGAGGGTGATGCGCATGGCGCCCATATCGTGGAGATAGCTCGCTTCCGCAACGGTGAATGTTAAACTCACACTTTAAACGTATGCTTTGTGTTATTTAAGGACCAAGCGCCGCCTCGCCAACTTTCATCAAACGCTCCCTAAATCACTACTTCTTGGCCGGCGTGGCGGGCTTCGGCGGCGGCTGCCGGGCGACGATCCGGTCCTTGATCTTGTCGTAGACCGCCTCGGGGATGACGCCCTTGTCGGCCAGCTCGTTCTTGGCGCGATAGGGGCGGCCCTTGATGATGGCGTCGCTGCGCGCCTCGCCGATGCCGTCCAGGGTCATCAAGGTCGCCTTGTCGGCGGTGTTGATGTCGATCAGCTCGGTCGTCGGCGCGGCGGGGGCCGGCGCCGGCGCGGCAGGCTTGGTCGCCTGAGCAAGGGCACCGACCGGCGAGAGAGCCACCGCGCCCAACAGGATGGCGGTCAGCAATTGGCGAGGGATGCGCATAGTCAGCCTCCAGGATCGACAGTCCGCACTGTCCGGCCATCGCCATTGAGTAGTGGTACCATGACCCCTACGTGACGAACTCCAGCATCGGCGGAGAGATCATTCCATGGCCCAACCCAAAAGCGCAACTCGTGCCGGAATGACCGTCGAGGCGTATGCGCGACAGATTCTGACCCCGCTGATCAAGAAGTCGGTCGACGAACAGCTCGAATATGGCGGCGTCATCTATCGCCACACCAGCTCCGGCGAGTTGGGCAGCACCGGCCCGTTCAAGGGTGACTCGCCGACCCATGTCGACGTCAGGGTCTGGGCGCCCAAGGGCAAGACCCAGAAAGAATGGAATGCCGGCTGCCCGACAGGTACCGAGCCGGTCGCCTGGTATCACACCCACCCGGTGAAGGTTGTGATGACCCGCGACGGCCTGATGCACGCCGAATGGAACAAGTTCGAAGGCGGCGATCAGCTGATTTCCAACTCGTTCCTGCTGACCGGTTACGTCGCCACCATGGACCGCCAGCTCTGGCGATACGACTACCCGGAACCGGTGATATACAACGGCGAGCGCGTGCCATCGGCGAATGGCGAGGGCACGTACACGCCGCTCAACGGAAAGCTCTGACGTCGCAGGCGATATCCCCGCGCGGGGTCAGCCTGTATGATGCGCCGCGACCATGGCCGCGCTTTACGACAACATCCTTCGCCGCCGCGCGATCATCAGCCGGCAGGCGCTGCTCGCCACCATCGAGCGCATTTGCGGCGACGTCGCCGAGGGCGGCGAGCCGCCGCGCGCCCCGGTGCTGGCGGCGTTCAAGGATGCGCTGGCCGCCGGCCGCGGCGAGATCCGCCGGCGCTTCGAGGGCGAGGCCGAGAAAGACGCGCATCTCGTCAATGACGGGCCGGCGGTGCTGGCCGCCACCTCCTATCTCATGGACCAGCTGATCCGCGGCCTGTTCGATTTCGTCGTCGAGCGCGTCTACCCGGCGGCCAATCCCAGCATGGCCGAGCAGATCGCGCTGGTCGCCACCGGCGGCTACGGCCGTGGCCAGCTCGCGCCGCAGTCCGACATCGATCTGCTGTTCCTGCTGCCCTACAAGCAGACTCCGCGCGGCGAGCAGATCGTCGAGTACATGCTGTACTTCCTGTGGGACCTCGGCCTGAAGGTCGGCCACGCCACCCGCTCGGTACAGGAGTGCATCCGCCAGGCCGAGCGCGACTTCACCGTCCGCACCGCGACGCTCGAGGCCCGCTGGCTGTGGGGCGAGCGCGCGCTGCACGACGAGCTCAAGCAGGCCTTCGCGCAGAAATTCCTGGTCGGCGAGGGCCGCGATTTCGTCGAGGCCAAGCTCGCCGAGCGCGACGCGCGCCATCAGCGCATGGGCGATTCGCGCTACGTCGTCGAGCCCAACGTCAAGGAGGGCAAGGGCGGCCTACGCGACCTGCAGACGCTGTACTGGATCGCCAAATACCTCTACCGCGTCGAGGGCGTCGCCGAGCTGGTCGACCAGGACGTGCTGACGGCGGCGGAGGCGCGCCAGTTCCAGCGCGCCGAGCGCTTCCTCTCGACGGTGCGCTGCCACATCCACTACCTCACCGGCCGTCCCGACGACCGCCTGTCCTTCGACATCCAGCGCGAGGTGGCGCGGCGCACCCACTACACCGACCGACCCGGCAGCAAGGGCGTCGAGCGGTTCATGAAGCACTACTACCTGCACGCCAAGACGGTCGGCGACCTCACCCGCATCTTCATCGCCGCGCTCGAGGCCAGCCGTCGGCGCAAGCCGAAGCTGGCGTTCCTGCTGTCGGCGCTGAAGCCGCGCCAGCTCGAAGGCTTCAAGGTCGACGGCGAGCGGCTGGCGGTGGGCGGCGCCGAGGATTTCGCGCGCGAGCCGGTGCGCTTCCTGCGCCTGTTCCATGTCGCGCAGGAGAACGGCATCGACATCCACCCGGCGACGCTCAGGCTGATCACGCAGAACATCAAGCTGGTCGACGCCAAGCTGCGCGCCGATCCCGAGGCCAATCGTCTGTTCATGGCGATGCTGACGTCGCGCAAGGATCCCGAGACGACCCTGCGCCGCCTCAACGAGGCCGGCGTCTTTGGCAAGTTCATCCCGGATTTCGGCCGCGTCGTGGCGCAGACCCAGCACGACATGTACCACACGTACACCGTCGACGAGCACACCATCCGCGCCATCGGCATCCTCTCGCGCATCGAGACCGGCGATCTCGAGGAAGACCATCCGCTGGCTTCGAAGATCGTGCACAAGGTGCTGTCGCGGCCGGTGCTCTATCTCGCGGTGCTGCTGCACGACATCGCCAAGGGTCGTGGCGGCGATCACTCGGTGCTCGGCGCCGACGTCGCCCTGCATCTCGGACCGCGCCTCGGATTGAGCGACGCCGAGACCGAGACCGTGGCCTGGCTGGTGCGCTATCACCTGGCGATGTCGGGCACCGCCTTCCAACGCGACCTGCAGGACCCCAAGACCATCGCCGACTTCGCCGCCCTGGTGCAGTCGCCCGAGCGGTTGCGCCTGCTGCTGGTGCTGACCATCTGCGACATCCGCGCCGTCGGCCCCAATGTGTGGAACGGCTGGAAGGCGGCGCTATTGCGCCAGCTCTACTACGCCGCCGAGCACCTGCTGTCGGGCGGCACCTTACAAGGCGGTCGCGCCGAGCGCGTGAAGCAGGCGCAGACCGAGGTCGCGGCGCTGCTCAACGGCTGGAGCGAGGCCGAGAAGGACGCGCATTTCGCGCGCGGCCAGCCGGCCTACTGGCTGTCGTTCGACGCGCCGACCCTGGCGTGGCAGGCCGCGCTGGTGCGCGACGCCGCCAAGGCGCCCAAGCCGCTGCACATCGCCCATCGCGTCGACACGCAGCGCGCGATCACCGAGGTCACGGTCTACACGCTCGACACCCACGGCCTGTTCGCGCGGCTGGCCGGCGCCTTCGCCGTCTCCGGCGCCAGCATCGTCGACGCCAAGATCTTCACCCTGTCCGACGGCATGGCGCTCGACACGTTCTGGATCCAGGATTTCGACGGCATGGCCTTCGACCGCCCCGAGCGCCTGCAGCGCCTGTGGGCGCGGCTGGAGCTGGCGCTGACCAACCGGCTCGACGTCAACGCCGAGCTCGAGCGCCAGCGGCCGAACTACCCGACGCGCGACCAGGTCTTCACCGTCGAGCCGCGCGTGCTGATCGACAACGCCGCGTCCAACACCCACACCGTTATCGAGGTCAACGGCCGCGACCGCCCGGGCTTCCTGCACACGGTCACCCGGGCGCTGACCCGCTGCAATTTGCAGATCCAGTCCGCCCACATCACCACATATGGTGAGCGAGCGGTCGACGTCTTCTATGTGAAGGATCTGTTCGGCCTGAAGGTCGTGCACGACGGCAAGCTGGACGACATCCGCCGTCGGGTCGACGAAGCGATTCGCGCCTTCGATGGTCGGTTCGCTCCTCGGCCGGTACTTGGCACCAACCCGGCGCAGATGCGCCGCGCGGCGGGGGCGGAGCCGTTACCTAAAGAGTATTCACAAGCGGAGTAAATTGATGTATTATAAGCCATTGAAGTAATTTTCTAACGTAATTTATCCATCAACGGCTTATAAACTAGACGGCCACCCCTTCCATGCTGTCCCTGTTCCTTGACGACGTCGTACGCGGCAAATCCACGCTCGTGATTGGCCTCGTGGTGATCATCGTTTTCGTCGGCTTCGTGCTCTATGTCGCCATGTTCGCTGGTGGCGGCAGCAGCACCGCCGGCGGCGGCAAGGGACGGCGCACCACGCTGATGATGGTGGCGCCGATCATCCTGCTGTGCGGCGGTGGCTGGGCGTTCTACTCCTACGACCGCTACGGCAGTATCTCCATGCCGTCCGCCGCGGCACCGATGTGGGATCGGCCGGGACCTTGGGGCGAGTCCGAACGCGCCGCCAAGCTCGCCGAACGCGCCCAACAGCAATTGCGCGTCGGCGACACCGACGGCGCGCGCCTGTCCCTGGAGAGCGCGCTCGACAGTTACCGCCGCGCGCGCAATGTCCTGGGCGAAGCGAAGACCCTTGGGGCGATCGGCGACATCGATCGCCGGATGGGCCGCTACGACGTCGCCCGCGCCGCCTACGGCGACGCGCTGATGCTCTATCGCAAGGAAGTCAACCGCGCCGGCGTCGCCAATACCTTGCGTGGTCTGGGCGAACTCGAGCGCCAGATAGGCAATCGCGAAGCGGCGATCGCCGCCTACACCGAAGCGCGCGAGCTCTATCGCGCGCTCACCGATCGCCAGGGCGAGGCCAACACGCTGCTGAGCTACGCCGAACTGCTGCGCAACGCCAACGAGGCCGCCAACGCGCGCAAGGTCTACACCGATGCCCAGCGGCTCTACCGGCTGGAGCGCGACCGCGCCGGACAGGCCTTCGTGTTGCTCGGGCTCGGCGACCTCGAGCGTGACGAGGGACAGCTCGACAAGGCGCGCGCGACCTATGACGAAGCGCGCGAGATCTTCCGCGACGACCGCGTGCGCTTCGGCGAGGCTCTGGCCCTGCTCAGCCTCGGCGACCTCGAGATCGCTCGACGCGCGCCCAACACAGCCAAGCCGTTCTACACCGAAGCGCGCATGATCCTGTATCGCGACCGGGTGATGTTCGGCGAGATCCACTCGCTGACCGGCCTGTCGCTGGTCGAGCGCCTGTCCAACAACCCCGCCAAGGCCATCGAGTGGTCGCGCGGCGCCGGCGCCGTGGCCGCCCAGGCGCGCGACGCCGTGTCGACGGCGGCGCTGGCCCACCTCGGGCAGCATCCCACCGCCGCTCCGCCCGCCTATATGCGCGCGCGCTATTACGCGCTGCGATAAGGCGCGCGTCTCGCTGGGCGTAGCGGCGTTTCACCGATGCTCCCGGGAAAGCCTCTATCGATCGGCCTTGACCGAAATCGGCGTCGGGCAGGGCTTGCCATCGGCCTCGCACATCGCATCCACCACGCCGATTCCGACGATATCGGCACACGCCGCCTTCATCGGCCGCGATTCATCGCCATGGATGACAAGCGCCCGCGAGGCGCCCGCTGCAATCGGCCGGTTCACCCCGTGACGATAGGACGATTTGAACTCGTGCCTGTGCGTTCGACCATCGCGTAGAGAGAAATCGAGATCGACCTGGACGTAGTCGACGGATAGGCGAGAACGATTCTGCGCGATCAGCGATGGCACACAGGAACCGAACACCATCGCGTCGGGGCCACGCGTCACGGCGATGATATCGTCCGCGCGCGACGGCGCGGCGGACGAGACCGCGATCGCCACGGCGGCGGCGACCACGCGGTCGATCACTCCGCGCTATCCCCGCGCCGGGCTTCGCGGCGTTGCGCCAGGATCTGCATGATCGCCGCGGCGGTTTCCTCGATCGAGCGGCGGGTCACATCGATGCTCTGCCAGCGCTTGCGCGCGTAATAGCGCCGCGCCTCCTGCATCTCGGCCTGGACCTTCTCGATATCGGTGTAGTCGCTCTCGGTCTCCTCCTGCAGCAGACGCAGGCGATTGCGGCGGATCTGCACCAGGCGCTCGGGATCGGTGGTCAGGCCGATCACCAGCGGCCGCGTCGCGCTTTCCAGCTCGGGCGGCGGCGGCACGTCGGGCACCAGCGGAATATTGGCGGCCTTCACGCCACGATTGGCGAGGTAGACACAGGTCGGCGTCTTGGAGGTGCGCGAGGGCCCGACCAGGATCACGTCGGCGTCGTCGATGTCGTGCGTCGACTGCCCGTCGTCGTGCGCCAAGGTGTAGTGCATGGCGTCAATGCGGCCGAAATACTCGTCGTCGAGCGCGTGCTGGCGGCCCGGCCACATCGCCGTCTTGCTGTGAAAGTGCACGCCCAGCATGCTCATCGCCTGATCAAGCACGCCGACGCAGGGCAATTGCAGGCGCCGGCAATGCTCGCGCAGCCGATCGCGTAATTCGGGGTCGACCAGGGTGTAGAGCACCGGGCCGCGATTGAGCTCGATGGCGCCAGCGACCTTGTCGATCTGGCCCACGGTGCGGATCAGCGGCCAGGTGTGCTCGGTGACGAACACGCCCTCGAACTGCACCAGGCAGGCGCGCGCCACGCTGGTCACGGTCTCGCCCGTCGAGTCCGATACCAGGTGGACATGAAAGTTGCGGCTGCGCATCGCCTGGAGCTTACCCACGCCAGCCGGGGAATAACAGGTGGACGAGGCGCGACTTCATCCCCGATTCACACCTTCGACGGCGCCGGCCGACCTCCTTGTCGTCGATCGTCCCTGCCGAACAACGGGAGTCCTCCGCCAGGGATCACCCGCCAGGCCTGACAGCGGAGTCGAGGACAGCGATTCCATCCCCGCTGTCCCCGGCATTGTTGTGACGTTTGTTTTCAGCCGAATCGCGGCAAATTCGCCTGTGCCAGCCGCGCTATCCCCATGCTATCCATCATCCCGAACAGCCTGTGGGCGACGCGGGGATGAATTTGATCCCCGTGGTTCACACACCCTACTTCTTCTCCTCCTTAAGATTCTAAGATTCATGAAAGAGAAGAAGACCAAAACTCTGATCCGTGCGCTCCGAGGAGAACGGCTGAAAAATCCGCCGATCTGGCTGATGCGACAGGCGGGGCGCTACCTGCCCGAGTATCGCGCGGTGCGCGCCAAGGCGGGCGGGTTCCTCGATCTCTGCTATTCGCCGGACTTCGCCACCGAGGTCACCCTGCAGCCGATCCGCCGCTATGGCTTCGACGCGGCAATTATCTTCTCCGATATCCTGGTCGTTCCACATGGCCTGGGCCAAGCGGTGTGGTTCGAGGAAGGCGAGGGACCCAAGCTCGAGGCGCTGTCCGGTCCCGGCGACCTCGCGAAGCTGTCGCTGGCCGCGGTCGAGGGCAAGCTGGCGCCGGTCTACGCCGCGATCCGCGCCACACGCGCGGCGTTGCCGGAGGAGACGACGCTGATCGGCTTCTGCGGCGCGCCGTTCACCTTGGCGAGCTACATGATCGAAGGCGGCTCGAGCCGCGATTTCTTCAAGATCAAGCAATGGGCCTATGGCCATCCTGACAGCTTCCGCAGGCTGATCGACCTGCTGGTCGAGGCCTGCGTCGATCACCTCGATCGCCAGGCCGAAGCCGGCTGCGAGGTGGTGCAGATCTTCGACAGCTGGGCCGGCGTGCTGCCGGAGGAGCAGCTCTTCCGCTGGTCGGTGCAGCCCATGCACGCCATCGCCAAGGGCCTGAAGGCGCGCCGGCCCGATCTGCCGATCATCGTCTTTCCGCGCGGCGTTGGACCGGCGGCGCTGATGTATCGCCGTCTGCCGGAGTTCGACGTCTTGTCGATCGACACCGCGATCGGCGCGCACTGGGCGGCCGAGCAGCTTCAGCCGCACATCACCGTGCAGGGCAATCTCGATCCGGCCATGCTGGTAACCGGCGGCGAGGCGATGGCGCACGAGACGAAACGCATTCTCGGCAAGCTCTCCGGCGGCCGGCATATCTTCAATCTTGGCCACGGCATCGTGCCGCAGACGCCGCCCGATAACGTCGCGCGCCTGGTCGAGATCGTGCGCGAATGGTCGAGCCGATGATTCTCCGTTGTCGTCCTGAGCGCAGCGAAGGACCTCGCGGTATCGCGGTCACCTCCATGCGATTCGATTGGTCGCACCACCGCAAGGTCCTTCGCTGCGCTCAGGACGACGGGAGTGCGTCATGAAAGTCGCGGTCATCCTGTTCAATCTCGGCGGGCCGGATTCGCCCGAGGCGGTCGAGCCATTTCTGCGCAACCTATTCAACGATCCGGCGATCATCGGCGCGCCGGGATTTATTCGCCGGCCGTTGGCGCGGTTCATCGCGCGACGCCGCGCGCCAGTGGCGCGGACCATCTACGGCCGCATCGGCGGCCGCTCGCCGATCCTGCCGCAGACCGAGGCGCAGGCGCGCGCGCTGGAGCGTGTGCTGATCCAGCGCCATCCCGACACGCAGTTCCGCGCTTTCGTGTCGATGCGCTACTGGAATCCGCTGTCCGACGCCGTGGCACCTGATGTGAAGACGTGGAATCCCGACCGTGTCATCCTGCTGCCGCTCTATCCGCAGATGTCGACGGCGACGTCGGAATCCTCGGTGAAGGATTGGTTCGACGCGGCCGCGCGCGCCGGCATCCGCGTGCCGACCCGCGTCGTCTGTTGCTATCCGACGCAAGCCGGTTTCATCGAGGCGGCCACCAACCTGATTCGCGGGTCGATCGACAAGCTCGGCGGGCGACCCTGGCGATTGCTGTTCTCGGCCCACGGCCTGCCGGAAAAAGTGATCCGCCGCGGCGATCCCTATCAATGGCAGGTCGAGCAGAGCGCGGCGGCCATCGTTCAACAACTGGCGCTGCGCGATCTCGACTGGAGCGTCTGCTATCAAAGCCGGGTCGGCCCGCTGAAGTGGATCGGTCCCTCGACCGACTCGGAAATCCAGCGCGCCGGCGCCGACCACAAGGCCGTCGTGTTATTTCCCGTGGCCTTCGTCTCGGAGCATTCCGAAACCCTGGTCGAGCTCGATATCGAGTATCGCGAGCTGGCCCACAAATCCGGCGTGCCCGCTTATCATCGTGTCGCGACAGTCGGTATCCACGACGCCTTCATCGGCGGCTTGGCAAGCCTGGTCGACGGGCTCGTGGCGGCGCCGGAGCGATGGGTCGTCAACGACGGAAATTTCGCGGCGTGTCCAGCGCAGCACAGCCGTTGTCCGCTGATCGAGCAATCGCGCGTGGCGGCGGGACGTCGACCGTCCAGCCCGCTGTGGCCAGCGGCGGCGACTACGGAATAGGCGATGCTCTATCTCGTCCTGAAATCCCTGCACATCATCGCGGTGATCGCCTGGATGGCGGGCATGCTCTACCTGCCGCGCCTCTACGTCTATCACGCCGACACCAAGCCCGGCTCGCCGCAATCGGAAACCTTCAAGATCATGGAGCGTCGGCTGCTGCGCGCGATCATCAATCCGGCGATGATCGCGACTTGGATCCTCGGCCTGATCCTCGCCTATCTCGGCGGCTACTGGCTGCAGGGCTGGTTCATCGCCAAGCTCGCGCTGGTGCTGGCGCTGAGCGGCGTGCACGGCGCCTTCTCGCGCTGGCGCAAGGATTTCGAGGCCGACCGCAACACCAGGCCGGCGCGCTTCTATCGTGTCTGGAACGAGGTGCCGACCCTGCTGATGATCGGCGTCGTTTTTCTGGTCGTCTTGCGGCCCTTCTGAAACGCGGACGCGGGGGAGTGATGAACATGCGATCGGGATGGTGGTTTCTGATCGCGCTCGCGCTGTCGTCGACGGCGTCGGCGCAATTGCCGGTGCGCAAGTATCTGCCGATCGCGATGGCGACCGAAGCCGTGCTAGGCGCGGTCGAGAAGTGCGAGGACATGAACCAGTATGTCGCCGCGGCGATCGTCGATTCGTCGGGGCAGACCCTGGCGATCCTGCGACACGATCGCGCCAAGATGCAGTCGCTGGAACAGGCCCGGCAATGGGCGCAACAAGGTGCGTTGCGGGTCGTGACCGCGCCACCACCCACCGTCGCGCCGCCGCGACCACCGACCACGCCCGATGCCAATATCGACGAGGCCAAGCGCAAGGCGCAGGACGATGCGCGCCGCATGCTCGAGGATCAGCGTCGGCGGGCCGAGCTGGCGCAGCGTCGGATGATGGGTCTGCCGATCGAGGTCCAGGACGTGCTGGTGGCGCAGATCGCCGTGTCGGGCTCCTTCGAGCCGGAAAACGATCTGGTCTGCGCCAAAGCGGGTATCGATCGCATTCGTTCGCAGCTCAGATAGCCGGCGATCGCAGCGCTGGATCGCGGGCATGACCCTCGCCGACTGGCTCACCCTTATCGAGATTGCCGCCACCCTGGCCTTCGCCGTGTCGGGGCTGATCGTCGCCGCGCGCGAGCGGCTGGATGTCGTCGGCGCTGCCGTGGTCGCCATCGCCGCTTCGTTCGGCGGCGGCACGGTGCGCGACGTGCTGCTGGGGCGCCGGCCGTTCTTCTGGGTCGAGCACCAGGAATATCTCTGGGCGGTGCTGATCCTCGCGGCGATCTCGTGGCCGCTCTTTGTGCGCGGCCGCATCGCCCTGTCGGAGCGGGTGCTGGTGGTGCCCGACGCGCTGGGGCTGGGTCTGTTCTCGGCCAGCGGCGTCGGCCTGGCGCTCGATGCCGGCATGCCGCCCTTGGTGGCGGTGCTGATGGGCGTGGTGACGGCGGTGTTCGGTGGCGTGGTGCGCGACGTGCTGTGCAACCGCCTGCCGGCGGCGCTACACGACCACCAGCCCTACGCGCTCTGTGCCTTCGTCGGGGGCTGGCTCACCATCGGCGGCGTGAAGCTGGGCGTGACCAGCACGACCGCGCTGCTCGGCGGCGCGGCGCTCGCCAGCGCGCTCAGGCTGCTGGCGTGGTGGCGCGGCTGGCGATTGCCGGGCTGGCCGGCGGGGTAGCCTGATCAGAAGATCGCGACCGCGCTGGCGATGATGCGGGTGGCGACTCCCATCAGCAGCACGTCGGAGCCGACCTGAACATAGGCGTAGCCATTGGGCGCCGGGGTCAGTCGGCCCAGCAGGGCGGGCGGCAGCGCGAAATAAGCGACGCCGGCAGGGAGCGGCTGACCGATGGCCCATTTCTTCGCCTGGCCGGGCGGCATGCAACCATTGTTCTTCTTGGCCAGGCCTGGCGGGCAGAATCCCTGCGACGCCTGCTGGCCGTAATACTGGCGGATCACACCCTGGTCGGCGCCGCCGATGGTTATCGACACGCTGGCGCTGCTACGCGGTGCTGGTGCTGGTGCCGCGACCGGCGCCGGCTGGACATGATCGGGCGGGCCGCCTCGGCCCTGTCCCTTGCCGTGCCCCTGCCCCTGGGCGAGGGCGGCGGGTGCCAGGGCGAGCGCCAACGTTGCGGCGATCACGCCAAGACCGGTGCGCATGGGGTTCCTCCTGTGCGACGCCCACCCATGATGCCTGTTTGTGGCCGGAATCGGGAGGGTCGCGATGGCCGCCGCCGGCACGCTATGGTGCCGCCACGGAAAACACAGGAGACGACAATGGCCAAGGCGAAGCGGGCGGCGGCGAAGAAGATCAAGCCCAAGCCGGCGAACCCCCGGATGTTCAAGAAGGGGCTGGCGATCCGCCGCGCGGTGCTGGGCAAGCAATACGTCGACAACTCGTTGAACAACGCCAACGAGTTCATGATGGCCTTCCAGGAGATCACCACCGAGTACGCCTGGGGCTATGTCTGGGGCCGCGACGGCCTGACCAAGAAGCAGCGCTCGATGCTCAATCTCGGCATGCTGGCCGCGCTCAACCGCGGGCCGGAGCTGCGCCTGCACATCAACGGCGCGATCACCAACGGCGTGACCAAGGACGAGATCAAGGAGATCTTCCTGCAGGTCGGCATCTATTGTGGCATCCCCGCCTGCCTCGACGCCTTCAAGACCGCCAACGAAGTCTTCAAGGAGCGGGGCGTATGAGGCATGCGTTGGGTCTGCTGGCGTTGATCATCGGCGCGCCGGCGACGGCGCAGGCGCTTGACGGCAACTATGTCGGCCAACTGCGCTGCAAGGTCGTCGCGGCGGCGCCCAGCGTGCCGCTCCTGGTGCAGATCCGCTTGACGGTCGCCGGCACGCTGCTGCGCTACGAAAGCGATGTGCTGAACCCGAACAGCGCGCAGCCCAGTGGCGTCAAGGAAATCGGCTCGGGCACCGTCGCGCCGCCGGTGATCTCGATGAGCGGCCGCGCGAAGGGCGCGACCTACGCCTTCCAGTCGGCCTATCGCGGCACGATCACCGCCGCCGGCGTCGACATGAGCGGCAGCCAGAAGTGGTACTTCGACCAAGCCAAGCAAGACCGCAGCTGCACGATCAGCGCCAAGCGACGCTAGGGAGGGGGCATGCCGCCGCGACGTTCGTTGGGACCGGCCGCGATCGTGGCCTTCGCAATCGTGAGCGGCGCGGGCCCGACGCTAGCGCAGCACAACGGCGTCTATAGCGGTCAGGTCCAGTGCGGGCCGACCGGCGGCTTGCGCGTGCCGGTGGGCACGATCCGCGTTACCGTTGTGGGTGACGTCGTCACCTACGAGGCGCAGATGACCGGTGGCGGCGTCGAGCGCGGCAAGGGCAACGTGACGACACCCAGCCTGTCGGCCGGCGGTTCGGCCTCGGGCGGGGGAATGCGCTACGACGGCAGCTACAGCGGCCAGATCACCCCCGCGAGGCTATGGATGACCGGTGGGCAGACCGGGACCTTCGCTGGCGGCGCGCGTGGCGCGCGCCAATGCTCGATCGCGGCGCGCCGCGGATGATCCTGCGGGCCGCCCGCGCCGACGAGGCCGCGACCTTGACGGCGCTGTGCACGCGCTCGAAGGCGCATTGGGGTTACGACAACGATTTCATGGCGCGCTGCGCGGGCCCGCTCGCGGTACCTGATGATGCGATCGCCCGTGGCGACGTACAGGTCGCTGTCGACGCCGACGGTCGCCCGATCGGCACGGCGCAACTCTCGCCGCCCTTCGATGACGCCATCGAGCTCGACAAGCTGTTCGTCGATCCTCAGGCGATCGGCCAGGGTGTCGGCGCCGTGCTGCTGCGCTGGGCGATCGACGCGGCGCGTGCGCGGGGCGCCAAGCGGCTGGTGATCCTGGCCGATCCGAACGCCGCGCCGTTCTACGAGAAGATGGGCGCGCGCTTCCTGCGCATGGCGCCGTCGGACGCGATTCCCGGCCGCGAGTTGCCGTTCTACGAAGTCGACCTGCGAGGATCCTAGTGATGAGCAAGAGTCTGGTGCCGCCGGCGACCATCGCCTTCATCGGCCTGGGCATGATGGGCAAGCCGATGGCGGCGCGCCTGATCGGCGCCGGCTATACCTTGCGCGTTTACGACCAGTCGCAGCAGGCGATGTCGGATTTCGTCGGCGCCAACCCCGGCGCAATCGCCACCGCCTCGGCCAAGGCCTGCGCCCAGGGCGCCGACGCGCTGATCACCATGCTGCCCGACGGCAAGATCGTGCGCCGCGCGCTGCTCGAGGGCGCCGACGCCGCGGCCGAGGGTCTGTCGAAAGAGGCGCTCCTCGTCGACATGTCCTCGAGCGCGCCGGTGGGCACGGTCGAGCTGAGCAGGGACCTCGCGTCGCGCGGCCTGTCGATGATCGACGCGCCGGTGTCGGGCGGCGTGCGCCGGGCCATCGACGGCTCGCTGGCGATCATCGCCGGCGGTTCGGCCGAGCATGTCGAGCGCTGCAAGCCGTTGCTGCAATCGATGGGCAAGACGGTGTTCCACACCGGCGCGATCGGCGCCGGCCACGCGGTGAAGGCGCTGAACAACTACCTCTCGGCCACCAGCCTGCTGTCGATGTGCGAGGCGATGATCGTCGGCGAGAAATTCGGCATCGATCCCGGCATGCTGGTCGACGTCTTCAACAGCTCCAGCGGCATGAGCAACAGCACCCAGGTCAAGGGCCGCCAGTTCATCGTGCCGCGCAATTACGCCGCCGGCTTCACCATGGCGCTGATGGCCAAGGATCTACGCACCGCGGCCGACCTCGCCGAGCAGCTCGACGTCGAGGTGCCGACCATGACCGAGATGGCGAAGATCTGGGCGCGCGCGGCGGAAACGGTCGGCCAGTCCGCCGACCACACCGCGATCCATAAGTTCCTGGAAGGCAAGTAGCGGCCCGAAGACAACCGCATCCCACACGGCTTGCGACTGTTCGAGCGGCGGCGCACAGTCGCCCCGACCAAACGAGGGATCAACATGAAGCGCCAGGAATTGCCCGACGGCACCGAGATCGCCAAGTGGTACGTGCGCGCCGTCAAGGCCGGGCCGTTTGTCTTCGTGTCGGGCACCACCTCGCTCGACGCCAAAGGCCGCGTGCAGGGCCGCGACGCGGGTGGCCAGACGCGGGTGACCATGCGCAAGATCGTCAACGCCCTGAAAGGCGCCGGCGCCACGGTCGACGACATCACGCGGCTGACCATCTACTGCACCGACATCCGCGACGGCGCGCTGATCACCAACGAGCTGTCGCGCTGGTTCAAGAAGTCGCGCTGCGCCTCGGCCCTGATCGGCGTGTCGACCCTGGCGGTGCCCGGCCTGGTGGTCGAGATCGAGGCCACGGCGGTGGTGGCTGGAAGCTGACGGCAGCCGGCCCTTGAACTCGGGCGCATCAGGCGCTATCTAGGCTTTAGATTCCGGGTGCGTTCACCGCCTCGGGTCTTGATCCGAGCCGCAACGCCAGTTGTTTATCGGGACCGTCCAGCAGGGCGATCCGGCCGCGCGGCGAACTTCATGATGTCGAATATCGCGGATCCTACCGCGCCTTCGGTCATTGACCTTTCAGCCCGTATTGCGGGCCTTTCCCAGACGAATCCCCATGAATCTCCAGGATCTCAAGAAGAAAACCCCCGCAGAGCTCTCGGCCTATGCCGAGGAGCTGCAGATCGAGAACGCCTCGCTCATGCGCAAGCAGGAGCTGATGTTCGCGGTGCTCAAGCGGCTGGCGGAGTCCGACCAGGCCATCTTCGGCTCCGGCGTGATCGAGGTGCTGCCCGACGGCTTCGGCTTCCTGCGCTCGACCGAGGCCAACTACCTCGCCGGCCCCGACGATATCTACATCAGCCCTGCGCAGATTAGGCGTTACGGCCTGCGCACGGGCGACACCGTGGAAGGCGAGATCCGCGCGCCCAAGGACGGCGAGCGCTACTTCGCCCTAGTCAAGCTCAACACCATCAACTTCGAGGACCCCGAGCAGGTCCGCCACCGCATCAACTTCGACAACCTCACGCCGCTCTACCCCGACGAGAAGCTCAAGGTGGAGCTCGAGGAAGCCGGCTTCGTCGCCGCCGAGAAGGTGGTCGAGGATGTCGGCTCGGCGCGTGCCAGCGCGGCCGGACGCGTCAGCACGGGTGGCGCGCGACGCACCGCGACGCTGACCAAGAAGCCCGCCGGTCCGACCATCGACATCAGCACCCGCGTCATCGACCTGATCGCGCCAATCGGCAAGGGCCAGCGCGCGCTGATCGTCTCGCCGCCGCGCACCGGCAAGACGATGCTCTTGCAGAACATCGCCCACGCCATCGCCAAGAACAATCCCGAGGTCTACCTGCTGGTGCTGCTGATCGATGAGCGGCCCGAGGAAGTCACCGACATGGCGCGCACGGTGAAGGGCGAGGTCGTCAGCTCGACCTTCGACGAGCCGGCCTCGCGCCACGTCGCCGTCGCCGAGATGGTGATCGAGAAGGCCAAGCGCCTGGTCGAGCACAAGAAGGACGTGGTGATCCTGCTCGACTCGATCACCCGCCTGGGCCGCGCCTACAACACCGTGGTGCCGAGCTCGGGCAAGGTGCTGACCGGCGGTGTCGACGCCAACGCCCTGCAGCGCCCCAAGCGCTTCTTCGGCGCCGCGCGCAACATCGAGGAAGGCGGCTCGCTGACCATCATCGCCACGGCGCTGATCGACACCGGCAGCCGCATGGACGAGGTGATCTTCGAGGAGTTCAAGGGCACGGGTAACTCCGAGATCATCCTCGACCGCAAGCTCTCCGACAAACGCACCTTCCCGGCGATCGACATCACGCGCTCGGGCACGCGCAAGGAGGAGCTGCTGGTCGACCGCGGCACGCTTTCCAAGATGTGGGTGCTGCGCCGCATCCTCATGCCGATGGGAACGGTCGACGCCATGGAGTTCCTGCTCGACAAGCTCAAGACGAGCAAGAACAACGCCGACTTCTTCTCCTCGATGAACCAGTAGGACCGCGATATGCGCTTTGCATCCGCCGACGAGGCGATGCGGGCGCTGTTCGCGCAATTCGGTCCGGTCGACGATCCGGACTGGCGGTTCGAGTACGGGCTGAACGCCGAACCGATCGATCCGGCTCATCCCGATATCCGCACCGCACGCGGCCCCATCGCGCGCACCATGCACTTCGGCGTGGTGCGCGTTGATCTTTCAACGGGCCTCGTCGAGTTCATTGACGAGGATCACCGCGACGGCGGCGACTACGTGGTCCTTCGCGCCCTGTTGCCCAAAGATTGGATCGACGCGTTGCGTGCGCCCGGTTAGGCCAGCGCCATCTCCAGCACACGCGCGACATGCAGCGCTTCGCGCTGGGCGCCGTCGTGGATCTGGTGCCGGCAGCTCGTGCCGTCGGCGATGATCAGCGTATCGGCGCCGGCGGCGCGCACCGCCGGCAGCAGCGACAGCTCGGCCATCGCCATCGAGACGTCGTGGTGCGACGCCTCGTAGCCGAAGGCGCCGGCCATGCCGCAGCAGCTCGACTCGACCGGCGTGGTCGTCAGCCCGGGGATCCAGCCCAGCACCGTCTGCACCGGCCCCATCGCGCCGAAGGCCTTCTGGTGGCAATGGCCATGCAGCAGCGCCTTGCTCTCTTTGAGTGGCTTGAGCTTCAGCGCGCAGCGCCCCGCGGCCTTCTCGCGCGCCAGGAACTCCTCGAACAGGAAGCTGCTCTCGGCGATGCGCCGGGCGTCATCGCCCAGGCCCATCACCGTGTATTCGTCGCGCAACGACAGCAGGCACGACGGTTCCAGCCCGACGATGGGCACGCCGCGCGCGACGAAGGGTGCGACGGCGGCGACCAGGCGCGAGGCCTCGCGCTTGGCCTCGTCGATCAGGCCGGCGGCGAGATAGGTGCGGCCGCAGCACAGCGGCCGTTCGCCGGTCGCGGGCGACGCGACATGGACCTTGTAGCCAGCGGCCGCGAGCACCCGCAGCGCGGCGCGCGCGTTGTCGGGCTCGAAATAGGTGTTGAAGGTATCGGCGAGAAAGACGACCTCGTGCGCGCCCGACCCCGTGCCCGTCGCGCGGAAGCGATCGCCGCGCCATTTCGGCAGCGAGCGTTTGGCCGAGAAGCCGAGAAGCTTCTCCGACAGGGTCGCGGCGCCGGGCAGCGTGTCGCGCAGGTTGAACAGCCAGGGCAGGCGCGCGGCCCACGGCGCGTAGCGCGGCAGGTGGGCGATCAACCGGTCCTTCAGGCTGACGCCATGGCGGCGCGCGCGCTGATGCGCCACCTCGATCTTCATGCGCGCCATGTCGACGCCGGTCGGGCAGTCGCGCTTGCAGCCCTTGCAGCTCACGCAGAGGTCCATCGCGGCCGCCACCGCGTCCGACCGCAGGCCTTCAGGCCCGAGCTGGCCGGACAAGGCGAGGCGCAGCGTGTTGGCGCGGCCCCGTGTCAGATGCTTCTCGTCGCGCGTGACGCGGAACGAAGGGCACATCGTGCCGGCGTCGAACTTCCGGCAATGGCCGTTGTTGTTGCACATCTCCACGGCCTTGGCGAAACCGCCGGCCGGGTCGCCGCCGGTGCCCGGTGGCGTGGTGATCTCCGTGCGCGGATCGGCCTGGACGTTCCACGCCGACCAGTCGAGCCCGGTCCTGAGCGTGATCGACTGGTAGCCCGGCTTGAAGCGGAACAGCTCGCGCTGGTCCATCTTGGAGGGGCGCACGATCTTGCCGGGATTGAGGATGCCGTGCGGATCGAAGGCGTCCTTCAGCGCGCCGAACGCCCGCGTGAGCTTCGGGCCGTACTGCCAGCCCACCCATTCGCTGCGCACCAGGCCGTCGCCGTGCTCGCCGGAGAAGGCGCCCTTGTATTCGCGCACCAGCGCGCCGGCTTCCTCGGCGATGGCGCGCATCTTGGCGGCGCCGTCGTTGCGCATGTCGAGGATCGGCCGCACATGCAGGGTGCCGACGCTGGCATGGGCGTACCAGGTGCCGCGCGTGCCGTGCTTCTCGAACACATCGGTGAGCCTGGAGGTGTAGTCGGCGAGATGCTCCAGCGGCACCGCGCAATCCTCGATGAAGGAGACCGGTTTGCCGTCACCCTTCATCGACATCATGATGTTGAGCCCGGCCTTGCGCACTTCCCACAGCGCCGACTGCGCCTTGGCGTCGACCATCTCGACGACGCTGCCAGGCAGGCCGAGATCGCCCATCAGGCTGACGAGGCGCTTCAGATCGCGGATCTGCGCGTCGCGTTCCTCGCCGGCGAACTCGACCAGCAGGATGGCCTGCGGCTCGCCGATCAGCGCCGCGTCGATCACCGGCCGGAAGGCGGGGTTGGCGCGCGCCAGGTCGATCATGGTGCGATCGACCAGCTCGACCGCGACGGGCTTGAGCGTGACGATGTGCTGCGTCAGCTCCATGGCGCGGCGGAAGGTCGGGAAGTTCACCACACCCAAGGTCTTGTGCTGGGGCAGCGGCGAAAGCTTGAGCGTAAGGCGTCGCGTCACCGCCAAGGTGCCTTCGCTGCCGACCAGCAGGTGCGCCAGGTTGATCGAGTTGTCCGACGTGTAGGGCCGCTCGCTCTGGGGATGGAAGACGTCGAGGTTGTAGCCGCCGACACGACGCAGCACCTTCGGCCACATCCGCTCGATCTCGTCGCGCTCGCGCGCCGCGAGGCCGCGCGCGACATCGGCGAGGCGACGCACCTGTGGATTGCCGTCGTCCTCGTCGTAGCGACCGAAGCGCGCCTCGCTGCCATCGGCGAGGATGGCGTCGATCGCCTCGACGTTGTGCACCATGTTGCCGTAGCGGATCGAGCGGCTGCCGCAGGAATTGTTGCCGGCCATGCCGCCCAGCGTGCATTGCGCCGAGGTCGAGACGTCGACCGGGTACCACAGGCCATGCGGCTTCAGGAACGCGTTGAGGTGGTCGAGCACCAGGCCGGGCTGCACCGTGATCGAGGCGCGCTCCTTGTCGAAGTCGACAACCTCGCGCAGGTGCTTGCTGAAGTCGACGACCAGCGCCTCGCCCACGGTCTGGCCGCATTGCGAGGTGCCGGCGCCGCGCGGCAGGATCGGCACCTTCAGGTCGCGCGCGACGTCGACCACCGCGCGCAGGTCGTCCTCGTCGCGCGGCACCACCACGCCGACCGGATCGATCTGGTAGATCGACGCGTCGGTGGCGTAGCGGCCGCGCGACGCGGCGTCGAACATCACCGCGCCCCTGAGCGCACCCTTCAGGGCGCGTTCGAGCGTGCGGACCGGCTGCCTCACTGTGGCGACATCTGTCATCGGACGACCTCTGCCTTCTCCCCGCGCAGGCGGGGAGAAGGTGCCCGAAGGGCGGATGAGGGGCTTCG
>CAYTFW010000037.1:0-39512 GCA_964437145.1 uncultured Rhizobiaceae bacterium
CGTCGGGACTGCTTCGGGGCAAGGAGGCGGGCCAGTCACCCGATGACCTGCTGCGGTTGTTGCTCAACGCGAACTATCCGAAGAAGGTGTCCACGGCGACAATGACAGAGCTCGTCTCTGCGCTTGGCTACGATCCTTCATCCAGCGGAGCTTCGGAAAACACATCGTTCCTTGCCCGCTTGGTCGGCGGAATGAGCAACTTCGCCAAACGGGCGATTTCGAGCCGAGCAGGTGAGATCGATGCGTTGATCAAGGGCCGGCCCGCTGACGAAGCGGCGCGTCTCTTGCGACGCTACTGGAAGACGATGCGACACGGCTAAGCCGGCAGCTTTCTCACACGCCGTTGGGGCCGCGCAGCAGGGCGACGATGCCGGTGCGGCAGACGTCGATAAGGCCCAGCGGCTCCATCAGCTTGATGAAGGCGTCGACCTTCTCGCTGGCGCCGGTGACCTCGAAGACGAACGACTCGCTGGTGCTGTCGACCACCTTGGCGCGGAAGATGTCGGCGATGCGCAGCGATTCGACGCGCTTGTCGCCCGAGCCCTTGGTCTTGATCAGCGCCAGCTCGCGCTCGACATGCGGGCCCTCGACCGTGAGGTCGTGCACCTTGTGCACCGGCACCAGGCGATCGAGCTGCGCCTTGATCTGCTCGATCACCATCGGCGTGCCCGTGGTGACGATGGTGATGCGCGAGAGGTTCCGCTTGCGGTCGGTCTCCGCGACGGTGAGGCTCTCGATGTTGTAGCCGCGGCCGGAGAACAGGCCGACGACGCGGGCGAGGATGCCCGGCTCGTTGTCCACCAGCACCGAGATGGTGTGGCGCTCGTTGATCGCTGCGGACGTCATGATCGAATATCCTGGAGGCGCGTCGAAGGAAGGGCGGCCGCGATTGCGCGCCGCCCCGTGAAGGCCGGGACGGTCGTCAGACCAGGACCATGCCCTCTTCCGAGATCGGCTTCGCCGCCTTGTCCTCGGCCGACAGCAGCATCTCGTTGTGCGCCGCGCCTGACGGAATCATCGGGAAGCAGTTCTCGGCCTTGTCGACGCAGACGTCGACGATCACCGGACGGTCGACCGCGATCATCTCCTTGATGACGCGATCGACGTCGTCGGGCTTGGTGCAGCGCAGACCGACGCCGCCGAAGGCCTCGGCCAGCTTGACGAAATCGGGCAGCGCCGCGGTGTAGCTCTCGGAATAGCGACCGCCATGCAGCAGCTCCTGCCACTGCCGCACCATGCCCATGTACTCGTTGTTGAGGATGAAGACCTTGACCGGCGTGCGATACTGAACCGCGGTCGACATCTCCTGGATGTTCATCAGGATCGAGGCTTCGCCGGCGACGTCGATCACCAGCTTGTCGGGATGGGCGATCTGCGCGCCGATGGCGGCCGGCAGGCCGTAGCCCATGGTGCCCAGCCCGCCCGAGGTCAGCCACTGGTTGGGCTTCTCGAACTTCAGGAACTGCGCCGCCCACATCTGGTGCTGGCCGACTTCCGTCGTGATGATCGGCGCGCGGTCCTTGGTCAGCGCGTAGAGCCGCTCGAGCGCGTATTGCGGCTTGATGATCTCGTTCGACGGCCGATAGCGCAGGCAGTCCTTGGCGCGCCACTCGCCGATCTGCGCCCACCACGCCTTCAGCGCCTTCTGGTCGATCTTGGGCTGCCTGGCCTTCCAGACCTTGATCATGTCCTCGAGCACATGCGCCACGTCGCCGACGATCGGCACGTCGACGCGCACGTTCTTGTTGATCGACGACGGATCGATGTCGACGTGGATCTTCTTCGAGTTGGGCGAGAAGGCGTTGAGGCGGCCGGTGATGCGATCGTCGAAGCGCGCGCCGATGTTGATCATCACGTCGCAGCCGTGCATCGCGAGGTTGGCCTCGTAGGTGCCGTGCATGCCCAGCATGCCGACGAACAGCGGATCCGACGCCGGGTAGGCGCCCAGCCCCATCAGCGTGTTGGTGATCGGATAGCCGGTCAGGCGTACGAACTGCGCCAGCAGCTTCGAGGCGTTGGGGCCGGAATTGATCACGCCACCGCCGGTGTAGAACACCGGCCGCTTGGCCTTGGCGATCAACTCGACCGCCGCCTCGATCTGCTTGAGGTCGCCCTTGACCTGCGGGCGGTAGCTCTTGTGCTGCGTGGTCTTCTTCAGCGGCTCGTAGTCGTGCTGCGCCATCAGCACGTCCTTGGGCAGGTCGATGACGACCGGGCCGGGACGGCCGGACTTCGCCACGTAGAACGCCTCGCCCACCACGCGCTGCACGTCGGCGACGTTCTTGACCAGGTAGTTGTGCTTGGTGCAGGGCCGCGTGATGCCCGTCGTGTCCGCCTCCTGGAAGGCGTCGTTGCCGATCAGATGGGTCGGCACCTGGCCGGTCATGCAGACGATCGGGATCGAATCCATCAGCGCGTCGGTCAGGCCCGTCACCGCGTTGGTGGCGCCCGGCCCCGAGGTCACCAGCACCACGCCGACCTTGCCGGTCGAGCGCGCGTAGCCCTCGGCGGCGTGCACCGCGGCCTGCTCATGGCGCACCAGGATGTGGCGCAGCCGGTTCTGCTTGAAGAGCGAGTCGTAGATCGGCAGGACGGCGCCGCCGGGATAGCCGAAGACGACCTCGACCTCCTGGTCGATCAACGTCTTGATCACCAGGTCGGCACCGGTCGTCTTGCTCTCGGCAGTCATGGCCCTCTCCACAGGAAAAACGAGCCGCGAAGCGGAGGGCTTCGCGGCGGGCCGGACCATATACGAGGGCCAAGTCAGGGGTCAACCCGAAATCGCAAACAAACGCAAAGTTTGAGGACTATGGATTGTCCGAAAATTTCAACATATCGTCGATATTGTCCGAAGATGTCTCAGATAATGTCACATCAGCAATAATCTGATGCCGAAGCCAGGTCTTTTGACGCTTTGCGTACTGCCGGGTGTGATCGACGGCGACCCGCACGGCCTCGGCCAGGTCGATCTCGCCATCGAGATACCGGAACAGCTCCGGCGCGCCATGCGCCTTCAGCCCGGGCAGGCCCGGCGACAGCGTCCCCTGCCGCACCGCCCGCCAGACTGGCCGGACCTCCTCGACCACGCCGGCCGCGACCATCGCCTCGAAGCGGGTGGCGATCTTGGCCCGCAGCACCTCGCGCGGCGGCGCCAGCACCAGCGTGCGAAAGCGCCAGCCCGGCGGCTTGCCCTCGGCCGGCGCCCGCTGCCACGCCGACAGCGGCCGGCCGGTCGCGAGCCATACCTCCCATGCCCGCACATGACGTTGCCGATCGTTGGGCTTCAGCCGCGCCGCGGTTTCCGGATCATGCTCGGCAAGTCGCGCCGCGAACGCGGCGGCGCCCATCGCCCGCCAGTCGTCGTCGGCCCGCTCGCGGATCGCCGGCGGCACGTCGGGCACCGGCGCCAGCCCCTGCGTCAGGACCTTGAGATAGAGGCCGGTGCCGCCGAGCAGGATCGGCAGGCGGCCACCCTCGACGGCCCGCTCCATCTCGACCAGCGCCAGCTCCCGCCAGCGCTGCGCGCTCAGCGTCTCGCTCAACGGCAGCACGCCATACAACGCATGCGGCACGGCCGCGCGCTCCGCCTCGGTCGGCTGCGCCGTGAGGATCGGAAAGGCGCCGTAGGTCTGCATCGCATCGGCGTTGATGATCACGCCACCGATGCGCGCGGCGATCTCCAGGCCGAGCGCCGACTTCCCGGACGCTGTCGGCCCGGTGACGATCAGCGCTGTGCGGTCCGCCGGCATCACGTCGCCGACGCCGCCATGGTCTGACCAGCGACCCATAGCCATCGGCCGTCGACCCGGCTGAACACACAGAGCGAACGAAAGCGACCGGCGACATCGCGACCGCCGGCAGAGAAGCTGTCGCGCAGGATCATGGTCGCGACGGCAAAACCGTCGAACGACCGCACATCGAGATCCTCGAATTCCTGCGCCCGGAACACGACCTTGCCCGAGGCGCAGTAGGTCTCGACGTATCCCGCCTTGTCGAAGATCCTGCCGCCGGCGTTCACATAGACGAAGTCCGCGTGGATCAACGCGGCCAGATCGTCGGAAGCCCGCCGAACCAGGGCGTCGGCTTTCGCCAGGAGAATGTCGCGGATCTGATCGTGGACCATCGCTTCCTGATATCACGACAGCCGATGATGGACGCGGCCAAGTCGTCTGAGCATAGTGCGCCGCCTTGCCGGAGACCGCCCCCGTGACCCATGTCCTGACCCTGATCGCCAATCCGGCCAAGCCGGCGATCGATCGGGCTTGTGTCGAGGACGTAGCGCGCGCGCTGGGCGTTCGAGCGGATTCCGCGGACTGGCTGGCAGAGGGCATCGCCGTCGACCTGCCTGTCACGAGCGCCGAGGCGGCGGAGACCGCGCGTCCAGCGCTCGAAGGTCGATCGATCGACGCCGTCGCGCAGCCCGTCGCGCATCGCCGCAAGCGGCTGCTGGTCGCCGACATGGAGTCGACCATCATTGAGAACGAGATGCTCGACGAGCTGGCCGAGTTCCTCGGTCTGCGCGAGCACATCGCCGCGATCACGGCGCGCGCGATGAATGGCGAGATCGATTTCGCCGGCGCGTTGCGCGAGCGGGTCGGGCTGCTGAAGGGCTTGCCGGTGGCGCGGCTCGCCGAGGCGGCGACGCGTATCCGGTATATGCCGGGCGCGCGCGCGCTTGTCGCCACGATGCGCGCCAACGGTGCCTATTGTGCGTTGGTGTCCGGCGGCTTCACCTTCTACACGGCGATGGTTCGTACCAAGGTCGGCTTCGACGAGGACCGCGCCAACCGCCTGCTCGACGACGGCTCGACACTCGCCGGCCTGGTTGGCGAGCCGATCCTCGGCAAGGAGGCCAAGCTCGAGTCATTGCAGAGTCTGGCGACGTCGCGGGGCGTGCCGATTGCGGAGACGATGTCGGTGGGCGATGGCGCCAACGATCTGCCGATGCTGCAGGCGGCGGGCCTCGGCGTCGCTTTCCGGGCCAAGCCGGCGGTCGCGGCGGCCACGCGTGCGCGCATCGACCATGGTGACCTTACCGCGCTGCTGTATCTCCAAGGCTACAAGCGCGAGCAATTCGCCGCGTAGGGCGATCGAGACAAGTCCTTGCTCGTGACGAGCGGTGTGGCTCGATAGCGTGCCGGCATGCTCACGATCGGAAAGCTCACCCCAGCCGACCGCGCCGAATGGGAGGTCCTGTTCCGCGGCTATATCGCGTTCTACGAGCGCATCATGCCGCCGGCGGAGTACGATCGCTGCTGGGCGGCATTCCAGGCCGACGCGCGCGTGCACGCGCTGGGCGCCAGACTCGGCGGCAGGCTGGTCGGCATCGTGCACTTCCTGCCGCATGCCAGCACCTCGGGACCCGACGTCTGCTACCTGCAGGACCTGTTCACGGCCGCCGACGTGCGCGGCAAGGGCATTGGCCGTGCGCTGATCGAGGCGGTGTGCGACTGGTCGCGCGCGCGCAAGCTGGCGCGTGTGTATTGGCAGACGCACCACACCAACGCGACGGCGCGGCGGCTCTACGACGACGTCGCGGAGAACCGCGGTTTCATCCGCTATCAGATCGAGCTCACCTGACGCCTACTGCTTGACGATCTCGACGCGCCGGTTCTTGGCGCGGCCGTCCTCGGTGTCGTTGCTCGCCACCGGCGCGAACGGCCCCAGGCCACGCGCCGTCATGCGCGCCGCCGCGATGCCGTATTGCGTCGACAGCGCGCGGACCACCGCGTCGGCACGGCGCTGCGACAGGCCGAGATTGTGCTCGATCGTGCCCTGATTGTCGGTGTGGCCGACGATGTGGACCCTGAGCGCCGGATTGGCCTTCATCATCGCCGCCATCTCGTCGAGCTGCGGCTTGGAGTCCGGCTTGATGTCGGCCTTATCGGTGTCGAACAGGATTCCGTAGATCACCTGCTTGCCGTCGCGGCCGATGTTGGTGGCGATCTCCTTGGCGTCGACCTTGACCATGCGCTGTTCCATCACGCCCTTGTCGACGATGTCGACCAGCACACTGACCCGGCCACCGGCACGGCTATCGCCGGAGTTGCCGGAATAGCCGGTGAACACCAGTACCCACAGCGGACCTTCGCGGCGATCGAGCTTGCCGACCCAAAGCCGCGGATCTTCCACGCCCATGGTGAAGGCGTACTGGGCCACCTGATTCGTGGTGATCTGGCGCTCGTTTGAATAGAAGTAGATGGCGTCTTCGATCTGCACGCCGCAATCGTCAGCGCGGCACTCATAGAGCGTGGCGAAGCCCTGTTTCTCCAGCGCGTTGCGATAGTTCCGGTAGACCTCCACCGAGGTGCGCTCCAGTGGCGCAAGATAGAGGAACCGGGTGCGCGGCCCCTCCAGTTTCTCGACCCGCTCGAAGCCGCGCTTGGCATCGAACGTCTTGGTCGCCGGCCCCAGCGGCATGGTCGCCTCGGCATAGCGCTCGAACTTGTAGCCGAAGATCACCGAGCCCTCGTAGCGCGGGACCAGCGGATGGTCCTTGGCGCCGGCGATGTCACGCGACAGGTCGAGCTGCGCCGACGCCGCCGACGCCAGCAGCGCCACGCAGGCCGCCAGCACCACGATACGAAACGCCCTCATGAATCCTCCCATGCGCCGTGCGCGCCAGTGTGGACGGTGGGCGGCGCGCCGTCTATGCAGTCGAGCCCCGAGAGGAGATCGTCCATGGCCACCAACACCCGCATCGTGCTCGCCAGCCGCCCGACCGGCGACGTCACCGCGGCCAGCTTCCGCACCGAGAACGTGGCGATGCCGGCGGCGAAGGACGGCGAGATCGTCGTGCGCTCGCGCTATCTCTCGCTCGATCCCTACATGCGCCCACGCATGAGCGAGCTGCGCTCCTACGTGCCGCCCTTCGAGCTCGACAAGCCGCTGACCGGCGGCAGCGTCGGCGAGGTCGTCGAGTCGAAGAACCCGAAATTCGCGGTGGGCGACACCGTGATCGGCATGCTCGACTGGGCGCAGTACACCGCGCATTCGGGCGTCGGCCTGCGCAAGATTGATCCCGGCGCCGCGCCACTGCCGGCCCATCTCGGCATTCTCGGCATGCCCGGCTACACCGCCTATCACGGCATGATCCGCATGGGTCAGCCGAAGGAAGGCGAGACCGTCTTCGTCTCGGCCGCGACCGGCGCGGTGGGCCAGCTCGCGGGCCAGCTCGCCAAGCTGCGCGGCGCGCGTGTCGTGGGCTGCGCCGGTGACGACGCCAAGTGCGACTGGGCGGTGAAGGAGCTGGGCTACGACGCGTGCTTCAACCATCGCCGCGAGCGCGACTACGGCGCCGTGCTCGACAAGCTCTGCCCCAAGGGCATCGACGTCGACTTCGAGAATGTCGGCGGCGCCATCATGCACGCCGTCTTCGCGCGCATGAACAATTTCGGCCGCATGATCTTCTGCGGCGCGATTTCCGAGTACCAGGACGCCACGCCCAAGCCCGGCCCGGACAAGATGTTCTCGATCGTGCAGAAGCGCCTGCGCATCGAAGGCTTCATCGTCTCCGACCACATCGCCGGCATGGGCGAGTTCGTGAGCGAGGTCGGCGGCCTCCTGAAGGCCGGCAAGATCCGCCATCGCGAGACCGTGGTCGATGGGCTGCAGAACGCGCCGGCCGCCTTCATGGGCCTGCTGAAGGGCGAGAACTTCGGCAAGCTGATCGTCAAGGTCGCGTAGGGCGAAATCCTTGGGAGCGCCGGCGTCTCGCCGGCATCCTCGCGGTTGCTGATATGAAGAAGGCCGGCGGGACGCCGGCGCTCCCAAAGGTCAGTCGCGTCGCCCCTCCGCCAGCCGCGCGGCGATGCCGATGAAGGCGGTGTTGGGTCGCGTGATGACCGAGGTCGCGATCGGCGCCAGCCAATCGCGCAGGCGGCCCTTGGCCTCGAAGCGGGCGCGGAAGGGCGAGCGGCGCAGCGCCGGCAGGATCGCCGGCGCGATCCCGCCGGTGATGAACACGCCGCCGCGCGCGCCGAAGAGCAGCGCGAGGTCGCCGGCCACCGAGCCGAGGATGGCGCAGAACCGGTCCACCGTCTCGACGCAGCGCGGCGAGGACCCGTCGAGCGCCGCCGCCGTGATCGCGATGGATTCGCGATGCGCGTGCTCGACGCCGTCGAGCATCGCCAGCGCGGCGTGCAGGTTTTCCATGCCGTCGCCCGACAGGACGCGCTCGGCCGAGACGTGACCGAACCTGCCGCGCAGCCAAGCGAGCGCGGCGGCATCGCGGTCGTCGCCGGCGGCCAGGGTGGCGTGGCCGCCCTCGGAGACGACGACCGTGCCGTCGGGCATCAGGCAGGCCATGCCCAGGCCGGTGCCAGGCCCGATCAGCGCCATTGGCCGATCCGGCCGGACCGGACCGCCGCCAAGCGGCGCCAGGGCGTCCGCGCCCAACGCCGGCAGCGCCCAAGCCTGGGCTTCGAAATCGTTGACCACCGACACCCAGTCGGCCCGCAACGTGACGCGCAGTTCGGCGGCATCGACCACCCAGCCGCTGTTGGTCAGCACGCAACGCCCCTCGTTCACCGGGCCGGCCACCGCCAACAGAGCCCCATCAACGCCGGAACGCCCGCCGAGGAAGGCGCGGATCGCGGAGACCAGATCTGGATGATCGGCCACGGCGAGGGTCGTGACCGCGCCCATCACGCCGCCGCGCACCAGCGCCAGGCGGGCGTTGGTGCCGCCGATGTCGCCGCAGAGGATGGTGCCATCCATGCCGGCAGCCTAACGCCGCCACCCTCGACGCGAAACGGCCGGCCCATCGGGCCGGCCGTGTCTTTTCCAGGACAGGCGCCGCTACTTCTCGAGCCGCAGGGCCACGAAGCGCGGGTCACCCTTGCTCTCGACGAGCAGGACCGCAGCCTTCTTCTTCTGCTTCACCAGTTCGTCGACCTTGGACTTCATCTCCGATGGCGTGGAGACTTCCTGCTGGGCGATCTCGAGAATCAAGTCGCCGACCTTGATGCCCTTCTGCGCCGCCGGGCTGCCGTTGGCGATGGCGATCACCACGACGCCTTTCTGGGCGTCGCCCAGGCCGTGCTTCTCGCGCAGCTGGTCGGTCAGCCGCGACACCGTCAGGCCGAACGGCTCGATCGTGCCCGGCGGATCGGGATCCTTGGGCGGCGTCTGCGGGCGGGCGGTGCCAGGCGCCGAGGCGACCTGCTTATCCGGCTCCTCGAGCTCGCCGACCTTGATGCGCAGGGTCTGGCGCTTGCCGCCGCGCTGGACCACCACCTCGACGGTGTCGCCGACGCGGGTGTCAGCGACGATACGCGGCAGCTTGCGCGAATCCGGCACGTCCTTGCCGTTGAAGCTCAGCACGACGTCGCGCTGCTTGAGGCCACCCTTCTCGGCCGGACCGTTGGGCGTCAGGCCGGCGATCAGCGCGCCGCGCGCCTTGTCGAGGCCGAAGGGTTCGACCATGTCCTCGGACACACCCTGGATCTGCACGCCGATCCAGCCGCGGCGAACCTTGCCGAACTCGCGCAGCTGGTCGGCGACCGACTTGGCGATGTTGGCGGGGATCGAGAAGCCGATGCCCAGGCTGGTGCCGGTGGGCGAGAAGATCGCCGTGTTCACGCCGATCACGTCGCCATCCATGTTGAACAGCGGGCCGCCGGAGTTGCCCTTGTTGATCGAGGCGTCGGTCTGGATGTAGTCGTCGTACCGGCCGCCGATCTCGCGCGCGCGGGCCGAGACGATGCCGGCGGTGACCGTGCCGCCCAGCCCGAACGGGTTGCCGATCGCCACCACCCAGTCGCCGATCCGGGTCTTGTCGGAATCGCCGAACTTCACGAACGGCATGGGCTTCTTGTTGGGCGGCTCGACCTTGAGCACGGCGATGTCGATCAGCGTGTCGCGGCCGATCAGCTTGGCCTTGAGCTGCGTGTCGTCGTGCAGCTGCACCGTGATCTCGTCGGCGCCCTCGATGACGTGGTTGTTGGTGATGATGTAGCCCTGCGGGTCGACGATGAAGCCGGAGCCCAGCGAGGTGCCGCGGCGCGGCTGGTTCGGACCCTGCCCCTGGCGGTCGCGGAAGAACTCGCGGAACAGGTCCTCGAGCGGCGAGCCCGGCGGCGCCTGGGGCATGTCGCGCGGACGCGACCGGTCGGGCGCGGCGGCCTGCGTGGTGGCGATGTTGACCACGGCCGGCAGCAGCTTTTCGGCGAGATCGGCGAAGCCCGGCGGCGCGTCGCGGGCGCTGGCCGGCGACACGACCAGCAGCGCGAAGGCGCCGACAGCGGCGAGCGCCGCGCCACGCACCAGGGAGAATACGCTACGGGCCGATCCCCCTCCCCGGAGGTCGGCCGACGACAAGACGGATGTGATGCTCACAACTAGCCTCCGAGGGCTTCCGGCCGGTCGAAGAGCGAGCGCCGGAAACGCGTCGAAACCCATTGACCTAGAGTCCTACATGGGGGGCCGAGGTGGCGCAAATGTGGCGCGGGCGTGCATGTGGGACGAACGCTAAAACTTTCGTGAGGGTGACATTCTTGCAACGGTGAGCGGCATTCCTTCTTGCCTTCCCCCGCTCGCGGGGAAGGCAACAAGCCACTCGCTACTTCTTCTCCTCCGGCTTGCCGTTGATCGAGCCGAAATAGCGGAAGAACTCGCTGTCCGGGCTCAGCACCATGGTCGTGCCCGCTCCGCCCAACGCCTGCCGGTAGGCCTCCATCGAGCGATAGAAGGCGTAGAATTGCGGGTCGCGGCCGAAGGCGTCGGCGTAGACTTTGATAGCCGTGGCGTCGCCTTCGCCGCGCAGCACCTCGGCCTTGCGGCGGGCCTCCGACAGCAGGACGGTGCGCTCGCGGTCGGCGTTGGCGCGGATGCGCTGGTTCTCCTCGTCGCCCTCGGCGCGCAGCTGGCGAGCCTCCTGCTGGCGCTCCGTCTTCATGCGGTTGAACACCGCCTCGGAGTTGGCCTGCGGCAGGTCCGCGCGCTTGATACGCACGTCGACGACCTGGACGCCGTAATCGCGCAGCGCCGAGCCCTGCACCAGCTCGGTGATCTCGCGCATCAGCTGGCCGCGGCGGCCTGACAGCACGGCCTGGAGCGGCACGGTGCCGAGCTCGCGGCGGATGTTACCGTTGATCAGGTTGCTGAGCTGGCCGCGAAAGACGATCTCGTTGTTGCCCGTGGCCTGATAATACTTCAGCGGATCGACGATGCGGTAACGGGCGAAGGCGTCGACGACCAGTCGCTTCTGGTCACCGGCGATCAGCTCGAACTCTTCCGCCTCGATGTGCAGCAGCCGCTTCTCGATCTTCACCACGTCCTGGACCAGTGGAATCTTGAGGTAGATTCCGGGCTCGGTGCGCGGCTTGCCGACGATGGCGCCGAACTGGGTGACCAGCGCCTGCTTGGTCGGATCGATGATGAAGAAGGATTGCTGGACGAGCAGTGCCAGCACGCCCAGGACGACGATCAGGGCGATGGAACGGCCGCTCATCGCGTGCCTCCCGGAGCAGGTTGCGATGAAGGCTCGGTGCCACCCGTCGCGCGGCGCAACTCCGGCAGCGGCAGGTAGGGCACGACCCCACCACCGTTCTTGTCGATCAGCACCTTGTTCACGTTACGCAGGACCTGCTCCATCGTCTCGAGATAGATGCGCTGCGTCGTGATGTCCTTGGCCAGCGTGTACTGGTTGTAGACCGAGACGAAGCGCTGGGCGTCGCCCTGGGCGCGGTTGAGGATCTCGGTGCGGTAGGCCTCGGCGGCCTGGGTGATCACCTCGGCCTCGCCCTTGGCCCGCGGCAGGATCTCGTTGCGGTAGCCATTGGCGTCGTTGATGCGACGCTCCTTGTCGGCGCGCGCCGCCTGGACGTCGCGGAAGTCGGCGATCACCTGCGCCGGCGGGTCGGACTGGCGTAGCTGCAGCTGGGTGACGCGGATGCCCGCGCCATAGCTGTCGAGCATGCGCTGGATCTCCTCGCGGGCGTCCTGCTCGATGCGGCTGCGGCCCTCGGTCTGGGCGAACTGCAGCTGGGACCGGCCGATCACCTGTCGCATGGCCGATTCGGCCGCCGCCTTCACCGTCTCATCGGGGTTCGGCACGTTGAAAACGTACTTCACCGCGTCGGCGACCTGCCAAAAGACGACGAAGCCGACGTCGAGGATGTTCTCGTCGCCGGTCAGCATGAGGTTTTCCGAGGTCGCGATCTGGCGTGGGCCGCGCGTGGTGCGGGCGTCGGGCTGGGCGCCGGCGCCGATGGTGACCGAGCGCTGATTGGTGACGTCGACCTTGATGACCCGGCCGATCGGGCCGGGGAGGTTGTACTGCAGACCCTCGCCGGTCGGCGCGCCGCGCGGCTGGCCGAATACCAGCTCGATCGCTTGCTGGTTGGTTTCGACGCGATAGAAGCCGGTGACCAGCCAGACCGCCACGATCAGCAGGCCGATCAGCAGGATGCCGCGGGTCGAGCCCATGCCGCCGGGCATCAGATTCTTCAGGCGATCCTGGCCCTTGCGCAGGACCTCCTCAATATCGGGCGGCTTGGGTCCGCCGCCGAACGGACCGCGCGGCTTGTTGTCCTTGCCGCCCCAGGGTCCGCCACCGCCGCCTTGGCCGCCGCCGCCCCACGGGCCGCCGCCGCCACCGCCGCTATTGTTGTTCCAAGGCATTCACACCCTCGCTGGACGGCCGGGAAAGCGCGTCCGTCCTTCTTGCATTCGACCGGGACGCCTATATGACACGCACCGGGGCGGCGCAAGGAAGCGTCCGGGTCGATATTGGGCGCAGGCGTGGCTATTCAAGCGGGCGGAGGCTGATATGGCGGAGATCGACCGCGCGGCGGTGGAGCGCGCGCTGGCGGCGGTGCGCGACCCGGCGTCGGGCAAGGACGTGGTTGCGGCCGGCCTGATCGACGGCGTCGCCACGCGTGGCGGCCATGTGCAGTTCGCGCTCAAGGTCGACCCGGCGATGGGCGCCGGCATCGAGAAGCTACGCCAGGCCTGCGAAGCCGCCGTGCGCGCCATTCCGGGCATGCAGAGCGTCACCGCCGTGATGACCGCCGAACGCCCCCCCGCTCGCGCACCGGCGCCGCACCACCATGCCGGCCAGCGCGCCGGCCGCGCCGCGCCCGGTGGTCCCGCTCAAGGCGGCGACGCCCAGGCGGCGCTGCTGGCGCCCGGCGTGAAGCACATCGTCGCCGTGGCCTCGGGCAAGGGCGGCGTCGGCAAGTCGACGACCGCCGTGAATCTCGCGCTGGGGCTGGCGGCGCTGGGCCGCAAGGTCGGGCTGCTCGACGCCGACATCTACGGCCCCTCCATGCCGCGCATGCTCAAGGTGACCGAGAAGCCGACGCCCAAGGAAGGCGGCCGCGTCCTCATGCCGATCGAGCGCCACGGGCTGAAGACCATGTCGATCGGCTACCTGGTGGCCGAGGACACGCCGATGATCTGGCGCGGCCCGATGGTGCAGAGCGCGCTCGAGCAGATGCTGCGCGACGTCGACTGGGGTCCGCTCGATGTGATGATCGTCGACATGCCGCCAGGCACCGGCGACGCCCAGCTCACCATGGCGCAGAAGGTCAAGCTGGCCGGCGCGGTGATCGTGTCCACGCCGCAGGACATCGCCTTGATCGACGCCCGCAAGGGCCTGCAGATGTTCCGCAAGACCGCCGTGCCGGTGCTGGGCTTCGTCGAGAACATGAGCTACTTCCTCTGCCCGCATTGCGGCGAGCGCTCGGAGATCTTCGGCCATGGCGGCGCCCGCCACGAGGCCGAGAAGCTCGGCGTGCCGTTCCTCGGCGAGGTGCCGCTGCATCTCGACATCCGCACCCATTCCGACGCCGGTGATCCGATCGTCACGGCCAAGCCCGACGGCGAGCACGCCCGCATCTACCGTGACATCGCCGCCCGCGTGTGGGCCGCGCTCGACGGTGGCGAACAGAGCCGCCCGGCGCCGCGCATCGTCATTCGTTGATCTTCGGCCCGACGTCGACGCCTAACCGCGCTTGCGTTTAGCCGCCTTGCGGCGGCGTTCGAGGCGGCTCCGGGCCTGCGCCTTGCGCGCCTGGTCGCGCATGCGGTCGCGCCTCTTCGCCGGCGGTTTTTTGGGCTCGGGCTTCTTCTTCGGCGGCGGCTCGGCTTTGCCGATCATGCCGTGCACCCCGATCATCGAGCCGGCGATGGTCTCGAGCGCCAGGAAGCGGCGCTCCTCGACCCAGCCCGGCAACTGGAGGTGCAGCGCCAGGTCGCGCCGGAAGCCGAACGGGATGTAGTACTCGGGATCGCCGACCAGGATGATGCGCGCGATGCCAAGCTCGCGGCAGCGCGCCAGCGCGTGCCACATCAGCGCCTTGCCGAAGCCCAGGCCGCGCAGCTCCGGCGACACGGCCAGCGGTCCCAGCAGCACCGCCGGCCATTGCCCGTTGATCAGGATCGGCCAGAACCGCAGGCTGGCCACCAGCCTGCCCTTGTCGTCGACGGCGACGGTGCACAGCTCGCGGATCGGTTTGACGTTCTCGCGCAGCTTGTAGACCGTCTTCTGCAGGCGGTCGGGGCCGAACGAGGCGGCGATCAGCGCCTCGACGGCGGCGGCGTGGCGCTTGCGTTCCGGCAGGATGCGCATGGGTCTGTGCGGCGTGTCGATCATCGGGGCGTCTCCGCGCGGCCGTTTGTATCGCGCGCGTTTATGGCAGCGCCGACGGCGCGTCGCTATGGTGATCCGCCAATGTTCCCGACCCTGACGCGCCCCACCTGGTTCCTGCTATCGATCGCGCTGCTGCTCGCGTTCGCGGCGGGCATGGCCGCGGCCATCGTCGCGGTCGTCGATGCCTGTGATGGCCGGCTGATCTCCTGGCTCGACGACGCTTACATCCATATGGCGATGGCGCGCACGCTGGCCGAGCACAGCGTCTACGGGCTGACGCCGCGCGAGTTCGCCTCGGCGTCATCCTCGCCGCTCTGGGTGCTGGTGCTCTCCATGGTCTATGCCGTGTTCGGTGTCGGCGAGACCGTCGTCTTCGTGCTCAACATCCTGGCTGCGATCGGCCTGCTGCTTGTCGCCGCCGAGCAGCTGTCGCGACCGGCCGACACCGCGGTGACGCTCGCCAACGCCGCGCGGGGCACGCGCTGGCAGACCGTCGGCGGCGCCTGGCGCGTCGGCTGGGCGATCACCGGGGCGATCGCGCTCATGCTGGCGACGGCGCCGATCGCCCTGGTCCTGGGCGCGATGGAGCACGTGGCGCATGCCGCGCTGATGTTGATCGCCGTCGACGCCGTGGCGCGCCGTCTGTCGGATACCGACGAACTGGCCGCCAGCTTCACCCTCTATCTCGCGCTCTTCGCCCTGCCGCTGGTGCGCTACGAGAGCCTGTGGTTGGGCGCGCTGGCGGTGCTGGGCGGCCTGATCGCGCGGCAGTGGCTCTTCGCCGTCGCCGCGCTGCTGGTCACAGCGATCGGG
Source organism: uncultured Rhizobiaceae bacterium (assembly GCA_964437145.1). Taxonomy (GTDB): domain Bacteria; phylum Pseudomonadota; class Alphaproteobacteria; order Reyranellales; family Reyranellaceae; genus JAFAZJ01. The sequence goes on from CAYTFW010000037.1 coordinate 15,410, forward strand.
CCCTACGTCTTCGGCGCGATCTCGATGAGCGAGGGCTGGTGGATGCTGCCGACGCCGATCCTGGTGAAGACCGGCCTCGGCGACCTGCTGACGCAGGGCTCGTCATGGGCGTTGGCCAAGTTCCTGCTCTGGTATCCACTGAAGCGGCTGATCGTCTATGTCCCACTGCTGGCGGCGCTGATGGCGATCTCGGCCATCGTGCTGGTGTGGGCCGCCGCGCGCGATCGCCAAACCATCAAGCAGGCCTGGTGGATCGCCTTGGCGCTGTCGCTCGTCGGTGCCTGGATCCACGCCACCTTCGGTCATTTCGGCTGGGGTGGCCGCTACGAGGCCTATCTGCTGGCGCTGTTCTGCGTCTACCTGCCGGTGGCGATGGCGCATCTCGAGCCGCCGCCGCGCGCCATCACCGTGCGCGCCGCGATCCTCGGGCTGGCCGTCGCGGCGATCGGCAGCGGTCTGCTGGCGCATCGCGGCGTGGTCATGCATCGCGATCTCGGGCTCGCCGCCGCCACGGTGTGGCAGCGCGACTACTGGCCGGCCCAGTTCATCGAGGAGACACGCGCCGACGGCTCCGTCATGGCGATGAATATCGGCGCCCTGGTGTGGCGTGCCTCGCCGGCGCTGACCGACGTTCTGGCGCTGGGCGACAGGGAGGTCGCGGCCCTGGTGCTGGCCCGTCGCCTCGACAACGAGGCGGTGCGGGACCTTGCCAAGCGGCGTGACGTCAAGCTCGCGATCCTGTTCGACGAGTACTACACGCAGTGGGTGGGCGCGCCGCCGCCTTTCACCAAGATCGCCACCGGGCGGCCCCTGGCCGTGCCCGAGGCCGCCTTCTCGATCTACGTCATCGATCCCGCCGATGCCGAGCGCATCGCGGCCGAGCTGCGCAGATTTGCCGCCGCCCATCCCAACCGCGTCAGGCTGGAGTTCGAGCCCGGGCGCTGATCCTGAGCGCGGCTAGGGACTTCTTTGGGACCGCCGGCGTCCCGCCGGCCTCTTCGCATGAGCCGGCGGGACGCCGGCGGTCCCAGGAAGACACCTCAGGCCGGACGTCCTAGCGACTGCATCAGCTCGCGCCATTCGCGCGCCGACAGGCCGCTCGATTTCGCGTCGACCGTTTCGCCCGCCAGCATGCGCTTGACCGCCGCCAGTCCCTTCTCCGAGAGATGGGTGCCGCCCATGCGGTATTCCATGAACGCTTCGTGGCAAGCGGGCGTCCAGCGCCGGAGCGTGTCGATCATCACGTCGGCGTAGGCGCGGATCTCGTACTGCGCATGCGCGTCGGCGCGTAGCGAGAGGAAGCCCATGAGATTGTGCAGATCGGTCTTCCAGTACCATTGGGTATAGTAATTCAGCGACAGGTTCATGCGCGCCAGCTCGCGCGCCAGGCCGGAACGCTCGGGATCGAGCGCCGCGCCGTCCTCGCCCTCGTTGAGCATCTCCAGATAATGCTCGTAGACCAGCTCGGAATCCTTGCGCAGCAGGTCGAAGACCCGCTCGGCCTCCTTGCCGGTCAGCACCGCGTCGCGGCCCTGGCGGTTGACCTTGCTCTGCGCCGCGAGGTGCTCGGGCCGGGGAATGTAGAACTCGCGATCGAGGATCGAGTAGCGCGCCGAGTACTCGTTGACGTTGGCGGTGCGGTGGCGGATCCACTGGCGCGCCACGAAGATCGGCAGCTTCACGTGGTACTTGATCTCGCACATCTCGAACGGCGTCGTGTGGCGGTGCCGCATGAGATAGTTGATGAGGCCGCGATCCTCGCTGACCTTCTTGGTGCCGCGGCCATAGCTCACGCGGGCGGCCTGCACGACGGCGGCGTCGTCGCCCATGTAGTCGACGACGCGCACGAAGCCGTGGTCGAGCACCGGCAACGCCTCGTAGAGGATCTCCTCCAGCGCGGGCGCCACGGCGCGCCGCGTCGGCGTCGCGCCGGCGCGCAACTGGTCGATTTCGGCTTTCTGGTCGGTCGAGAGGGGCATGGCGCTTTCCGTGGTTGGCCGCCAATCTATCGCCCCGGGCCGCCGGACTGAACGGGGAAAAGCGGCATCCGGAGGCGCCCTGATGTAGGCTATCGACGACCGATGCCAGCACTTCTGACGCCCCGGCTCGACATTCTGCCCCCGCCTCAGCGCGCGCTGTGGATGGAATTATCCGACGTGCCGTCGATCTTCACTCTCTATGGCGGAACGGCGATCGCGCTGCGCTACGGTCACCGTCAGTCGGAGGACTTCGACTTCTTCGCTCACGCGAACTTCGATCCCGCCAGGCTGATGGAGAGTATTCCCTTCCTTGCTGGTGCGTCGGTTCTCCACAGCGAGGCGAACACATTGACGTGCCGCGTCATGCGCGACGGGCCCGTGTTGGTGTCCTTCTTCGGCGTCCCCCGGCTCGGACTATTGCAAGAGCCCGACGCCGTCCAACAAAGTGGTGTTCGCATCGCCTCGGGCATCGATCTTGCCGGGACGAAAGTCTCGACCGTTCAGCGAAGACCCGAGGCCAAGGACTATGTCGACATCGACACACTCATGGCGAATGGCATGGATCTGCCAACGGCTCTTGCGGCGGGGGTCGCGCTTTATGGCTCCACCTTCAATCCCCAGATCACCCTCAAAGCCCTGTCCTTCTTCGACGATGGCAACCTCGCGACGCTATCAGGTGAGGTGCGGCGAAGACTGGTGGCCGCCGTTGACGCGGTCGATCTTGATCGCTTGCCGAGTCTGACCCCCATTCGGCCACCTGGAGGCGCGACACGTTGAAAGCGCTTCATCCGACCCCCGATCTGCTCGAACTGGCCAAAGCGACTGTATGGTTCAAGGCGCCCGTGGATACGCTCGCCTATCCTGAACACTTCGTCGCGCATGTGCTGACATACGGGACGCATGACGACGTCAAGGTCCTGCGCCGGCACTTGGACGACGATGACCTGCGCGATGCGCTCGACCATGCGCCGCCCGGGGTCTTCGACGGGCGTTCCTGGGCCTACTGGAACCTGAAGCTCGGCCGCTACCCGGCGCCGCCGATGCCGCAGCGGCGGTTCGACTAGCGGCAAGCGTCGTGTCGGCCTTCAATTCACCGGCGCGGTGGCCTATATTGGTTTTGCCGGGCAACCGGCTATGGCGATAAACGCTGCGTAAAATAGGCGGCTCGGACCCGGGGGCAGTACCCGGCGCCTCCACCATGAGGGGGCGAAACAGGATCGACGGACGCAGTAAAGGCGTAGTTTTCGCTCGGCATGGTACCGCCGTTACCGGGCCAAACCAGAAGTGCCAACGATAACGACGTTGCACTCGCTGCTGCCGCCTAAACAGCGGACGTAAGCGCGGTTCGGAGGGGCACCGGGCAACAGAAGCCCCTCCACTTGATTTCATCCACCGCTTGGCCTCTGACTTGCCTTACCGTCGGCGCAGTCCTGGTGTTTCCTGCGCGGCGATATGAGCGTATGCTCATGTCAATCGGCCGACAGGCCGAGATGGAGGCAGGCCCGATGGAGGGGGGTCGACTGGTGGCGCTGCCGACGGGCTACCGTGTCGGCCGTTACACCCTGAGTTCGGTGCTGGGCGAAGGCGGCTTCGGGATCACCTACCGGGCGCGCGACGAAGCCTTGCGCCGCGACGTCGCCGTCAAGGAGTACCTGCCGGCCGACGTCGCGGTGCGCGACAACGACACCACGATCCGCCCGCGCTCGGCCTCCGACACGCAACTCTATCACTGGGGCCTTCAACGCTTCGTCGACGAGGCCCGCACGCTCGCGGCGATGAGCGCGCCCAACATTGTGGCCGTGCACGATTTCATGGAGACCAACGGCACCGGCTACATGGTGATGGAGCTGATCGAGGGGCGCAGCCTGGCGTTCATCCTCGATCGCGACGGCCCGATGGCGGCCGAGCGCCTGCTGCCGATCACGCGTCAGCTGCTGAACGGCCTCGAGGCGGTGCACGCCCGCGGCTACCTGCACCGCGACATCAAGCCGGGCAACATCCTGATCCGGCCCAACGGCCAGCCGGTGCTGGTCGACTTCGGCGCCGCGCGCATCTCCCGGCGCAGCGGCACCCACGCCATGACCAGCGTCTACACGCCGGGCTACGCGCCGGCCGAGCAGTACGCGGCCGACGGCGAGCAGGGTCCGTGGACCGACATCTACGCGCTGGCCGCGACGCTCTACGAAGCGATCACCGGTTGGCCGCCGCCCGACGCCACGACGCGCCTGCTCAACGACCGCATGGTGCCGGCGACGCAGGCGGGCGCCGGCAAGTATCCGGACGCCTTCCTCGCCGGCCTCGACGCCGGGCTGGGCCTGCGCAAGGACGACCGTCCGCCATCGGTGGCGGTGTGGCGCGCCCTGCTCTTCGACGAGCCGATGCCGGCCGACCCCAGCCTCTCGACGACGCGGACCGATTTCCCGACGGTGATCGCCGGCCAGCGCTCGAGCAAGTCGGGCGCGGTGGCGACGCCCAGGCCGTCACAGCCCGGCGCGACACCGTCAATGCGGCCGCCTCCCGAGACCTCGCCGTCGCGGCGCCAACCATCCGTCCGCGAACCATCGGTGCGCCAACCCTCGCTGCGCGAGCAATCGCCCAGCCGCGTCGCGGCGCGTGACGAGCGGCCGGCTAGGCGCACGCGCTGGCCGCTAATCGCCGGCGCGCTGGCGCTCCTGGCGCTGGGCGGTGGCGGCGGGTTGCTGGTCGCTGGCGGGCTCGGCCTGTTCGATGGCGCCGAGCGGCAGCGTCGGGAAGCTGATCGTCGCGCCGCCGACGAGGAACACCGCAAGGCCGACCTCGCCGAAGCCGCGCGTCGTCAGGCCGAGGCGGAAGCCGCCGCGCGGGCGAAGGCCGCGGCGGATGAAGCCGAACGCCGCCGGGTCGAAGAAGCCGCGGCGCGCCAGCGCGCCGCCGATGAGGAGGCCGCGCGAGTTCGCGCGGCGGAGGAAGCCGCCCGCGCGAAGGCCGCCGCTGACGCCCGCCAGCGCGCCGCGGACGAAGAGGCCGCGCGCGCGCGGGCGGTCGAGGAGGATGCGCGCCGTCGTGCGGCGGCCGAAGAGGAAGCCCGTCGCCGCGCCGCCGACGAGGCCCGGCGCAAGGCGGACGAGGAAGCCGCCCGGGCGCGGGCCGCCGACGAGGCGCGCCGACGCGCCGCGGACGAGGAGGCTGCGCGGGCTCGCGCCGTCGAGGAGGCCAGGCGGCGCGCGGCTGAAGAAGAGGCGCGGCGCAAGGCCGCCGCCGACGATCCGCAACGGCGCGCCCAGGAAGAGGCCCGGCGCAAGGCCGAGGAAGAAGCGCGGGCACGCGCGGCGGCCGACGAGGCGCGTCGCCGCGCCGCCGCCGAGGAGGAACGCCGGCGCCGCGAGGAGGCCGCGCGCAAGCCACCGCCGTCGCTGCATGCCGGCGATGGGCGTTGGACGGCGACGGCCTCCGTGCAGACCCACGCGCGTGGCCGCATCTGCATGGATTCGTTCACCATCACCGGCACGGCGAGCAACGGCGTGTTGCAGGCGAGCACGACCTATGGTGGACCGATGATGATCCGCATCGGCGATGACGGGCTGAAGGCGGTCGACATCGGCTATAATGGTCGCCCCGTGCGCACCTATTGGGGCAACATGCGCAGCACGCTGGTCGAATTCGTCGACGGCTGCATCTACCGGATCACCTGGACCAAGCAGTGACGGCGCGGGTTGACAGCGGCGCGACACACGGCCAAGTCTCAACCTAGAGGTCCGACGGAAGAATGGCTGACAAGCTGCAATACGACGCGCTGGTCGACGATGCGTTGCGCTCGGTGGTTCGCCGCGTGCTGACGATGATCGCGGCCGACGGCCTGCCCGGCGCGCACCATTTCTACATCAGCTTCCGCACCACGGCCGCCGGCGTGCAGATGCCCGACTATCTGCGTGAGAAGTATCCCGACGAGATGACCATCGTGCTGCAGCACCAGTACTGGGGTCTCGAGGTCGGCGAGGAATCGTTCGAGGTCACGGTCAGCTTCAACAAACGCAACGAGCGGCTCAAGGTGCCGTTCTCCGCCATGCTCGCCTTCGTCGATCCTTCGGTGCGCTTCGGCCTGCAATTCGAGAAGCGCGATCAGCCCGCCGGGCAATTGCCGGCGCCGGAGAAGCTGCCGGCTTTGGCCGCTCCGCCCGATGCCGACAAGGCGCCGGCCCAGCCCGCGCCCGCCGCCTCCGACAAGAATCCGATGCATGTCACGGCCGACGACATGAAGGACGACAAGCCGGCCAAGGACGGCGACGCCAAGGTCGTCGCGCTCGACGCCTTCCGCAAGAAGTAGTCTCAGGCGCGCCCGGGCGGCGCGACCATGGCGACGACGTCGTAGGGGATTCCCTCCGCCTCGCAGCGCTCGACGATGCGGCGCACGACAGCGATGTGCGCCGACAGGAACGGCATGCCGGCGCGCCGCGCGTCGGCATCGTCGCGCGCCAGGCGCACGCTGACCGGCTCGAGCGCCCGGCCGGTCTCCTCGGCGTTGGTCCTCAGGCGGCGAATCAAGCGCATCGCCTGCTCGGCCGCGCGGTCCTGCGCCTTGCACAGATTGAACAGGCGCAACCAATGCTGCGGCGAGGGCACGAACGCCTCACCATCAGGCCCGGGCTCGCCGCCCAGCCAGCGCCGTACCGTGCGCTCCTGCGCGCCGACCAAGCGCGCGACCTCGCTCTGGCTCAGGCCGACCCGCGACAGCATGACCCTGACGTTCTCGGGCGTGAGGTCGGACATTTGGGGCTCCATCGGAGGTCGGTCGGCATGCGCCCACCGGACAATCATTCTACCATGGCGGCGCACAGGGGGAGGGCGCGATGCAGGGCTATCTGATCGTCTTTGTCGGCGGCGGTATTGGCGCGGCGCTGCGCCACGGCGTGAACCTCGCCAGCCTGCGCCTGCTCGGCCCCGGCTTCCCCTGGGGTACGCTCACGGTCAACGTCGTGGGCTCGCTGGTGATGGGCCTGTTGGCGGCGTGGTTCGCCTTCCGCGGGACCTCTACGGAGCCGTGGCGCCTGTTCCTCGCCACCGGCATCCTCGGCGGTTTCACGACCTTCTCGGCCTTCTCGCTCGATGTCGCGCTGCTGGTGGAGCGCCAGCAGATCGCCTTGGCGGGCGGCTATGTGGTGGCCTCGGTACTGGGCTCGGTCGGAGCCCTCTTCCTCGGCCTGTGGCTCACGCGCGCGGCCATTGCCTAGGGGCGCCTGCGCGTGTAGGCAACGGCCACCCCGGAGGGCGCGATGGTCGATTTCGTTTACCAGGACATGTTTCCGCTCGGCGACGATGCCACGCCGTACCGCAAGCTGACGTCGGATTTCGTCGGCACGACGAAGCTCAATGGCACCGAGGTGCTGACGGTAGATCCCGAGGCGATCACCACGCTGACCGCCGCCGCCTTCCACGAGATCTCGCATCTTTTGCGGCCGGGTCACCTCAGGCAGCTGTCGTCGATCCTCGACGATTCCGAGGCCACGACCAACGACAAGTACGTGGCGCTGGAACTGCTGAAGAACGCCAACATCTCCGCCGGCGGCGTGCTGCCGATGTGCCAGGACACCGGCACCGCCATCGTCATGGGCAAGAAGGGCCAGCGCGTGTGGACCGGCGGCGGCGACGAGGCGGCGATCGCCAAGGGCGTGTTCAAGACCTACACCGAGACCAATCTGCGCTATTCGCAGGTGGCGCCGCTCACGATGTTCAAGGAGGCGCAGACCGGCACCAACCTGCCGGCGCAGATCGAGATCTACGCCACCGAGGGCGACGCCTACAAATTCCTGTTCATCGCCAAGGGCGGCGGCTCAGCCAACAAGAGCTACCTCTACCAGCAGACGCCGGCGGTGCTGAACGAGGCGTCGCTGCTGAAGTTCCTCGACACCCAGATCCGCACTCTGGGCACCGCCGCCTGCCCGCCCTACCACCTCGCCATCGTCATCGGCGGCACGTCCGCCGAGCTGACCCTGAAGACGGTGAAGCTCGCCTCGACGCGCTACCTCGACAACCTGCCGAGCGAGGGCAACAAGCACGGTGTCGCCATCCGCGACCGCGAGATGGAGCAGAAGGTGCTCGACCTGACGCGCAAGATGGGCATCGGCGCGCAGTTTGGCGGCAAGTATTTCTGCCACGACGTGCGCGTCATCCGCCTGGCGCGCCACGGCGCCTCGGTGCCGATCGGCATGGGCGTCTCCTGCTCCGCCGACCGCCAAGCGATGGGCAAGATCACCAGGGATGGCGTCTACCTCGAACAGCTCGAAACCAACCCGGCGCAGTACCTGCCAGAGGTCGAGCCGACGCAGCTTTCCGGCGAAGTGGTACCCGTCGATCTCAACAAGGGCATGGCGCACACGCTGGCGACCTTGACCAAGCATCCCGTGAAGACGCGCGTCAGCCTCAGTGGCACGCTGATCGTCGCGCGCGACTCCGCGCACGCCAAGCTCAAGGAGCGGCTCGATCGTGGCGAGGGCCTGCCGCAGTACTTTAAGGATTTCCCAGTCTACTACGCCGGCCCGGCCAAGACACCGACGGGCATGGCCTCGGGCTCCTTCGGGCCGACCACAGCGGGCCGCATGGATTCCTACGTCGATCTGTTCCAGGCCGCCGGCGGCTCGATGGTCATGCTAGCCAAGGGCAACCGCAGCCAGCAGGTCGTCGACGCCTGCAAGAAGCACCGGGGCTTCTACCTCGGCTCGATCGGCGGCCCGGCGGCGATCCTGGCCAAGAACAACATCCGCAAGGTCGAGGTGCTGGAGTATCCGGAACTCGGCATGGAAGCGATCTGGCGCATCGAGGTCGAGAACTTCCCCGCCTTCATCGTCACCGACGACAAGGGCAACGACTTCTTCAGCGAGCTGAAGATCTAGCGTCGCACCGGCGCGCCGAACCGGCTAGCCTCTCCGGCAAAGACCACCGGGGGAACGCTCAACCATGCTCGCCGACCGTTACGGACTGCCGATCAGCACCGACTCCGCCACCGCGCGCGACGCCTACATCGCCGGCGTCGACTGCGTGTTGTCGGCGGCGCATGGCGCGGAAGCGCATCTGGCACGCGCGCTGATGGCGCAGCCCGATCTCGCCGTCGCCCACGCCGCGCTGGCGCGGGCGCATTTCCTGATGGCCAATGTCGGCGGTGCGCGGGCCTCGATCGCCGCGGCGCGCGAGCACGCCGCCCAGGCCACGCCGCGTGAGCAGGCACATGTCGACGCGCTGTGCCTGGCGATGGAGGGCAAACCGGTCGAAGCGCTGGTCGCGACGCGCGCGCATCTCGCATCGCATCCCCGTGACGCCATGGCCGCCGCGCCGGCCACCGGCGTGTTCGGCCTGATCGGCTTTTCCGGAAGGCGCGATCGCGAGCCCGAGCAGGTCGAGTTCCTCGAGACGCTGCGCCGGCACCTCCAGGACGATTGGTGGTACCAGTCCGTCCTCGCCTTCGCGCTCGAGGAAGTCGGCCGGCTCGACGAGGCGCTGGCGCTGATCGAGCGCAGCATGGCGACCAATGCGAAGAACGCGCATGGCGCGCACATCAAGGCGCATGTGCTGTACGAGATGGGCGAGGACCGCGCCGCGCTCGCCTATCTCGATTCCTGGCTGCCGAGCTATCCGCGCGAGGGGCTGATGCACTGCCACATCTCCTGGCATGTGGCGATATCCGCGCTGACGCTGGGTCAGATCGAGCGTGCCTGGCAGGTGTACGAGAAGGCCGTGCGGCCCGGCGGCGCCTGGGGGCCCGCGCTCAATGTCGCCACCGACTCGCCTGCCTTCCTGTGGCGCGCCGAGCTCGCGGGCCATCCCCGCCGCGAGAGCGAATGGCGCGACATCCGCGACTACGCGCTGAAATCCTTCCCCAGGGCTGGCATCGCCTTCATCGACGTGCATCGCGCACTGGCGTGCGTCGCGGCGGGCGACGCCGACGGCCTCGCCGCCATCGCCGCCGACCTGAAGCAGCGTGTCGAGTCCGGCCGCTCGGTCACGGGCGATGTCGTGCCGCGGCTGGCCGCCGGTCTCGAGGCCTATGGCCGCGGCGACTGGAAGGGCGCGATCGCGACGCTCGAGCCGGTGCTGGTCGAGACGGTGCGCATCGGCGGCAGCCGCGCCCAGCGCGACCTGATCGAGAACACGCTGCTGGCGGCGTACATCAAGGACGGCCGTCCGGCGACCGCGCGCTTCCTGGTCGAACACCGCGTCGATCGCCGCCCATCCACGCCCGTCGCCGGCTTGGCGTAAGAAGGATCCTTCCGATGCAGCTCTGGACGACGACGGTGGCGTCACCGCGCGGCACGATGCGGGTGGCGCAACAAGCCGAGGAAGCCGGCTGGAACGGCCTGCTGGTGGTCGACTCGCAGAATCTCTCGGGCGATCCCTACATCGCGCTGGCGATGGCCGCGACGGTGACGACGAAGCTGGGTCTCGGCACGGGTGTCACCAACTCCGTCACGCGGCACGCGGCGGTGACCGCCAATTCGATCACCTCGGTCAACCGCGTGTCGCAGGGCCGCGCCGTGCTCGGCATCGGCCGCGGCGACTCGGCGCTGGCGCATCTCGGCCGCGCGCCGGCCAAGCTGGCGCAGTTCGAGCGCTACCTCAGGCAACTGCAGGTCTATCTGCGCGGCGAGTCGGTGGCCTTCGACGACATTGACATCCCGCTCGACGTGGCGCCGCCAATGTCGGAGCTCGAGCTCGCCAACGCACCGTCGGCCAGCCGCATCGCCTGGATCGCCGAGGGCGCCAAGGTGCCGGTCGAGGTCGCCGCCAGCGGCCCGAAGGTGATCGCGATCTCGGCGCTACACGCCGATCGCATCATGTTCACCCTGGGCGCCGACGTGGAACGCATCGCCTGGGGCATCGAGCTGGCGCGCAAGACGCGCAAGGACGCCGGCCTCAACCCCGACGGCATCACCTACGGCGCCTATGTCAACGCGGCCTGCCACGCCAATGTCGAGGCCGCGCGCGGCCTGGTGCGCGGCGGGCTGACGACCTTCGCGCGCTTCTCTGTCATGCATGGTAAGGCCAGCGGGCCGCTCAGTGGCAAGGACCGCGACGTGCTGAACAACCTGCGCAACGCCTACGATATGCGCGCCCATACGCGCGGCGACTCGCAACAGGCTACGACCTTGACCAATGAATTCATTGACCGCTTCGCCATCGTCGGCTCGCCCGAGACCTGCGTGAAACGCTTCGAGCAGCTGAAGAAGCTCGGCCTCGAGCGCATCGCGACCAGCGGCGGCACGCGCGGCGCCGATCAGACCGACGCCGCCGTTAGCCGCGCCCTGTTCGAGAAGGAAGTGCTGCCAGCGATCCGCTAGACGCGCTCGACGCGCCGGGTCCCGAACAGGCCCTGAGGCCGCAGGATCAGGACCATCAGCAGCACCAGCCACGCGGCGACCGGCGCAAAGCCGGGATCGAGATAACCGGCGGCGAGACTCTCCAGCACGCCGACGATCATCGCGCCGACGACCGTGCCCGGTATGCTGTCGAGCCCGCCGATGATAACGATCGGGAACACCTTCAGCCCGACCAGCGCGACGCTGAAGCCGCCGCCCGAGACGAAGGTCCACAGCACGCCGGCGGCGACGCAGATCACGCCCATCGCTACCCAGGTCAGCGCCACGTAGCGCCGCACATCGATGCCCGAAGCCATCGCCACGGTGCGATCCTCGGCGATAGCGCGCAGCGCCACGCCGGTACGGCTGCGGTGGTGGAACCAGGCCACCAGCGCGACGCACAACGCGGCAATGACCGCCGCCGTCAACCGGTCGGCGGCGATCTGCAGCGTACCGATCTCCAGCGGCGCCCGCGGGATCGGCAACGCGATCTCGCGCGGCACGCCGCCCAGCATGATGGTGCCGCCGCCGCGGATCAGCGCGCCCAGCCCCAGCGTCACCATGATCAGCGAGATCAGCGGCGCGCCGAACAGGCGGTACAGCACCAGGCGGCTGAACAGCAGCGCCAGCGCCGCCATGCCCAGGGCGGCGACAGCCAGCGCGCCCGCCAGGCCGAGACCCAGGCCGTGCAGCGCGAAGGCAACTAGCAGGGCGCCGAGCATGACGCATTCGCCGAGCGCGAAATTGATGATGCGCGCGGCCTTGTAGACGACGACGAAGGCCAGCGCGATCAGCGCATAGATCGATCCGGCGAGGATTCCGTCGACGACGAGAGCGATGAAGAACGGCACGCCGTCCGACTCTCGGGCAATTCACGGCCCGAGTCGAGACGGCGGCGTTCGCGCCCAGCGATCAGCCCGAGGTCTTGGTCACGCCGGGCTTGCCTTCGATGAGCCGCTGCGCGCACAGCGTGCTGGCACCGGAGACATCGCCTTCCTGGCCATCGATCTTGAGCCAGCCGCCCTTGACGATGAACTCATCGCGCTTCCAGGTGTCCGTGCCCTTCAGCGCCGCGAGGTTGGCGACGTGGTCGGGGCTGCTGCCGAAACGCTTCACGCAGATCGCCGCCGCCATGTCGGCGCGCGCGTCGTAGCCCGCCTGCGTGGCCGCCTTGCGCGCCGAGGAAGCGGTCATCCAGCCGCCCCAGGTGAAACCCAGGATCAACGTCGCCACGACGCAGCCCGCGCAGGACCAGAAGATCATCGTCTTCGAGCCGCGATAAGTCTCGAATCGTCGACCAAAACTCTTGTTTTCCGCCATGATGTCGCTCCTCCTGATAGGGTTCGCCGACATCGCAGCCTTGGATTCTCGATGTGATCTGCCGGGTGCGGCAGTATGCGCGCCGCGGACCGATTCACCTAAGCATGTTTGCCGTGAGCCAACGTGTGGTCATATTCGCCAACGATTCCAACGCCACGTCGGCGGGCGTCGTATGACCGCGCGCGTGCCAACCTCGGTCGTGCTGGAGGACCTGTTCGAGCGCGCACCGCCCGATGTGACGCCGGCGTGGTTCATCGCCAACCTGCGCGAGCGTTCGTTCGGCGTGGTGATGCTGCTGATGGCGCTGCTCGGCCTGGTGCCCGGCGCCTCGGGGATCGTCGGCATTCTGCTCGTTTTTCCCGCGCTGCAGATGATGCTGGCACACAAGGCGCCGGTCCTGCCGCGCCTGATCGTCGAGCGGCGCCTGCCGGTGACCAAAGTGCGCCGTGTCGGCAACCGCATCCTGCCCTTGCTGCGGCGCATGGAGCTGGTGATCCGTCCGCGCTGGCCGACGCCCTTCGAGGCGACCAAGCGCGTCGTCGGCCTGGTTGTACTGCTGCTCGCCGCAACCTTGGTCTGGCCGTTCCCGTTCAGCCACATCATCCCGGCGCTGGTCATCATGCTGCTATCCTTCGCCTATCTCGAGGAGGACGGCGTATTGCTGTGCATCGCGCTGCTCGCCGCGCTCGCCTCGCTGTCGGTCACCGGCGTGACGGTCTGGGCGGCGATCCGCACGACCGGTTGGCTGGAGCGCTGGCTGTAGCACGCGACTTGCACCGGCGAAGGGCGCAGGGTGGGGCGCGCAGTATGCGGCCGAGCCACCGCCAGCCCGAGGAGAAGCCCGATGCGACTGAAGGTTGGCTATGAGTTGATCTACGAGTGTCCGCAGCCGACGCCGATGATCCTGACCCTGAACGTCCATCATTCGCGCGTCGCCGACCTGATCGTGCCCGATCGGCTCTACACCGCGCCCGCCGTGGAAGTCCGGCCGTATCACGACGGCTTCGGCAATTGGTGCTCGAGACTGACGGTGCCGGCTGGCCAAACCGTGCTGTGGTCGAACGCGGTGGTGAACGACACCGGCCTCGCCGACGAGGTGGTGCCGCAGGCACGTCAGCAGTCGGTGCAGGACCTGCCGGACGAGGCGCTCGTCTTCCTGCTGGGCAGCCGGTACTGCGAGACCGACAAGCTCTCGCAAGCGGCCTGGGACCTGTTCAACAAGGCGCCGCCGGGTTGGGCCCGCGTGCAGGCGATTTGCGATTTTGTCCACGGCCACATCACCTTCGGCTACCGGCACGGCCGATCCTCGAAGTCGGCACTCGACGCCTTCACCGAGCGCACCGGCGTCTGCCGCGACTTCGCCCATCTCGCCGTCGCGTTCTGCCGCTGCATGAACATCCCGGCGCGCTACTGCACCGGCTATCTCAGCGACGTCGGCGAGCCGCCACCCTATGCGACCATGGACTTCGCGGCTTGGTTCGAGGCCTGGCTCGACGGTCGCTGGTACATGTTCGATCCGCGCAACAACACGCCGCGCAAGGGGCGCGTCCTGATCGCCCGCGGCCGCGACGCCGCCGACGTGCCGATCAGCAACGCCTTCGGCGTCAACACGCTGGCCGGCTTCAAGGTATGGACCGATGAGATGCCGCCACAGGCAGAATCGACATGAAGGAGACGCCATGAACCTCGCCAAGAACCACATCGACGTCGGCCTGTTCAGCAACCAGCGCGACGCGCAGCTCGCCTTCTGGCAGGGGCCCGTCGGCCTGCCCTACGACCATCTCGGCAAGCTGGGCGGCGGCATGCAGCAGCATCGCCACCACATGAACGGCTCGATCCTGAAGATGAACCACGCGCGCGATCCCCTGCCCGCGCTGCCGCCTTCGGGCATCGTCGAGGTGCTGATCGCGCGCGAGGACCTCGACGCGCCGCGCCATCTGATCGATCCCGACGGCAATCGCGTCACGCTAGTGCCCAAGGGCTGCGAAGGCGTGGTCGGTATCGGCGTCGTGCTGCGCGTCAACAATCGCGATGCCACCGAGAATTTCTACCGTCACGTCATGCAGTTCGAGGCCGCCGGACGCGGCGTTTATCGCTGTGGCGATTCGTTGGTGATCGTCGGCGAGGAGGGCAAGGTCGAGAAGAGCGCCGAATGGCGCGCGCCGGGCTACCGCTACACCACGGTGCAGATTTGGGACGCCGCCAAGGAGCACGACGGCATCCTTGCGCGTGGTGGCGAGGAAGGCGCGCCCCTGCGCGTGCTGGGCGAGACGGTGCGCTATTCATTCGTGCGCGATCCCGACGGCAATTACATCGAGATCTCCCAGCGCGCCTCGCTCACCGGCGGGCATTTGTGAATTCTGGCCAGACTGGCTAGAATTAACCGATGGCCCGTAAGCCCGCCCCGAAGCGCCGCACGCGCAAACCTCCCGGCCTCGCCGAACCCAAGGCGAAGCCGTTCAAAGGCGCGCCCGCGACGTGGCAGCTGCAGCAGGCCAAGAACCGTTTCAGCGAACTGGTTGAGGCGGCGTTACGTAAGGGGCCGCAAGAGGTCACACGTCACGGAAAGCCAGCGGTCGTTGTCCTGTCCAAGGAGGAATACGATCGTTTGACTAACAAGAACGCCACGCCGAAGCAGGACTTCATCGACTTTATGCTCAATGGACCGAAGATCGATGACATCGATGAAATCCTGGAAGAAGGGCGACGGGCGCTAAATGCTGGCCCATTCTCGAGCTTCGACCCTGTGCGAGATCTGGATCTCGATCCCGAGGACTGATGTATCTTCTCGACACTGTGGCCGTCTCTGAATCGATCAAGCGACGGCGCAACGCTGGTTACGCGGCGTGGTTCTCCCGCCAGAAACCGCGCACCGTATTTGTCAGCGTCATCAGTCTGGGAGAGATCGCCAGAGGCGCGACGCTGGTGAGTGGCCGAGATCCAGTACAGGCCCAACACCTCGAACGCTGGCTGGTCCACATACGGGCGACTTTCGCCGATCGCTTGTTGCCGGTTGATGAACGTATCGCGATCGCCTGGGGGCGCCTCACGGCATCGCAGCCCACGCCGCCCGCCATCGACTCAATGATCGCCGCCACGGCCAGTACGCATGGATTGACGATTGTCACCCGCAACGTGCGCGACTTAGAACGGATCGGCGCTACCGTCATCAATCCCTTCGACTGAATCTCACGCGTTCGCCGCCGCCTGCTTCTTGGCGCGCTTGCGGTCCTCGGGGTTCAGCAGGCGCTTGCGGATGCGGATGGCCTTGGGCGTCACCTCGACCAGCTCGTCGTCCTCGACATAGGTGATCGCCTGCTCGAGGCTCATGCGGCGCGGCGGCGTCAGACGCACCGCCTCGTCCTTGGCCGTGGTGCGGATGTTGGTGAGCTGCTTGCCCTTCAGCGGATTGACCTCGAGATCGCTGTCGCGCGTGTGCTCGCCGATGATCATGCCCTCGTAGACCTGCGTGCCGGGGTCGATGAACATCGGCCCGCGGTCCTCGAGGTTCCACAACGCGTAGGCCACCGCCTCGCCGGCGCAATTGGCGATCAGCACGCCCTTGGAGCGACCGCCAATCGGGCCGCGATGCGGGCCGTAGCTGTGGAACAGCCGGTTCATCACGCCGGTGCCGCGCGTGTCGGTGAGGAACTCGCCGTGATAGCCGATCAGGCCGCGCGAGGGCGCGTGGAAGACGATGCGCACCTTGCCGGCGCCGCTCGGGCGCATCTCGCGCATCTCGGCGCGGCGCTGCGAGAGCTTGTCGACGACGACGCCGGAGAACTGCTCGTCAACGTCGACGACGACCTCCTCGATCGGCTCCATCTGCTGGCCGGTCTGCGGATCGGCGCGGAACAGCACGCGCGGGCGGCTGATGGCGAGCTCGAAGCCCTCGCGGCGCATAGTCTCGATCAGCACGCCGAGCTGCAACTCGCCGCGGCCGGCAACCTCGTAGGCGTCGGCGGTCTCGGTCTCGCGCACGCGGATGGCGACGTTGCCCTCGGACTCGCGGAACAGCCGCGCGCGGATCATGCGGCTGGTGACCTTGTCGCCCTCGCGGCCGGCCAGTGGCGAGTCGTTGACCGAGAAGGTCATGGCCAGAGTCGGCGGGTCGATCGGCTGTGAGGCGATCGGCGCCTCGACCGCCAGCTCGCAGATCGTGTCGGCGACCGTGGCGGTCTTGAAGCCGGCGATGGCGACGATGTCGCCCGCCTCGGCGGTCTCGACGCCGGTGCGCTCCAGGCCGCGGAAGGCCAGCAGCTTGGTGATGCGGGTCTGCTCGATCAGGCCGCCGGCACGCGACAGCGCCTTGACCGTCGCGTTGGCCTTCACCGCGCCACTCAGGATGCGGCCGGTCAGCACGCGGCCGAGGAACGAATCGTATTCCAGCGTGGTCACCAGCATGCGGAACGGCTCTTCCGCCTCGACCTTGGGTGGCGGCACGTGATCGACGACGAGGTCGAACAGCGGCGAGAGATCCTTGCGCGCGCCCTCGAGTTCGGCGTCCGCCCAGCCCTGGCGGCCGGAGGCGTAGAGCGTCGGAAAGTCGAGCTGCTTGTCGTTGGCGTCCAGCGCCACGAAGAGATCGAAGATCTCGTTCAGCACCTCGTCGGGCCGGGCGTCGGGCCGGTCGATCTTGTTGATCACCACAATCGGCCGCAGGCCCAGGCGCAGCGCCTTGCCGGTGACGAACTTGGTCTGCGGCAGCACGCCCTCGGCGGCGTCGACCAGCACCAGCACGCCGTCGACCATCGAGAGGATGCGCTCGACCTCGCCGCCGAAATCGGCGTGGCCCGGCGTGTCGACGATATTGATGCGCGTGTCCTTCCACACTACCGAGGTGCACTTGGCGAGGATGGTGATGCCGCGCTCGCGCTCCAGGTCGTTGGAGTCCAGCGCCCGCTCGGCGACCTGCTGGTTCTCGCGGAAGGTCCCGCTCTGGCGCAGCAACGCATCGACCAGGGTCGTCTTGCCATGGTCGACGTGCGCGATGATCGCGATGTTGCGGAGGTTCATTGGTACGCTTTCGGGCGGGGGCGGATGGGGCTTATACGGATGTTGCTGCGCCGCAGCAAGTCAGGTTCCGTCGCGAAGCTGGCGGACCAATGGCCTTCGCATCCTGGAGATTCCATTTGGTACCGCATCGGTACAGAACACGACATAAAGCAACAATGAAATACAGGTTGATGACACTTTGATGCTCTATACCGCAAAATTAAGACAATAATACTGACGAATCGAGTCGCTTTCCCCAGAGCTTTGCGGCATAGAGCGTACTTGCGACTTCAGGCGGGCGGGACGCCTGGGTTCGCTCGTCTCCCGACGATTGAGCACTGTAGCAGGGATGATCGCGATGGCTCTGCCACCGAGACAGGGGCTCTACGACCCCACCAACGAGCACGATTCGTGCGGCGTCGGATTTGTGGCCAACATCAAGGGCCGCAAATCGCACGACATCATCCGTCAGGGTTTGCGAATTCTCGTCAACCTGGATCACCGCGGCGCCGTCGGCGCCGATCCGCTGGTCGGTGACGGCGCCGGCTGCATGATCCAGATGCCCGACAAGCTGCTGCGCACCTGGGCTGGGCGCCAGGGCCTCACCCTGCCGCCGCCGGGCGAGTACGCCGTGGCCATGTGCTTCCTGCCGCAGGACGAGAAGGCGCGCGCCTTCGCGGTGAAGCAGTTCGAGCACTTCATCAAGGTCGAGGGCCAGATCCTGATCGGCTGGCGCGACGTGCCGACCAATCTCGAAGGGCTGGGCACGCGCGTCATCGAGACGATGCCTGTCATCAAGCAGTGCATCATCGGCCGCGGCCCCAACACCCGGGATCAGGACGCCTTCGAGCGCAAGATCCTGGTGATCCGCAAGCAGACCCAGAACCCGCTGGCGCAGCTCGAGAAGAAGCGCAAGCTGCCCGGCCTGACGCAGCTCTACATGCCCTCGGTGTCGACGCGCACCGTGGTCTACAAGGGCCTGCTGCTGGCGCATCAGGTCGAGAGCTTCTACGACGATTTGCGCGACCCGCTGACCGAGTCGGCGCTCTGCCTCGTGCACCAGCGCTTCTCGACCAACACCTTCCCGTCGTGGAAGCTGGCGCACCCCTACCGCTTCATCGCCCATAACGGCGAGATCAACACCGTGCGCGGCAACGTCAACTGGATGTACGCGCGGCGCCGCACGCTGGAGTCGGAGCTGCTCGGCGCCGATCTCGACAAGATGTGGCCGCTGATCCCGCACGGCCAGTCCGACACCGCCTGCATCGACAACGCGCTCGAATTGCTGGTCGCCGGCGGCTATCCGCTCGCGCACGCGATGATGATGCTGATTCCCGAGGCGTGGGCCGGCAACCCGCTGATGGATCAGAAGCGCCGGTCGTTCTACGAGTACCATGCCGCGCTGATGGAGCCGTGGGACGGCCCGGCCTCGATCGCCTTCACCGACGGCCGCCAGATCGGCGCGACCTTGGACCGCAACGGCCTGCGGCCGGCGCGCTATATCGTCACCGACGACGATCACGTGATCATGGCCTCGGAGTCCGGCGTGCTGCCGATTCCCGAGGAGAAGATCGTCAAGAAGTGGCGCCTGCAGCCGGGCAAGATGCTGCTGATCGACCTCGAGCAGGGCCGCATCATCGACGACGAGGAGATCAAGCGCACCTTGGCGGAGGCCGAGCCCTACGAGCAGTGGCTGAAGGACACGCAGTACAAGCTCGAGGAGCTGTCGGAGCTGCCCGACCAGCCGATGCCAGCGCCGACCAACGATCCGGCCACCCTGCTCGATCGCCAGCAGGCCTTCGGCTACACGCAGGAGGACATCCAGTTCTTCCTCGAGCCGATGAGCAAGGAGCCTGACGATCCCGTGGGCTCGATGGGCACGGACACTCCCATCGCCGTACTCTCGAAGAAGCCCAAGCTGCTCTACAACTACTTCAAGCAGAACTTCGCGCAGGTCACCAACCCGCCGATCGACCCGATCCGCGAGGAGCTGGTGATGTCGCTGGTGTCGATGATCGGCCCCAGGCCCAACCTACTGGGCCACCAGGCCGGCACGCACAAGCGGCTCGAGGTCTCGCAGCCGGTGCTGACCAACGCCGATCTCGAGAAGATCCGCTCGATCTCCGAGCTGCTCGACGGCGCCTTCCGCACCGCCACGATCGACACGACGTGGCCGGCTTCCGAGGGCGCCGAGGGCCTCGAGGAGGCGCTGGAGCGCATCTGCCACGAGGCGACCGACGCGGTGCTCGCCGACAACAACATCCTGATCCTGTCGGATCGCGAAGTGTCGGCCGATCGCATCCCGATCCCCGCCCTGCTCGCCACGGCGGCGGTGCACCACCACCTGATCCGCCAGGGCCTGCGCATGCAGACCGGCCTGGTGGTCGAGACCGGCGAGGCGCGCGAGGTGCACCATTTCTGCGTGCTCGCGGGCTACGGCGCGGAGGCGATCAACCCCTATCTCGCGCTGGAGACCATCGAGACCCTGCGCGCAAAGCGCCACCCCGATCTGCCCGCCGCCAAGGTGCAGGCGAACTTCATCAAGGGCGTGGGCAAGGGCATCCGCAAGGTCATGTCCAAGATGGGCATCTCGACCTACCAGTCCTATTGCGGCGCGCAGATCTTCGACGCCGTGGGTCTGTCGTCGGCGCTGATCGAGAAGTACTTCACCGGCACGGCGACGACGATCGAGGGCGCCGGCCTGCTGGAGATCGCGCACGAGACCGTGCGGCGGCACCGCGACGCCTATGGCGACAGCCCGATCTACCGCAACATGCTCGATGTCGGCGGCGACTACGCCTTCCGCCTGCGCGGCGAGGACCACGCCTGGACGCCGGAATCCGTCGGCAAGCTGCAGCACGCGGTGCGCGGCAACCTGCCGGACGAGTACAAGGCCTTCGCGCGCACCATCAACGAGCAGACCGAGCGGCTGCTGACCATCCGCGGCCTGATGTCGTTCAAGTTCGCCGACACGCCGGTGCCGATCGAGGAGGTCGAGCCGGCCGCCAACATCGTGAAGCGCTTCGCGACCGGCGCGATGAGCTTCGGCTCGATCAGCCGCGAGGCGCACACCACGCTCGCCATCGCCATGAACCGCATCGGCGGCAAGTCGAACACCGGCGAGGGTGGCGAGGAGACCGACCGCTTCAAGCCGCTGCCCAATGGCGATTCGATGCGCTCGGCGATCAAGCAGGTCGCCTCGGGCCGCTTCGGCGTGACCACCGAGTACCTGGTCAACGCCGACGACCTGCAGATCAAGATGGCGCAGGGCGCCAAGCCCGGCGAGGGCGGCCAGCTGCCCGGCCACAAGGTCGACAAGAACATCGCGCGCGTGCGCCACAGCACGCCGGGCGTCGGCCTGATCTCGCCGCCGCCGCACCATGACATCTACTCGATCGAGGATCTGGCGCAGCTGATCCACGACCTGAAGAACGCCAACCCGCGCGCCCGCGTGTCGGTGAAGCTGGTGTCGGAAGTCGGCGTCGGCACGGTCGCGGCGGGCGTCGCCAAGTGCAAGGCCGACCACGTCACGATCTCAGGCTTCGAGGGCGGCACCGGCGCCTCGCCGCTGACCTCGCTCACCCATGCCGGCTCGCCGTGGGAGATCGGCCTGGCCGAGACACAGCAGACCCTGGTGCTCAACGGCCTGCGGGGACGTATTGCTGTCCAAGTGGATGGCGGCCTGCGCACCGGCCGCGACGTCGCCATCGGCGCGTTGCTGGGCGCCGACGAGTTCGGCTTCGCCACCGCGCCGCTGATCGCCGCCGGCTGCATCATGATGCGCAAGTGCCACCTCAACACCTGCCCGGTGGGCGTGGCGACGCAGGATCCTGTGCTGCGCAAGCGCTTCACCGGCCAGCCCGAGCACGTGATCAACTACTTCTTCTTCGTCGCCGAAGAACTGCGGGAGATCATGGCGAAGCTGGGCTTCCGCACGCTCGACGAGATGATCGGCCACGTCGATCGTCTCGACATGCGCCGCGCGCTCGATCACTGGAAGGCCAAGGGCGTCGACCTGTCGAAGATCCTTTACCAGGTGCCGGCGCGCGAAGGCGTGGCGATCTGGAACAGCGAGCGACAGGACCACGGGCTCGAGCGCGCGCTCGACCATCAGCTGATCGCGGCGGCGGGGCCGGCGCTGGAGAGGCGCGAGCCGGTGCAGATCGAACGGCCGGTGCGCAACGTCAATCGCACCGTGGGCGCCATGCTCTCGGGCGAGATCGCGCGACGCTACGGCCATGCCGGCCTGCCCGAGGGCACGATCGCGGTGAAGCTCACCGGCACCGCCGGCCAGAGCTTCGGCGCCTTCCTCGCCCGCGGCGTGGCGCTGGACCTCACCGGCGACGCCAACGATTATGTCGGCAAGGGCCTGTCGGGCGGCCGCATCGTGGTGAAGCAGCCGGCGAACGCGCCGCGCACGCCGACCGAGAACATCATCGTCGGCAACACTGTGCTCTACGGCGCCATCGCCGGCGAAGCCTACTTCCAGGGCGTCGCGGGCGAACGTTTCTCGGTGCGTAACTCGGGCGCGGTGTGCGTCGTTGAGGGCACCGGCGATCACGGCTGCGAGTACATGACCGGCGGCGTGGTCGCCGTGCTGGGCGACACCGGCCGCAACTTCGCGGCCGGCATGTCGGGCGGCGTGGCCTATGTCTATGACCCGGCCGAGCGCTTCAAGGCGCTGTGCAACACGGTGATGGTCGAGCTCGAGCCGGTGAGCGCCGGCGACGGCGGGATCGCGGCCGACGAGTCGGACCGGCCGCGCCAGCGTTCGGTCAGCGCCTATGACAGCGGCATGGGCGACATGCTGCGCTTCGACGAGGAGCGCCTGCGTATCCTGGTCGAGCGTCACCTGCTGTACACCGGCAGCGATCGCGCCCGCGAGATCCTCGCGAACTGGGATCAGGCGGTGACGCGTTTCGTCAAGGTGATGCCGAAGGATTACCGCCGCGCGCTGCTCGACATGCGCGCCGAACGCACGGCGGCCAAGGCCGTCGCCGCGGAGTAACCCACCCCGTCATCCTGAGCGTAGCGAAGGATCTAGATCCCTCGCTGCGCTCGGGATGACACGGAATGTGAATGGAGTTTGTGAGCGATGGGCAAGCCAACCGGCTTCCTCGAGATCGAGCGCCAGGACCGGGGCTACGAGAAGGTCGAGGCGCGCCTGAAGACGTGGAAGGAATTCGTCCTGCCGATGCCGGCGGAATCCGTCCGCCAGCAGGGCGCGCGCTGCATGGATTGCGGCATCCCGTTCTGCCACAACGGCTGCCCGGTCAACAACCAGATCCCCGACTTCAACAACCTCGTCTACCGCGACCAGTGGCGCGACGCGCTCGAGGTGCTGCACTCGACCAACAACTTCCCGGAGTTCACCGGCCGCATCTGCCCCGCGCCGTGCGAGGCGAGCTGCGTGCTGAACATCGACGACAACCCGGTGACCATCAAGACGATCGAATGCGCCATCGTCGATCGCGGCTGGGAGGAAGGCTGGATCACGCCGCTTGCGCCGATGAAGAAGAGCGGCAAGCGCGTCGCCGTCGTCGGCTCGGGCCCGGCCGGCATGGCCTGCGCCCAGCAGCTGGCGCGCGCCGGCCATTCGGTGACGCTGTTCGAGAAGAACGACCGCGTCGGCGGCCTGCTGCGCTATGGCATTCCCGACTTCAAGATGGAGAAGCACCTCATCGACCGCCGCATGCGGCAGATGGAGGCCGAGGGCGTCGAGTTCCGCATCGGCGTCGAGGTCGGCATGACGATCTCGGTGAAGTCGCTGCTCGAGGGCTACGACGCCGTGGCGTTGACCGGCGGCGCGGAGTGGCCGCGCGACCTGGAGGTGCCGGGCCGCGAGCTCGACGGCATCCACTTCGCGATGAGCTTCCTGACGCAGCAGAACAAGCGCGTCGCCGGCGACGACGAGGCGCGCGCGGCGCCGCGCGGCACGATCTCGGCCAAGGGCAAGCATGTCGTGGTGATCGGCGGCGGCGACACCGGCTCGGACTGCATCGGCACCTCGAACCGCCAGGGCGCCGCCTCGGTGACCCAGCTCGAGGTCATGCCGCAGCCGCCGGAGAAGGAGGACAAGGGCCTCACCTGGCCGGATTGGCCGCTGAAGATGCGCACCTCCTCCTCGCAGGAGGAAGGCGCCGAGCGCGACTTCGCCGTGCTGACCAAGCGCGCCATCGGCGCCAACGGCAAGGTCACGGCACTGGAATGCGTGCGCGTCGAGTGGATCAAGGACGCGTCGGGCCGCATGGCCATGAAGGAAATCGCCGGCAGCGCCTTCGAGCTGAAGGCCGATCTCGTGCTGCTGGCGATGGGCTTTCTCGGCCCGGTGCGCAAGGGCATGGTCGAGCAGGCCGACGTCGAGCTCGATCCGCGCGGCAACATCAAGGCCAACGTCGTGGACTACAAGACCTCGGTGCCCAAGCTGTTCTCGGCCGGCGACATGCGCCGCGGCCAGTCGCTGGTGGTCTGGGCGATCCGCGAGGG
>CAYTFW010000038.1:0-38732 GCA_964437145.1 uncultured Rhizobiaceae bacterium
CCTCATCCGCCTCGCTGCGCTCGGCACCTTCTCCCCGCCTTCGCGGGGAGAAGGGTTACACCTTGATATCGGCCTCCTTGGTGACCTTCTCCCATTTCTCGATCTCGGCGCGGATGCGCTTGGCGAAGTCGGCGCGCGACTCGCCGCCGCTCTGCGCCGACTGCTCCCGCCAGATCTGCTTGAGCTTGGGACTCTCCAGCGCCTTGACGACCTCGGCGTGCATGCGGTTGACGATTGGCTCCGGCGTGCCTTTGACCGCCCACACGCCATACCAGGTCGCGACTTCCCAGCCTGGCACGCCGGCCTCGGCCGCCGTCGGGATATCGGGGAACTCGCTCAGGCGCGCCTTGGTCGCGACGGCGAGGCCCTTGAGCTTGCCGCCCTTGATCTGCGAGGCCGAGGTGCCCATGCCGTCGAACATCATGTCGACCTGGCCGGCCAACAGATCGTTCATCGCCGGGCCGGCGCCGCGGAACGGCACGTGCACGATGTTGGTCTTGGTCAACAGCTTGAACAGCTCGCCGGCGTAGTGGTGCGCGGTGCCGGCGCCGGGCGAGGCGTAGTTCACCTTGCCGGGGTTCTTGCGCACGTAGTCGAGGAACTCCTGAAGCGTGTTGACCGGCACGCGCTGCGGATGGATCGAGACCACCTGCGGCACCAGCGCCAGCATGGTGATCGGCTCGAAGGCCTTCTCGAGATCGTAGTCGAGGTTCTTGTAGATGTTGGGCGCGATGGTGTGATGGATCGCGCCGATGAAGAACAGCGAACCATCGGGCTTCGCCTTGGCCGCCTGCGAGGCGCCCACCGTGCCGCCGGCGCCGCCCTTGTTGTCGACGAGGACCTGCTGGCCCAGTTGCTCCGACAGCATCGCCGCCACCGGGCGGGCGAAGACATCCGTGCCGCCGCCGGCGGGGAACGGATTGAGGAAGGTGATCGGTGCGCTCGGCCAGGCCTGGGCGCGTGCCACCGATGGCGCGGCCAAGGCGGTGAGGCCGCCGGCGACCATCGCGCGGCGGGAGATGCGAGTATCCATGGGTTCCGTCCTTCCCTTACCCAGTTTCATTGAGCCGTCTTCATTTCCTCCAGGACCGCGTCGCGCTTGTGCGCGAGGTGGCCCACCAGCACGCGGCGCATACGCTCCCCATCGCGCCCCGCCAGGGCTTCGAGCATCTCGCCATGGTCGGCGACCGCCCGGTCCCATTTCTCCTGGATATAGTTCGAGCGGAAGCGCAGCGCGTGCAGGCGATCGTTGAGCGCGCGATAGGTGCGCGTCAGCGTCGGATTGCCGGCGATGGCGTTGATGTGCTCGTGGATGACGCGGTTGATCCGGTAGTAGTTCGGCAGGTCTCGCCGCGCGTGATAGGCGACCATCTCCTCGTGCATGATCCGGAGCGCCGCGATGTCGGCGTCAGTGACATGCCGGCAGGCGAGCTCGCCTGACAGGCCTTCGAGGGCGCCCATCACGTCAAAGGTATCGCGCACATCCGCCGGCGAAAGCTTCACCACCTGTGCGCCGCGATTGGGCGGCAGCGCGATCAGGCCCTCGGTCGCCAGCACGCGAAAGGCCTCGCGCAACGGCGTGCGCGAGATGCCGAGCCGCTCGCACAGCTCGCGCTCGTTGAGCCGCGCGCCCGGCTCGAGCCCGCCCTCGACGATCATGTCGCGCAGCCGACTCGCCACCGCCTCGTGCAGCGCCTGTCGGTTAATCAGCGCCGATGGGCCGTCCATCGCTTCACAAATCTCCTGACGCGAAACCTGTCTGGACTCAGTCTGGCATATTGTATACAAAATGCAAGACGCGCTGAAACGGAGGGACCGACCATGCTGCGCCTCAACGGCCACCCCAGCGGCCGCCATTTCCTGCAGATCCCGGGCCCTACGAACGTGCCGGACCGCATCCTGCGCGCCATGGACCACCCGACGATCGACCATCGCGGGCCGGAGTTCCAGGCGATGGCGCTGAAGGTGCTGCGCGACGTGCGCCAGGTCTTCCAGACCAAGCAGCCCGTGGTGATCTACCCCTCGTCGGGCACCGGCGCCTGGGAAGCGGGGCTGGTCAACACGCTGTCGCCTGGCGATCAGGTGTTAATGGTCGAGACCGGCCACTTCGCGACCTTGTGGAAGAAGATCGCCGAGAAGATCGGGCTGAAGCCCGAGTTCATCGCTGGCGACTGGCGTCGCGGTGTCGACGCCGCGGCGGTCGATGCGCGGCTGCGCGAGGACAAGGACCAGGCGATCAAGGCGGTGTGCGTCGTGCACAACGAGACCTCGACGGCGGTGACCTCGGACATCGCCGCCGTGCGCCGCGCGATCGATGCGGCGAAGCATCCGGCGCTGCTGATGGTCGACACCATCTCATCGCTGGGCTCGATCGACTATCGTCACGACGAGTGGGGCGTCGACGTCACTGTGGGTGGCTCGCAAAAGGGCCTGATGCTGCCGCCGGGCCTGTCGTTCAACGCCATCAGCGAGAAGGCGTTGGCGGCGTCGAAGAGCTCGACGATCATTCGCTCGTACTGGAGCTGGGAGGATCAGCTGGCGATGAACGCCAATGGCTGGTTCCCCTATACGCCGGCGACCAACCTGCTCTACGGCCTGAGCGAGGCCGTGGACATGCTGATGGAAGAGGGCCTCGCCAATGTCTTCGCGCGCCATGCGCGCCACGCCGAGGCGACGCGCCGCGCGGTGCGCGCCTGGGGGCTGGAGTTGCTGTGCGTTAACCCGCAGGAGTACAGCAACTCACTGACCGCCGTGCTGATGCCGACGGGCCACGACGCAGACGCCTTCCGCAAGGTCGTGCTGGCGAAGTTCAACATGTCGCTGGGCCAGGGCCTGACCAAGGTCGCCGGCAAGGTCTTCCGCATCGGCCATCTCGGCGACTTCAACGACCTGTCGCTGATCGGCACCTTGGGCGGCGTCGAGATGGGTCTCGCGGTCGCCGGCGTGCCGCACAAGGTCGGCGGCACACAGGCGGCGATGGACTATCTCAAGAGCGTCGCCTCCGGCGGCGCGCAGGCGCACGCCCGCGCAGCGGAATAGCGGCGCGCGCCGTCGTCGACAGCGCGCGCGTGGCTGCATGATGCTCCCGCCATCGTGAGATGGAGGGAAGCATGACCCTGAAGATCTACGGCGTCGCGTTCTCGCGCGCCGCGCGCGCGTTGTGGGCGGCCGAGGAGCTCGGCCTGCCGTACGAGCACATCAAGACGCCGTTCTCCGGTGGCGCGCCACGCTCGCCCGAGATGCTGAAGCTCAATCCCAACGGCCGTATCCCCGTCATCGACGACGATGGTGTCATCGTCTGGGAGTCGATGGCGATCAACCTCTACCTCGCGAAGAAAGCCGGCGGCGCCTTGGCGCCGAAGAACCTCGTCGAGGATGGCCAGATGACGATGTGGAGCGTCTGGGCGATGACGGAGTGCGAGAAGGCGGCGTTGCAGATCCTGTTCAACCGCGTCGTCTATCCCGAGGACAAGCGCGACGAGAAGGCGGTCCAGGAGGCCATCGCCACGCTCAAGGGGCCGCTGGGCGTGCTCGAGAACGCGCTGAAGGCCGGCGGCGGCCATTTGGTCGGCGGCCGTTTCACCATCGCCGACCTTAACGTCGCCGCCGTGCTGTCCTGGTCGCGCCCGGCGCGCGAGCTGCATGCCGATTTCCCCGGTGTCACCGCCTGGCTGAAGGCCTGCCTCGACCGGCCGGCGCAGAAAAAAGTTCAGGCCATGCGATGAAATTTTGGCCGATGTGTCATTGGCATCGCGGCGACCCCGCGTATCCATGGGTAGTGGGGTCAGCGCCAAGCCTATGCCTATCGGTTTGATGCGCCGCCCGTCAGAGACCTGTAACCCTTTGATGACAAGAGCGAATTGCCGATGGCCTCATAGACCGCAGGGGGAATTTTCGGTCGCTTTCGTCGGCGCCCGCGTGTCATAGTCGGACCAAACCCGGATCGCTTCGTGGGGGCTTGGCTGAGCCGGGGGGAGAGGGACATGACCGGATCCGACCGGGCCAAGCGTGTGCTGATCTACAGCCACGACAGTTTTGGACTAGGCCATCTCAGCCGCTGTCGCACCATCGCCAACGCGCTCGCGGCGGCCGACGAGGACCTCTCCGTCCTGATCATCTCCGGCTCGCCGATCATCGGCAGCTTCGATTTCGGCGCGCGCGTCGACTTCGTGCGCGTGCCCGGCATCGGCAAGCGCAGCGACGGCGAGTACGAGGCGCTGAACCTCAATATCGGCATCGATCGCACCGTGGGCATGCGCGCCGCGCTGATCCGCGAGACGGCGGAGATGTTCGATCCGGACCTGTTCATCGTCGACAAGGAGCCGCTGGGCCTGCGCGGCGAGGTCCATGCGACGCTCAAGATGCTCAAGGAGCGCGGCACGCCGCTGGTCCTGGGGCTGCGCGACGTGATGGACGAGCCGACGATGCTGGCGCCGGAGTGGAAGCGCAAGAACGTGCTGCCGGCGCTGAAGCATCTCTACGATGAGCTGTGGATCTATGGCCTGCCGCAGTTCAACGATCCGCTGAGCGGAATCACGTTGCCCAAGTCGGTACGGCGCAAGACCGTCTACACCGGCTATCTGCGCCGCGACCTGCCGCGCGAGAGCGACGACCTCGCGGTGCTGCACGATGTCAATCGACCCTACATCCTGGTCACCGCCGGTGGCGGTGGCGACGGCGAGGCGGTGGTCGACTGGGTGCTGCGCGCCTACGAGCACGACGCCAACATCCCCTACGCGGCGATCGTGGTGTTCGGCCCGTTCATGGCGCCCGAAGCGCGCGAGGCGTTCCGGCAGCGCGCCGAGAAGTTGCGCGGCGGGCCGGTGCGTACCCTGACCTTCGAGACCAATCTCGGGCCGCTGATGGCCGGCGCCGCCGGCATCGTCGCCATGGGCGGCTACAACACGTTCTGCGAGATCCTGTCCTTCGACAAGAAGGCGCTGATCGTGCCGCGCACCGTGCCACGCCGCGAGCAGTTCATCCGCGCCCAGGGCGCGCGCCAGCTCGGGCTGGCCAACATGCTGGCCGACGATGGCGTGCGCGAACCGGCAAAGATGGCCACGGCGTTGCGGCAATTGCCGCAGCAGGGCCTGCCGTCCGACGTGGTGATCCCTGGTCTGCTCGACGGCCTGCCCAATGTCGGCAAGCTGGTGGCGCGCCATCTGCGTCAGCCGGCGCGCCGACTGGTGCCGGTGGCGGTCCCGCGCGAGGACGACGCCGTTCCCGAGATGGCGCGGCGGCGTAGACAGGCGTGATCGAGCCGGCCGACCCCGGCCCCACCCTGGCCGTCGTCGTTAAAGGCTATCCGCGGCTGTCGGAGACCTTCATCGCGCAGGAGATCGCGGCCTTCGAGGATCGCGGTCTGTCGCTCTCGATCGTCTCGCTGCGCCATCCGACGGAGAGCAAGACGCATCCGGTGCACCAGCGTATCCGCGCCGCCGTGCTCTATCTCCCGGAGTATCTCCACCAGGAGCCGTTGCGCGTGCTGAAGGCGTGGTGGGCTGTGCGCCGCCTGCCGGGCTACCGCGCCGCGTTCCGCCAGTGGCTGGCGGATTGGCGCCGCGATCCGACGCCCAATCGCGGCCGCCGCTGGGGCCAGGCGCTGGTGCTGGCGCACGAACTGGCGGCGAGCGTGAAGGCGCTGCACGCGCATTTCCTGCACACGCCGGCCTCGGTGACGCGCTACGCCGCGATGATCCGCGACCTGCCGTGGAGCGGCTCGGCGCACGCCAAGGACGTCTGGACCACGCCGGCCTGGGAACTGCGCGAGAAGCTGGCGCATTGCCGCTGGCTGGTGACCTGCACCGATGTCGGCTGCCGGCATCTCACCGCACACGCGCCAGCCCATCGGGTGGAGCTGGTCTATCACGGCCTCGATCTCGCGCATCTGCCTGATGCGCCACCACCTCGGTCGCCGCGCGACGGATCCGCCGCCGACAAGTGCGTGACCATCCTGTCGGTCGGTCGTCGCGTCGAGAAGAAGGGCATCGACGACGTGCTGTCGGCGCTGGCGTTGCTGCCACGCGAGCTGCACTGGGAGTTCAACCATATCGGCGGCGGTGGGTTGGGCGACGCGCTGAAGGCGCAGGCGCGCCGGCTGGGCATCGCCGAGCGTTGCGTCTGGCACGGCGCGCAGGCGCAGCAATTCGTCTTCGACGCCTATGCCGACGCCGATCTGTTCGTGCTCGCCAGCCGCATCGCCGGCGATGGCGACCGCGACGGTCTGCCCAACGTGCTGATGGAGGCGCAGAGCCAGTTGTTGGCCTGTGTCTCGACCAAGGTCTCGGCGATTCCCGAGCTGATCGAGGATGGCGATAACGGCTTGCTGGTGCCGCCGTCGGATCCGCCGGCTCTGGCCAAGGCGATCGAGCGGCTGATCCGCGATCCCGCGTTGCGTGCGCGACTGGGCCAACGCGGTCACGACATCGTGCGCCAGCGCTTCTCCTTCGAGGCCGGCGTCGAGCGGCTGCTCGCCCGCCTGCCGCGATAGATGCTATGTCCCGCCGCATGCGGATCGCGTTCCATACGCCGCTGAAGCCGCTCGACCATCCCACGCCCTCCGGCGACCGCTCGATGGCGCGGGCGCTGGCCGACATCCTGCGCCGCCTGGGCCACGAGGTGATCGCCGTCGATCGCCACGAGCCGGCGCGTCGCGGTCTGGTCGAGCCCGATCGACTGGCCGAGGAGCGCGCGCGCCAGCGCGCCCGCCTGCCCGAGCTGATCGCCCTGCGCCCCGATCTCTGGGTCACCTATCACCTCTGGTACAAGCGGCCCGACTGGCTCGGCCCCGAGGTGAGCGCCGCGCTGAACATCCCCTACGTCGTCGCCGAGGCGTCCTACGCGCCCAAGCGCGCGGGCGGACCGTGGGATCTCGGCCATCGCGCCGTCGGCGACGCGATCCGCGTCGCCGATCTCGTGCTGACGCTCAATCCCGACGACGCGCCGATGATCGCGCCCTTGCTGCGCGCGCCGGAAGCCGCGGTGACGATCGCGCCCTTTCTCGACGCCGCGCCGTTTCGCGCCGTGCGCCGCGCGCCGCGCCCCGGCACGCCGATGCTGCTCGCCGTCGGCATGATGCGGCCGGGCGACAAGCTGGCGTCCTATCGCCTGCTCGCCGATGCGCTGCAGCGCGTGCGCGATCTCGACTGGCGGCTGACGATCGTCGGCGACGGTGAGGCGCGCGCCGAGGTCGAGGCCGCCTTCGCGCCGCTGGCGGATCGCGCTGCGTATCGCGGCGCGGTCGATGGCGCGGCGTTGCCGGCGATCTACGGCGCGGCCGATCTGCTGGTGTGGCCGGCGATCAACGAGGCCTATGGCATCGCGCCACTCGAAGCGCAGGCGGCCGGGCTGCCGGTCGTCGCTGGCCGCACGCGTGGCGTGCCCGCCGTGATCGGCGACGGCGACTCGGGATTGCTACCGGCATTGGGCGACGCGCAGGCCTTCGCCGACGCGGTGCGCGCGCTGCTGGTCGATCCGGCGCGCCGCGCTACGCTCGCCGCCGGCGCCTGCGCGCGTGTCGATCGCGATCATGACCTGCCGGCGGCCGAAGCGCGTATCGGCGCGGCGTTGACGGCGATGCTGGCGCGTCGCGCGACGGAGGCTTCGGCGTGAGCGTGCGCATCGCTTTCCTCCGGCACGGGCCGACGGCGTGGAACGACGAGGGCCGGCTGCAGGGCATGACCGATGTGCCGCTGTCGCCGCGCGGCCGCGCGGTGGCGGCGACCTGGCGGGTGCCGTTCCAGGGTTGGCGCTGGGCGTGCAGCCCTTTGGTGCGCGCGCGCGAGACTGCGACGCTGGCTGGCGCACCCGATTCGCTCGTGGTCGAGCCGGCGCTGCGCGAGATGGCCTATGGCGAATGGGAGGGTCGCACCCTGGCCGAGCTGCGCGCGCGCGAGCCCCAGGGCATGCGCGACGCCGAGACGCGTGGCCTCGACATGGCGCCGCCGGGCGGTGAGTCGCCGCGCCAGGTGATGGAGCGGTTGCGGCCGTGGATCGCGGCGCAGCGCGAGAACGTCGTCGCGGTGTCGCACAAGGGTGTGATCCGCGTTGTGTTGGCAATGACGACGGGCTGGGACATGAAGAGCCGTCAGCCGGTGAAGCTCGACTGGAACCGCCTGCACGTCTTCGTCGCGTCGGCCGACGGCACGCTCGCCGTCGACGCGCTCAATATGGAGTTCGCGACGTGAGCGCGCGGCTGATGTTCCACGTCCAGCACTTGCTGGGCATCGGCCATTTGCGCCGTGCCGCGACGCTGTCGCGCCACTTCGCCGCCGCCGGCCATGACACGGTGCTGACCTCGGGCGGCATGCCGGTGCCGGGTCTCGATATCGGCGGCGCCAAGCTGGTGCAGCTGCCGCCGGTGCGCGCCACCGACAAGCTGTTCAAGGTGCTGGCCGACGAGAACGGCGCGGAGATCGACGAGGCCTTCAAGGCGCGGCGCGCCGAGATGCTGGTCGACACGCTGCGCCGGCATCGGCCGGACATCCTGTTCATCGAGCTGTTTCCGTTCGGCCGCCGCCAGCTGCGCTTCGAGCTGATGCCGCTGGTCGAGGCGGCCAAGGCGCTGTCGCCGGCACCGCGCATCGTCTCCTCGGTGCGCGACATCCTCGTGCAGTCGCCCAAGCCCGAGCGCGTCGCCGAGATGGTCGACCTGTTCGAGCGCTATTTCGACGACGTGCTGGTACACGGCGATCCGGCCTTCATCCCGTTCTCGCGCACCTTCCCCGAGCACGCGCGCCTGGCCGATCGCACGCATCACACCGGCTACGTGATCGATGGCCTGCCCAAGCCCGGCCATGCCTCCGATGTCGGACGTGGCGAGGTGATCGTCTCGGCCGGCGGCGGCGCCGTCGGCGCGCCGCTGATGAACGCCGCGCTCGACGCGCGCGCGCTGACCAACGTGCGCGACGTGACGTGGCGTTTCCTTTGCGGCCACGGTCTTCCGGAGGCGGATTTCGACGCCTTACGCGCGCGAGCGGCGCGTCTCGATGGCAGGGGCATCGTCGTCGAGCGCGCGCGCTCGGACTTCACCACCATGCTGTCGAACTGCGTGCTGTCGATCTCGCAAGGCGGCTACAACACCGTCATCGAGACCTTGTCCGTCGCCGATCGCGCGGTGATCGCGCCCTATGCCGGTGGGCTGGAAACGGAACAGGCTTTTCGCGCCGAGCTGCTGGCCGAGCGCGGCGTGTTCCAGGTTGTGGCTGAGGACGCGATGTCGGCCACGACCTTGGCCGCGGCGGTCGACCGTGCGCTCGCTGGACCGTCGATCCGCGCCTTCGCGCGCATCGACGCCGACGGCGTCGCCAAGACGCTGCGCCTGGTCGAGGGATGGCTGCGCGCATGAGCGACTGGCGGGCGCTCGACGAGGAGCTGGCGCGCTGGGCCGGTCTCGGCCGCGTCGCCACGCTGTGGTGGCGCGACGACGACGCGACCGACGCCACGCAGGCGCTGGATCGCCTGCTGGCGCTGCGCGCACGCTACGACGTCGGGCTCGCGCTCGCGGTGATTCCCGAACAGGCGACCGACGCGCTGGCGGCGCGTCTTGGGGAGGACGGCGCGACGGTGGTGCTGCAGCACGGCTACGCCCACCAGAACCACGCCGCGTCCGGCGAGAAGAAGATGGAGCTGGGCCCACACCGGCCGGCGATGCTCGTGCTGGGTGAGCTGGGCACGGGCTGGATGGCGCTCGAGCGGCTGTTCAGTGGGCGCGCGCTGCCGGTGATGGTGCCGCCGTGGAATCGCATCGCGCCGGCTCTGGTGCCGACCTTGCCGGAGATCGGCCTGCGCGGCCTGTCGACCCATGGCCCCCGCAAGCGCGTCGAGCCGGTGCCTGGCCTGCGTCAGGTCAACACCCACCTCGATCCGGTCGACTGGCGTGGCGGCCGCGGCTTTGTCGGCGAGGCGGCGGCGCTGGAGGGCCTCACTCGATCGCTTGCCATCCGTCGGCAGTCCGGGCTTGAGTCGGTTATCGGCGGGGAGCCAACGGGTTTGCTGACGCATCATCTCGTGCAGGATGAGGTGGTCTGGGCGTTCATCGACCGGCTGTTTGCTCGATTGCGCGCTCACTCCGGGGTCCGCATACTCACGCCGCGAGAGGTCTTTGGGCTGTCATGACAGGGCGCTATCGCTATAGGACGAAGGACCTGTTCGGCGACTACGCGCGGGCGGCCGCGGGCGCGTTGATCTGTCTGGCGCCGGTGGTGTTCGTCGGCGGCAACGGCGTGACTCTGGGGCTGGCGGCGGTCGGCCTGCTGTTCGTCGCCTTCGGCCTGCGCACGGCGCTGCGTCAGGCGACGGAGATCGTCGTCGACGAGCAGGGCATCGCCGCGATGGGCCCCCTGTCGCGACGCATCGACTGGAAGGCGGTACAGCGGGTGAAGCTCTCCTACTACGCCACGCGCCGCGACCGCCAGGGCGGCTGGATGCACATGACGCTCGGCGGCCAGGGCGGCACCATCCGCCTCGATTCGGCGCTCGAGGGCTTCGACGATATCGCGCGCCGCGCCGGCCGCGCGGCGACGGAGAATCGTGCCGCGCTGAACGACACCACCCGGGCGAATTTCGCCGCGCTGGACATCGTCCTGCCCGACGCCCCCGCCCCGGATCGCGCGACATGACCGACCTCCTGCGGGTACGCGACCTGAAGATCGATTTCCGCGTGCACGACGGCACGCTGCGCGCCGTCGACGGCGTGTCATTTTCTGTCAAGCCGGGCGGGACCGTGGCCCTCGTCGGTGAGTCCGGCTCGGGCAAGTCGGTCTGCTCGCAGGCGATCATGGGCCTGCTGCCCAAGGTAGCGACCATCGCCGGCGGCTCGATCGAGTTCATCGACCCGGCCGTGCTCGACGCCCAGCCGATCGACATCGCGCGGCTCGACCGCAACGGCGGCGAGATGCGCGCCATCCGCGGCGGGCGCATCTCGATCATCTTCCAGGAGCCGATGACCTCGCTCTCCGCCCTGCACACCGTGGGCGACCAGATCGGCGAGGCGGTGAAGCTGCATGGCGGGCAGCTCTCCGAGCTCGACACCTTGGGCGACCAGATCGGCGAGGTCGCCGAGAAGGTGCAGGCGCGCGCCGGACACCGGATGAGCACCAAGGAGGCGCTCGATCTGACCCGCGAGATGCTGGAACTGGTCGGTTTTCCCGACCCCAAGCGGGCGCTGCGCACCTATCCCTTCGAGCTGTCGGGCGGCCTGCGCCAGCGCGCCATGATCGCCATGGCCCTGGTCTGCCGCCCGGCGCTGCTGATCGCCGACGAGCCGACCACGGCGCTCGACGTCACCATCCAGGCGCAGATCCTCAAGCTGATGAAGGATCTCCAGGAACGGCTCGGCATGGCCATGCTGATGATCACCCACGATCTCGGTGTGGTCGCCAACATGGCCGACGAGGTCGTGGTGATGTATCGCGGCAAGGTGGTCGAAAGCGGCGCCAGCGATGACATCTTCCGCCACGCCGAGCATCCCTATTTGAAGGCGTTGCTGCACGCCGTACCACGCTTCGGCATGGCCGACGACGAGCGGCTGGTGCCGATCCGCGAGATCCAGAGCACGACGGGTCACCTGCTGGCCGAGAAGGCGCCGGTCGAGGCGACGGCGGACTACGATCCGAACGCGCCGATCCTCTCGGTGCGCCACATCCACAAGACCTACACCATCCGCAAGTCGGAGGGCTTCGTCGACTCGGTGCTGGGCCGCGGGCCGGCGCGCGTCGTGCGCGCCGTCAACGACGTGAGCTTCGACGTGCGGCGCGGCGAGTGCCTGGGCCTGGTGGGCGAAAGCGGCTGCGGCAAGACCACGCTCAGCAAGATCCTGATGCGCGCCATCAGCGCCGATCCCGTCGTGGCCGACAAGGGTGGCGGCATCGTCTTCGACGACCACGGCCGCAAGGTCGACGTCATGGCGCTGGGCGGCGAGGAGCTGGTGAAGTTCCGCCGCAAGCTGCAGTTCATCTTCCAGGACCCGTTCGGCTCGCTCAATCCACGCATGACGGTGTTCGACATCATCAGCGAGCCGCTGGTGATCCATCAGGTCGGCGACGCCGAGCATCGCCGCGAGATGGTCGGCGAGCTGATGGAGCTGGTCGGCCTCGATCGCCGCCATCTCAACCGCTATCCGCACTCCTTTTCCGGCGGCCAGCGCCAGCGCATCGGCATCGCGCGCTCGCTGGCGCTCAGGCCGGACATGGTGATCTGCGACGAGCCGGTCTCGGCGCTCGATGTGTCGATCCAGGCGCAGATCCTCAACCTGCTGAAGGACCTGCAGGAAAAGCTCGGCCTGACCTACATGTTCATCAGCCACAACCTCGCGGTGGTCGACTACATCGCCGACCGCATCGCCGTGATGTGCGCGGGACGGCTGGTCGAGCTCGCGCCGGGCGGCGAGCTGTTCCGCAATCCCGTGCATCCCTACACCAAGGCCCTGCTGGCGGCGGTGCCCGAGCCGGATCCGTCCAAGCGCCTCGATCTCGGCGCGCTGATGGAGGGTAAGGCCTCGATCCCGTCGGAGTGGCCTGCGCCGTTCACCGAGAACGAGGCGGCGCCACCGGATTGGCTCGACCTCGGCGACGGCCACTTCGTGCGTGCCGGCGCCGCGCTGCTCGGACATCCTTCGCGGAGGGTGGCATGATGTCGAACCCCGTCATTCGGAGCGCGGCGAAGAATCTTGCGGTGTCGCGGCCGGGTAGGGTCGCTACGCTGAGGACGACGGTGTGGGCTGCCATCGCCACCTGCCTGCTGTCGATCGCCGCCGCCGCGCAGCCGGCGCTGAAGGAAACCGCGCTGTTCGCCGACAAGGTGAAGGCCGGGCAGATGCCGCCGGTTGAGGAGCGCCTGCCCAAGGCGCCGCTGGTCGTGACCGAGTTCGCCGGCAAGCATGGCCCCGGCAAGCAGGGCGGCGAGATCACCATGCTGATGGCCACGCCGCGCGACGTGCGCATGATGGTGGTCTACGGCTACAGCCGGCTGGTGGGCTTCAACCACAAGTTCGAACTCAAGCCCGACATCCTCGAGAGCGTCGACGTCCAGGAAGGGCGCATCTTCACCCTGAAGCTGCGGCCGGGCCACAAATGGTCCGACGGTCACCCGTTCACGACGGAGGACTTCCGCTACTATTGGGAGGACGTCGCCAACAATCCGGAGCTGTCGCCGGTCGGTCCGTCGATCGAGATGATGGTCGACGGCAAGCCGCCGCGGATCGACATCATCGACGCCACGACAATCCGATACACCTGGCATCGGCCCAATCCCGGATTCCTCGAGTCGCTCGCCCGGCCCGCGCCGTTGTTCATCTTCCGGCCGGCGCACTACCTCAAGAAGTACCACAAGAAGTACGCCGATCCGGCGTTCCTCGAGAAGACGCTCAAGGAGTCCGGGCCGCGCGGCTGGGCGCCGCTGCACAATCGTCTCGACGACATGTATCGCAACGAGAACCCGGACCTGCCGACGCTCGAGTCCTTCGTGATGAAGACGCGGCCGCCGTCGCAGCGCTTCGTCTTCGAGCGCAACCCGTACTACCACCGCGTCGACGGCCAGGGCACGCAGCTGCCCTATATCGACCGCATCGTGATGAACATCGCCAGCGGCCAGCTGATTTCGCTCAAGGCCGGCTCTGGCGAAAGCGACCTGCAGGCGCGCTACCTCAAGTTCGCGGACTACACGTTCCTGCGCCAGGGCGCCAAGAAGTTCGGCTTCGAGGTGAAATTGTGGGACACGGCGTTGGGCAACAACATCGCCATCTTCCCCAACCTTACGGTCAAGGATCCGGTGTATCGCGCGCTGTTCCGCGAGCCCAATTTCCGCCGCGCGCTGTCGATGGCGATCGATCGCGACGAGATCAACGAGCTGCTCTATATCGGCCTGGCGCAGCCCTCGCAGAACACGGTGCGTCCGCAATCGCCGCTCTATCGGCCGGAATACGCGACCAAGTGGGCCAAGTTCGACATCAGGGAGGCCAACCGGCTGCTCGACAAGATCGAGCTCAAGCTGCCCGACGGCAAGACGGGCGATATCCGCAGGCGCGGCGATCAGGGCATTCGCGTCCTGCCCGATGGCAGGCCGCTGCACATCCTGCTGGAGATGGACGGACAGACCAGCGAGGAGGCCGACGTGATGCAGTTGGTCGCCGACACCTGGAAGCGGGTCGGCATCAAGCTGCATGTGCGCGCGCGCGATCGCCAGGACCTGCGCGCCCGGCTCTATAGCGGCGAGACGCAGATGACGGTCGACAACGGATTCGAGAATGGCGTCGCCAGCGCGACCTCCAATCCGGCCGAGTTCGCCTGCATGACGCAGCCGACGCGGTGGTGCTCGGCCTGGGGCCAGTACCGCGACACCTACGGCAAGTCGGGCGAGCCGATCGACCTGCAAAGCGTCCAACGCATGAACGAGCTGGCGGGCAAGTGGGAGACCTCCACCGATCCCAAGGAGCAGGAGAAGATCTGGCAGGAGCTGCTGCAGCTGCATGCCGACTTCGTGTTCACGATCGGCATCGTGTCGGGCGTGCAGCAGCCGGTGGTGGTGAGTCCGCGCCTGCGCAATGTGCCGGACAAGGGCGTCTACAACTGGATTCCCGGCGCGCATTTCGGGATGTACCGGCTCGACTCGTTCTGGCTGGATGGCGCGCGATGAGCAGGCCGTCGCGTTTCGCCATCCACGACATGCGCAGCCTCGAGAAGGACCGGCGGCGGCACTCGCGCGACTGGGATTACCGCTTCGTCATGGCGGTGCTGCTGCTGTACGGCTGCGTCGGCCTGGCGTTCTTCGCCGTCGAATGGATGCACGCCGCGCCGGACGACCAGCCGGCGACGGCGCAGGAGCTGCGCGACTGGCGCTCGGGGCGCACCGGGCTGCATCCCGTCGTGCGCCCGCTCGCGCTCGAGCCGCCCGGCTCGGCCCCGTCGGAAGGCCGCTGAGACATGCTGTCCTACATCGTCAAGCGCTTCCTGATCATGATCCCGACGCTGGTTGTCATCAGCGCGCTGGTGTTCTTCATCATCAATCTGCCGCCGGGCGATTGCGCCACAACGATCATCGACGAGCTGATGGCGCGCGGCGATCCCAACGCGGCGCGCAAGGCTGAGGAGATCCGCAAGCTCTATGGCCTCGACCAGCCGGTCTGGATGCAATACCTGGAATGGGTGAAGGGCATCTTCTCCTGGAATTTCGGCCTGTCGTGTCAGGACCAGATACCGGTGTCGAAGCTGATCGGCGAGCGCATGGCGCTGACCATCGTCATGGAAAGCGCCACCATCGCCTTCATCTGGATCGTGTCGTTCATCATCGGCGTCTACGCCGCCACGCATCAGTACCAGGCGGGTGACTACATCGCCTCCTTCATCGGCTTCATCGGCCTGGCGACGCCCAACTTCCTGCTCGCCCTGGTGCTGCTCTACATCGGCAAGGTCTATTTCGGCGTTTCGGTCGGCGGCCTGATGGATCCGCAGTTTGTCGATCAGCCGTGGAGCTGGGCCAAGTTCCGCTCGGTTCTCGAGCACCTGGTGATTCCCGTCATCGTCATCGGCACCGCCGGTACAGCCGGCATGATCCGCCGCCTGCGCGCCAACCTGCTCGACGAGCTGCAGAAGCAATATGTCACTACCGGTCGCGCCAAGGGGCTGCCGCCGATGAAGCTCCTGATCAAGTATCCGCTGCGCCACGCGCTCAACCCGTTCATCGCCGATATCGGCACGATCCTGCCCGAGGTCATCTCGGGCTCGGTGATCGTCTCGGTGGTGCTATCGCTGCCGACGACCGGGCCGATGCTGCTCGAGGCGCTCAAGAGCCAGGACGTGAACCTGGCCGCGACCTTCCTCCTGTTCGTCGCCGTGCTCACCGTGATCGGCACCCTGATCTCCGACCTCCTGCTGGCCGCGCTCGATCCGCGCATCCGCCTGCAGGGCGGTGCGACACGGTAGGTCCTGCGCGATGCCGCTCACATCACACTGTCATTCCGAGCGCAGCGAGGAATCCATGACGATTCCTGGATCCCTCGCTGCGCTCGGGATGACAGGGGGGGCGCGACCATGACCGACGCGCCGGCCGACAAGCCCAAACATTTCGTCTCCAAGGAGCCGTGGGATCCGTATGTCGCCGACCGGCTGACGGCGGAGCAGGAACGTTTCTACATGGCCAACCAGTGGCAGCTGATGTGGTGGCGCCTGCGCCGCCACAAGCCGGCTGTCGTCTGCGGCTTCTTCCTGCTGTTCATGTACTTCACGACGCTGATCAGCGAGTTCATCGCGCCCTACGACCTGCAGACGCGTCACACCAAGAGCATTTTCGCGCCGCCCCAGGGCATCCATCTGTTCCACGACGGCAAGTTCGTCGGGCCCTTCGTCTACGGCTACAAGATGGAGCGCGATCCCGACACCTTGCGGCGCGTCTACACCGAGGACACCAGCAAGGTCGAGAAGCTGCGCTTCTTTTGTCTCGGCGAGGAGTACGAGTTCTGGGGCTTCATTCCCGGCCGCTTCCATTTCGTCTGTCCGGCCGAAGGCGGCACGTTCTTCCTGCTCGGCACCGACCGGTTGGGCCGCGACATGTTCAGCCGCATCGTCTACTCGGCGCGCATCTCGCTCACCGTCGGCCTGTTCGGCGTGACGCTCAGCTTCATCCTCGGGCTCGTGATCGGCGGCATCGCCGGCTATTACGGCGGCTGGATCGACAACGTCGTCCAGCGCGTCATCGAGATCATCAAGAGCTTCCCGCATCTGCCCTTGTGGCTGGCGCTCAGCGCCGCGCTGCCCGTGGCCTGGTCGCCGCTGCTCGTCTATTTCGGCATCACCATCATCCTCGCGCTGCTCGACTGGCCCGGCCTAGCGCGCGCCGTGCGCTCGAAGCTGCTCAGCCTGCGCGAGGAGGATTTCGCCACCGCGGCGATGCTGATGGGCGCCAGCCCCAAGCGCATCATTGGCCGGCACCTGCTGCCCAGCTTCATGAGCCACCTGATCGCCTCGGCGACGCTCAGCATCCCCTCGATGATCCTGGCCGAGACGGCGCTGTCCTTCCTCGGCCTGGGCCTGCGGCCGCCGCTGGTGTCGTGGGGCGTGCTGCTCAACGACGCGACCGACATCAACGTGGTGGCGGTGAACTGGTGGCTGATGCTGCCGGTGGTGCCGGTGATCCTGGTGATTCTGGCTTTCCAGTTCTTCGGTGACGGGCTGCGCGACGCGGCGGATCCGTACCAGTAGGCGGGGCTTGATCCCGACCCCGGCGCGTGCGTGAGTCGGGCCTGACATGGTCGATCTTCTCATC
This sequence comes from uncultured Rhizobiaceae bacterium, assembly GCA_964437145.1. Taxonomy (GTDB): domain Bacteria; phylum Pseudomonadota; class Alphaproteobacteria; order Reyranellales; family Reyranellaceae; genus JAFAZJ01. The sequence continues at coordinate 17,257 of CAYTFW010000038.1, forward strand.
ACCGTGGCGTTGATCGCGCTCAACGGGGTGTTTTCGCTTTCGGAGCTGGCGGTGATCTCCTCGCGGCGCGGCCGGCTGCAGGCGCTGGCCGACGCCGGCAGCCGCGGGGCGCGCACCGCGCTCGCGCTGGCCGACGATCCCGGCCGCTTCCTCTCGACGGTGCAGATCGGCATCACCCTAGTCGGCATTCTGGCCGGCGCCTTCTCCGGCGCGACCTTGGGCGGCGCGCTCGGCGAAGCGCTGGTGGCGCGCGGCGTGCCACCCGCCTGGGCGGAGCCGATCGGCTTCGGCGTCGTCGTCGCCTTCGTCACCTACCTCTCCGTCGTGGTCGGCGAGCTGGTGCCCAAGCAGCTGGCGCTGCGCTCGCCCGAGCGCATCGCCGTCGTCGTCGCCCGGCCGATGTCGGTTCTTTCGCGCATCGCCACGCCGGTCGTCGTCCTGCTCAACGTCTCCTCGCGATTGCTGCTGCGCGCCTTCGGCCCGGGACGCGACGACGAGAAGCACGTCACCGAGGACGAGATCCGCGCCATGGTCGCGGAGGCGGAGACGGCCGGCATCGTCAAGCCGGGTGAGCGACGCATGATCTCCGGCGTGATGCGTCTGGCCGATCGCGGCGTGCGCGCCATCATGACGCCCCGGCCCGACATCGAGTGGATCGATATCAGCGCGGCCGACGAGGAGATCATCGCCAAGATCCGCGCCTCCGACCGCACCTGGCTGCTGGCCTGCGAGGACAATCCCGACCATGTCGTCGGTGTCTTGCGCGCACGCCACTTGCTGCAGGATCGCCTCGACGGCCGTCACACACCGATCCGCGATCTGCTGAAGCACCCCGTGGTGCTGCCCGACACGCTCAACGCCCTGCAGGCCCTGGACCGCCTCTACGAATCCGGCAACGGCTTCGGCCTGGTGCTCGACGAGTACGGCCACTGCGAGGGCATCGTCACGCGCGCCGACGCGCTCAAGGCGATCCGCGGCGAGCACGCCGTGGGCGAGGCCGAGGACGATCCCATGGTGGTGCGCCGCGAGGACGGCTCGTTCCTCGTCGCCGGCGCGCTACCGGTCGACACGCTGCGCGACACCATGGGCCTGCGACTGCCGACCGAACGGCCCTATCACACCGTCGCCGGCCTGGTGCTGCACGAGCTGCGCCGGGTGCCCGCTGTCGCCGACGTCGTGGTGGTCGATGGCTGGCGGATCGAGGTCGTCGACATGGACAACCGCCGTATCGACCAGGTGCTGATCAGCAAGGCGGCCTGATCGTCGCGCGGGAGAAGGCGGCGGACCAAGAGTGGGCGCGCCGGTGGTTTGTGGCGTGCGCGCTGGGCGCTCTCCCCCGGTTGCCCAAAGCCCGATTTTGTTGGGCGAATCGGGAGTATTCGTCGCTCGTAGCCGCGGAAATGGGAGCCGTTACGGCTCGCGTGTAAAATCGGTCCAACCGGCATCCGGAGACCGACCATGTCCAACGTCCCGCTCACGCTTCGTCACCATTGTTTCGTCCAGGAGCACCTGAGGGATGGCAACGCCACCCAGGCCTATGCCTGGGCCGGGATCATCGAGCCGAACGTCCGCACCCATAGAAAACCAGAGCAACGGGTGACGCCGAGGCCTGCTCGGCCGCGACCGGGTCTCTCGGCTGGGCAGCGCAAGCGATCCGATGAGCGCCGCGCGGCCTGAGACCATGCGCTCGACCATAGAAACCAATAGAAACGGCGTCCGGGCGATCCACCCGGTCCCGCCGGAGCGCTCCGCCCCATGGAAAACCATAGCAGGCGGCGATAGCGCCACCATGCTCCTGACCTTGCGCCCTGCCGCGTTAGACCACGTCGTAGTTGATCTCGACCTCGCGGCCGAAGGCGAGGCCCTGGCAGGTCAGCACCCAGCCGTTGTCGAGGTCTTCCTGGGTGTAGATGTCGTTGGCCTTCAGCACGATCTCGCCCTTGATCTTCTTGGCCGCGCACGAGGCGCAGAAGCCTTCCTCGCAGGCCGAGTTGGGCGACAAGCCGGCGGCGCGCGCCGCCTGCAGGATGGTCTGGCCCTTCTGGTACGGCACCGTATGCGTCTTGCCCTCGAGACGGATGGTGATGCTCTCCGGTACGGGCTTGTCGTCGCTGTCGGGGATCGGCACCGCGGCGTTGGCCGAGGCCTCGAAGCGCTCGATGATCACCCGCTCGCGCGGCATGCCGCGCTTCAGCAGCGTGTCCTCGACCAGGGTCATGAACGGGCCGGGGCCGCAGAGATAGGCGGCGCCGGCGTCGAAGCCGTCCGCCATCGCCGCTTCGATCTTCGTGGCACTGGTCAGCCCGTGCTCGGCGTCGAGATGATGGATCACCTCGAGCCGGCCAGGATGGGCGGCGCCGAGCGCCGCGAGCTCGGCGCGGAAGATGATCGAGGGCTGGTCGCGGTTGGCGTAGAACAGCCGAATGCGGCGCTCAGTCGTCGCGAGCGCGCTCTTGATCAGCGACAGCACCGGGGTGATGCCGCTGCCGCCGGCGAACAGCAGGATCGGCGCGCCGCCGTCGACCAGCAGGAAGCGGCCGGCCGGCGGCATCACGTCGATCGTGGCGCCTTCTGTCAGCGTGTCGTTGAACCAGTTCGAGCCGCGACCGCCGGCCACCCGCTTGACCGTGACCCTGGGCCGCGCGTCGGTCTGCGGCGCGCTGCTGAACGAATAGCAGCGGGCGACCTCGCCCTCGGGATGGGCCACCCGGAAGGTCAGGAACTGGCCGGCCTTGTAGCGGAAGCGCTCGGCCAGGTCGGGCGGGACCTCGAACACGAAGGAGCGCGCGTCGGGCGTTTCCTGAATGATCTGGACGATCTTGAGTGGGTAGTAGGGCATGGACGCTGTCCTGCGGAATTTTCCCTGACTCGTCTAGCGCGGTGTGGTAGGGTCGCGCCAGAAAAATGAACATCGCGTCATCTTTCGCGCCCTGACGAACCTGGAGCAGGACATGTCGAGCACCCGACTTTATCAGCTGCCCGTCGACATCACCGAGTGGAAGTTCGACGGCAAGACCGAGATGAATTTCACCTGGGAGTACGAGGATGGCAGCGCGGAGCTGTTGAACCTCTACGAGAAGGGCAAGCAGCAGCAGTGGGACGCCTCGACCCGTCTCGACTGGTCGCAGGAGCTGTTCGAGGACAACCCGATGGGTATGGCCGACGAGACCATCCCGATCTACGGCTCGCCCTTCTGGGACAAGATGACCGAGAAGGAGAAGATCGACCTGCGCTGGAACCTGCAGTCGCACTCGATCTGCCAGTTCATGCACGGCGAGCAGGGCGCGCTGATCGCCACCGCCAAGATCGTCAACACCGTCCCCGACATGAACGCCAAGTTCTACGCCGCGACGCAGGTGATGGACGAGGCGCGCCACGTCGAGAGCTACAAGCGGCTGATCCACGAGAAGTTCAAGATGGCGTATCCGATCACGCCGTCGCTGAAGAGCCTGCTCGAGCAGACGCTGACCGACAAGCGCTGGGACTTCACCTATCTCGGCATGCAGGTGCTGATCGAGGGCCTGGCGCTGGCCGCCTTCCAGCGCATCCGCGACACCGCGAAGAACAACCTCGCCAGCTCGGTCAACGCCTACGTCATGCAGGACGAGGCGCGCCACGTCACCTTCGGCCGCTTGGCGCTGCGCGAGTTCTATCCGAACCTGACCGACGCCGAGCGCGCCGAGCGCGAGGAGTTCTGCGTCGAGGCGCTGTACTTCATGCGCGACCGCTTCAACCAGGCCGAGGTCTGGATGCGTTCGGGCCTGCCGGTCGATAAGCTGATGGAATACGCCTACAACTCCGGCGTCATGCAGGCCTTCCGCACCCGCCTGTTCACCCGCGTCGTGCCGATCCTCAAGGATATCGGCCTGTGGGGCGAGAAGGTGCAGAAGGCGCTCAACGACATGAACGTCATGGAGTACGCCAAGGTCGACGCCACGGCGATCCTCGCCAACGACCTCAAGGTCGCCGACGATTTCGACAAGAAGCGCTTCGTCGCCGAGCAGATCGCGGCGCAGTAGTCGCCCACCGCGGACACGACAAGGGCGGCGGGAGCGATCCCGCCGCCCTTTAGTCTTGGCTATTTGCAGGTCTCGATCTTGGGCTCGCCGTCGAGCACGGCGGCGACGCGGCGGATATCGAGGCAGCGGTCGCCGATCCAGCCCAGGCCATGCGCGAACAGGCCGAAGCGCGCCATCGTATCGACCTTGCCCTCGATCGACGGCTGCTGCTGGGCCACGAGCCAACCCAGGACGAAAATGTTGGTTGTCGCGAAATCGCCCGCGACCTCGTCGCGGTTCTTGCCCCAAAGCTGGGCGTTGGCTTTCGCCGCCTTGGCCGAAGCGCCGGTCGCCTGGGCGCCGAAGCTTTCGGTCCAGCGATAGGCGGCTTCGACAGTGGCGTCCTGCCCGCCGTTGCGCGCCTTCTCGGCCCGCACCTCGCCCGCCGCGTTGCGATAGGGCTTGCCGCCCACCGTGTCGCCCTCGCAGCCCATGGTGCGGCAGATCTGTACCCATGACAGATACTCGGCGAAGATGATCTCGGTGTTGTTGTTGTTCGCCAGGCGCCATTTGCGCGCCGTGTCCCAGCCGCGCCAGTAGAGGTTGCCGGCGCGCTGCCGGCCCTCGAGCGGCGTGCCCTTCTCGATGGCGTCGAGCACGGCGCCGGCCGACCTGGGCCATTCCGGCGGCATCTGCGCCTGCGCGGTGCCCGCGCCGCAAGCCATGATCGCGGCCGCGATAATCGCCGCCCGTATCCCCAACATTGATCCCGCTCCGTCGTACACCGGCCGGCAAGATGCGGAGCGGTCGCGGACTTGTCCAGCGGGGCGCGGGCTACTGGCCGGCGCGCGGCGTGCCGGGCGGCGGCTGGCGATGGCGCTCGAGGAACTGCGCCCAGCTCTCGGCGCGCACGCGCGCGATCATGGTGAACTTGTCGTCGCCATCGGGGCGCACGACCATCGCCTCGCCCTCGCGCAGGAACTCATCGCCCAGCAGGCCAGCGGCGCCGCCATGGCCGACCAGCACGCGGTTGGTGCCCGGCGCCGGCGGGCTCGACAGCAGACGCTGCAGCGCCGGCAGCTTGTCCTTGTCGCCGCGCACCGCCTCGTCGGGGGCGACGCGGCCGAAGGCCAGGCGCGCGGTGTCCATGCAGCGGCAGAACGGGCTCGCCAGCACCTCGGCGACGGCGATCTCCAGCTCGCGGAACGCCTCGCCGATCATCACCGCCTGGGCGCGGCCCGGCCCGTTGAGGTTGCGCTGTCGCTCGCAGGAGCTGAAATCGATCGGGCTGGGCTCCTGGTAGTCCGGCGTCGCGGCGTGGCGGATGAAGATCACCAGGCCGCCCTTCTGCAGCATGTCGCGCAGGACTGGGGCCTGGGGCGGCTCGACCTTGGTGTTGAACACCGGGTGCTCCTGTGCCGCCACACCGGCCAGGCCGGCGAGCCACAGGGCGAGCGCGAGCGTCAGGCGACGCGGCAAGGATGACGGCATGACTGAATTCCCTCCGAAACACGGAGGATGGACCGGCGTCGGCCGGTCACCGAGTCACATCGGCTTGAGGCCCGAAGGCGGCGTCAGTGCGCCTTGATATGGCGCGGTTCGTAGAACGAGCCGTGGAAGCCGGCGAACAGCTCGGCGATCTGCGGGTGACCCACCGGCTTGCCGGTCTCGTCGGGCAGCAGGTTCTGCTCCGAGACATAGGCGACGTAGGTGGTTTTCGCGTTCTCGGCCAGCAGGTGATAGAAGGGCTGGTCGCGCCGGGGACGCACTTCCTCCGGGATCGACATCAGCCATTCCTCGGTATTGGCGAACACGGGATCGACGTCGAAGATCACGCCGCGGAACGGATAGACGCGATGCTTGACCACGTGTCCGATGCCGAACTTCGCGGTCTTCATCATTCCCTCGGGGGGCTGGCCCTGTACTGTCGCGATCCGTTGCATCTTGCCCCCTAGACTGCCGCCCGATTGCGGCCGCATGGCGGCGGCCGATGTGGCGGACAGTCGTCCACCCCTGGGGAGATAATGCGCCCCGTTGGCCGACGCCGCAACGCGGCTGAACGGGCGGTTCCGAGCGGAGAAAGAGGATGCGCAATCTCGAGAACCGCCTGGTTGTCCTGGCCTCCCGGCCGGTCGGCGTGCCGCAGGCGGAACATTTCGCGATCAGATCGGCGCCCGTCCCGGAGCTGGCGCCCGGTCAGATTTTGGTGGCCAACCGTTTCGTGGCCGTCGAACCGGCGATGCGGGGCTGGGTCAACGCGGCGCCGAACTATTCGCCGCCGGTGCCGGTGGGCGACGTGATGCGCGGTTTCGGCGTGGGCGAGATCGTGGCCTCGCGCGCCGCCGGCTTCGCGGTGGGCGACCGGGTCGCCGGTCTGTTCGGCTGGCAGCGCTACGCCGTGGTCGACGCCGGCGTGGCGCGCCGAGTCGTCGATCGCGACCTGCCCGAATCGACGGCGCTGGGCGTGTTGGGCACCAACGGTGTCACCGCCTATTGGGGCCTGCTCGGTGTCGGCCTGCCCAAGGCGGGCGACACCGTCGTGGTCTCGACCGCCGCCGGTTCGGTCGGCTCGGCGGCGGGCCAGATCGCCAAGCTGAAGGGCTGCCGCACCGTCGGCATCGCCGGCGGCGCCGAGAAGGTTCGCCAGTGCCTGGAGGAATTCGGCTACGACGCGGCGATCGACTATCGCGGGGGCGACCTGGCGGCGGCGCTGGACGCGGCCTGCCCCGGCGGCATCGACGTCTATTTCGACAACACCAGCGGCCGCATTTCCGAGGCGGTCTGGCCGCGCCTGGCGCTGCGCGCGCGCGTGGTGATCTGCGGCACCGCCTCGATCGTCAACTGGGACCCCTGGCCGTCAGGGCCGCGCGTCGAGCGCCACCTTCTGGTCAAGCGGGCGCGGATGGAAGGCTTCCTGCTGTTCGACTGGATGGACCGCTATGAAGAGGCGGTACGCGACCTCGCGGGCTGGGTACGCGACGGCCGGCTGCGCTATCGCGAGCACATCCTGCGTGGCTTCGAGGCGGCGCCCGACGCCATCGCCATGCTCTATCGCGGCGAGAATACCGGCAAGCTCCTGATCGAAGTGAATTGACGATCGGGGAGACCGGTGGTGCTGTCCCGCCGAGGTCTCGAGGAGACACGGCTTGGCGGATCTGTCGGTGACATTCTGGGGCGTACGCGGCTCGATCGCCTGCGCCGGCCCCGAATACATGCGCTACGGCGGCAACACGTCGTGCCTGGAAGTCATGGCCGGCGGCCGTCGCCTGATCTTCGACGCCGGCACCGGTATCCGCAAGCTGGGCAACCGCATCTGCGAGGCGGGCGACACGACCGAGAGCGAGATCTTCTTCAGCCACACGCATCTCGACCACATCGTGGGACTGACCTTCTTCGCGCCGCTGGCGCGCAAGAACCACAGGGTGCGCTTGTCGGCGGGCCACCTCGCGCCCGACCTGACGTTGGAGCAGGTGGTGCGCCACGCCATGGCCGCGCCGCTTTACCCCGTCACCATGGATATCTTCGCCGCCAAGATCGAGTTCCGCGACTTCGTCTGCGGCGACACGATGCGTCCGGCGCCCGGCGTCACGCTGCGGACCACGTCGCTCAACCATCCCAACGGCGCCGTCGGCTATCGCGTCGAGCACGCCGGCAAGTCGATCTGCTACATCACCGACACCGAGCATCGGCCGGGCGAGCGCGACGCCAACATCGTCGAGCTCTGCCGCGGCGCCGACATCATGATCTACGACAGCAGCTATACCGACGAGGAGTATTCGCGCTACAGGGGTTGGGGTCACTCGACCTGGCAGGAAGGCATGCGCATCGCCGATGCCGCCGATATCGGCACGCTGGTGATTTTTCACCACGATCCTTCGCATGATGACGATGCCATGGACCGTATCGTGGCCGAGGCGACGGCGGCGCGGCCGGGTACGACTCCGGCCGGCCTGCCGCGCATCCTGGCGGCGCGCGAAGGCATGACCCTGGCGCCCTGATGTTCTGGCGCCGCCTGCGACTTGGACTGCCGACTCTCCTCGGCCTTCAGCGGCGCGGCTGGTTCATCCCCTATCGATACGCGGCGACTCTGCCAGCCACCGGCGCATCGCCGCCCTACGCGGCGATCGAGACATTGTTCGCCGCCCGCCGCGCGCCGTTCGAGGCGGTGCTCGACCTGATTGACGACGCCGGCCCGGTGCTCGAGGCGATCGCGCGCAAGGACATGCCGGCCGATTGGTCGGGGCCTGCGCCGCGCTTCGATCAGGCCTGGTTCCCGACGCTCGACGCCTGCGCCGCCGTCGCGCTGCTGCGCCAGCACAAGCCTGCGCGCATCGTCGAGGTCGGCTCCGGCCATTCGACGCGCTTTCTCGCGGCGGCGCTCGCCGACGGCGCGATCACGGCGATCGACCCGGCGCCGCGCGCCGACATCGCCCGCCTGCCGCGTGTCACCATCGTGCCGCGCACGGTTCACGACGCCGATCCCCAGGTGTTCGCCGCGCTGCGCGCCGGCGATCTGCTGTTCATCGATTCGAGCCATATCCTGATGCCGGGCAGCGACGTCGACCTGCTGTTCGGCCGCGTCCTGCCGATGCTGCCGCCGGGTGTGCTGGTACACATCCATGACATCGCCCTGCCGGATGACTACCCACCCGCCTGGGCGTGGCGGAACTACAACGAGCAGCAGGGCGTGATCCCGCTGCTGCTGTCGGGCGCCTGGGAGGCACTGTTCTCGTCGCCCTACGCCGCGACGCGCCTCGCCGATCGTGTCGGGCGAAGCGTGGCGGCGCGCTTGCCGCGCCATCCGCTGGGCTGGTCGACCAGCCTGTGGCTGCGCAAGCTGTCATAGCGCGCGGCTATCGACGAAGCGACTCCGCGCGCGGGCCGATGGGCGTAGAATGGGATGATGAGGGCGGTGCTGAACTGGCTGTTCGACGGTGGCGGCGATCGCGCGCCGCCGGCGCGTGTGCTCGCGCGCATCCAGGCGCAGCAGGAACGCAGTGAGATCCTGGTCAGCGTCGCGCAGCTGCTCGCGGCGTTGTTCTTCGCCGTGCTTTACCACGCCGCGCCCATGGCGCAAGGCAGCTTGCAGGATGTCGACATCATCAGGGGCGTCGATCTGATCGATGGCATCCTGGCGATCTACGCGATGCTCACCCTGATCCGGCTGGGCCTCGCGCTGGGCCATTTGCTGCGGCCGTGGATGCTGTACGCCTCGGTCGTGCTCGACATAGCGCTGCTGATGGCGGTGATCTGGAGCTTCCACCTCAAGTACGGGCAGCCGCCGGGCTTCTATCTCAAGGCGCCGACCTTCGCCTATGTCTTCATCTTCATCGCCCTGCGCGCGCTGCGATTCGAAGCGCGCTTCGTGCTCTTCGCGGGCGCCATGGCGGCGCTGGGCTGGCTGATCCTGGTAGCCTTCGCGGCCGGCGCGACGGAGATGTGGGGCTATGGCGTCGGCCGCCCGCCGGGCTGTGCCGCGCATCCCTGCCGCACCAGCGACTATGTCGAGTACGTCCGTACCGACTTCATCCTCTACGGCGCCGAGGTCGACCGCCTGGTGACGATCGCGGTCGTGACCCTGGCGCTGGCGTTGGCGATCGCGCGCGCCCGGCGCCTGCTGATTCGTGCCGCGACCGAACAGGTCGCCGCGCACGACCTGTCGCGCTTCCTGGCGCCCGAGGTGGCCGAGCGCATCCGCCGCAGCGAGATGGTGATCGCGCCGGGCGAAGGCGAGCTACGCGACGCCGCCATCCTCACCACCGATTTGCGCGGCTTCACCCGGCTGTCGATGGCCATGGAGCCCGACGCGGTGATGCGTTTGCTGCAGGAGTATCAGAGCCGCGTCTGCCCGGCGATTCTCGCCGCCGGCGGCAGCATCGACAAGTTTCTGGGCGACGGAATCCTGTCGTCCTTCGGCGCGGCGCGGCCGGGCCCGACCTATGCCGCTGATGCGCTCAGGGCCGCCGATGCGGTGCTGGCGTCCGTCGCGGCGTGGAACGTCGAGCGCGAGGCCGCGGGCTTGCCGGCGATCCGCGTGGGGCTCGCCATCGCCTCGGGCCGCGTCATTTTCGGCGCCGTGGGCGATGGCGATCGGCTGGAATACACGGTGATCGGCGACGCGGTGAACCTCGCCGCCAAGCTGGAGAAGCACACCAAGGAGGAGGCGGTGCCGGCGCTCACCGACCGCGCCACCTACGACCTCGCCCTGGCGCAGGGCTACGTTCCGCCCGCGCCGGGCGAATGGCGGGCGAATCGTGTGGTGGGCGGGGTGGCGGCGCCCCTCGACCTGGTGATTCTTGCCGCGTGATCGCCCTTTTTCGAGCGCCAGATCCCGGTCGTGACCGGTCGCCGCTTGTCTTGCCCTTTGGCGGGCCTCCGCTTATGTAGGTCGGGGCCAAGGCGAGCACGAGGCGTCACGGCCGGCGAGGTCTCCCATGGGCAGCCACATTGAAATCATCCTGATCGCCTTGGTCGCGATCTTCCTGGTGTTGCGCTTGCGTTCCGTCCTGGGGCGCCGCACGGGGAATGAGCGACCGCCGGCGCAAGATCCATTCACGCCGCCGGCCCCGACGCCGGAAGCGCGGCGCGACAATGGCAATGTCGTGCAGCTCCCGCGGCCCAACGGCGAGCCGCCGTCGCCGCCGCGGTCCGCCGGCCAGGGGCGTGTCGCCCCGGCCGCCACCGCTGGCATCGAGGCGATCCGCAAGGCTGATCGGAGTTTCGATCCCCAGGGCTTCGCCGGCGGCGCGCGCGCGGCCTTCGAGATGATCGTCGGCGCCTTCGCCAAGGGCGACCTTGTGAGCCTGCGGCCGCTACTTGACGACGCCACCTACGCCAGCTTCGAGACCGCCGTGAAAGATCGCCAGGCGCAGGGTCGGGTGCTGGAAACCAGCCTGATCGGCTTCGATTCGACCGAGCTGGTGCGCGCCGAGCTGCGCGGCAGCGTGGCGCATGTGACCATGCGGTTCGTCACCGAGCAGATCAACGTTACCCGCGGCGCCGACGGTCTGGTGGTCGACGGCAATCCCAACGCCGTCGAGCGTGTGACCGATTTGTGGACCTTCGCGCGCGATACCCGCTCCGACAATCCGAACTGGCTACTGGTCGGCACCGACACCGAGGGCTGAAATCGGGGTTCCATCCGGCCCCGCGACGTGGAATCGTCGGTGATCCCGTGATTGTCCGAACCGGGATGCCCCTGTCCGGGAGGCAGTATTTGGCAATCGCAGCTCCACGTTGGGTGTTCGGCGCCCTTGGTCTGGTCGCGTTGGCGGGTTGCACCGCCATGGAAGGTGCCGGCGGTGAGCGCACGACTCGGCCAAGCCTGGCGCCGGTCGCCTTTACCGAGCTGCCGGGCTGGCGCGAGGACAATCTCGCCGAGGCCGTCTCCGCTTTCCGCCGCTCCTGCCCGCGACTGACCGCGGGCGGCGACACCCGCATCGCCGCCGACAACGGCGAACGGCGCAACACCGCCGAAGACTGGAAGCGCGTCTGCCAGGGGGCCGAGCAGGCGCGCGACGCGCGCGGCGCACGGACGTTCTTCGAGCAGAATTTCCAGGCCTTCGCGGTCGGCGGGCAGGGGGTCGAGCCCAAGTACACGGCCTACTACGAGCCAGTTTTGCGCGGCAGCAAGGCGCCGTCGCGCCGGTTTACCATTCCCGTTTACAGGAGACCCCCCGACCTGCAGGCCGGCAAGCCTTACCTGGCCCGCGCCGAGATCGAGAAGGATGCGCTGCGCGGCAAGGGCCTGGAGATCGCCTGGGTCGAGGATCCCATCGGTCTGTTCGAGATGCACATCCAGGGCAGCGGCCGTGTCGCGCTGGCGGAGGGTGGGTCGCTGCGACTGGGCTTCGACGGCACCAACAACCGGCCCTACACGGCGATCGGCAAGGTGCTGGCCGAGGAGGGCGCGATTCCCCGGGACCAGGTCACCGCGCAGAGCATCCGCAAATGGCTGCAGGCCAACCCGCAGCGCTCGCGCGACGTCATGCGCCGGAATGAGCGTTATGTGTTCTTCAAGGACACCAAAGGGGCCGGTCCGGTCGGCGCCCAGGGCGTGACCTTGACCTCGGGCCGCAGCCTGGCGGTCGACGCCGCCGTAATGCCCTATGGTATCCCGGTCTGGGTCGACACCACGCGGCCTGGCACGACCGGCGGCGCCGGAACGCCCTATCGCCGCCTGATGGTGGCGCAGGATACCGGCGGCGACATCAAGGGACCCGGCCGCGGCGACATCTATCTCGGCTCGGGCAACGCCATCAGCGATGTCGCTGGCCGCTTCAATAGCGGCGGGCGCATGTTCGTGCTTCTACCGAAGAAGAACTGATTTCAGATGCGTCATCCGCAACGGCCGGGCGCTGGCCTCGATGTCGCGCTGTTCGTCACCTGCCTCGTCGACATGTTCCGCCCCTCGGTCGGTTTCGCCGCCGCGAAGCTCTTGGAGGACGCCGGCTGCCGCGTCGTCGTGCCCGAAGCGCAGACCTGCTGCGGTCAGCCCGCCTATAATTCCGGCGATCGCGCCGACGCCGTCGACATCGCGCGCCGTGTGATCGAGGCGTTCGAGGGCTACGACTACGTCGTGGCGCCGTCGGGTTCCTGCGGCGGCATGATCGCGCATCACTATCCGGCGCTGTTCGCCGCCGATCCCGCCATGAAGGCGCGCGCCGAGGCGCTGGCGTCGCGCACGCACGAGCTCACCAGTTTTCTGGTCGACGTGCTGGGCGTCGCGCCCGCCGCGACGCGCTGCGACGCGACCGTGACGTATCACGATTCCTGCTCGGGCCTGCGCGAGCTGGGCGTCAAGGCGCAGCCACGCCGATTGCTCGCCGGCATCGAAGGCCTGAAGCTGGTCGAGATGAAGGGCGCGGAGATCTGCTGCGGCTTCGGCGGCACGTTCTGCGTGAAGTATCCCGACATCTCCAACGCCATGCTCGACGACAAGATCGCCGACATCGCGGCGACCGGCGCCGACACGCTGCTGGCCGGCGACATGGGCTGCCTGCTGAACATGGCCGGCAAGCTCACGCGCGAGGGCCGGCCGGTGAAGGTGCGGCATGTCGCCGAGGTGATCGCCGGCATGGCCGACGAGCCGGCGATCGGCGAGCCGTCGCCATGAGATCGACGGCGCACGCCTTCAAGGCGAATGTCGGCGAGGCGCTGCGCGACGCCAACCTGCAGCAATCACTGTCGACGATGAAGGTGGGCTTCGTCGAACGCCGCCGTGGCGCGGTCGAGCGCATGCCCGAGTTCGAGGCGTTGCGCGACCGCGCTCGCGACATCAAGAACCACGCGCTGGCGCATCTCGATTTCTATTTGGAGCGCTTCGAGCAGAAGGTGCTGGCCTTGGGTGGCCACGTGCATTGGGCGCCGACGGCCGAGGATGCGCGGCGCATCGTGCTCGAGCTCTGCCGCCAGGCCAATGCCCGCACGGTTGCGAAGTCGAAGTCGATGATCGCCGAGGAGATCGGGCTCAACGAGCATCTCGAGGCGCACGGCATCGCGCCGATCGAGACCGATCTCGGCGAATACATCATCCAGCTCCGGCAGGAGCCGCCCAGCCACATCATCGCGCCGGCGGTGCACCTGACCAAGGATCAGGTCGCCGATACCTTCCATGAGCATCACGCCAAGCTGGGCTTCACGCGCCGCCTGACCGAGCGCAACGACCTCGTCGCCGAGGCGCGCGAGGTGTTGCGCCGCAAGTTCCAGGAAGCCGATGTCGGCATCACCGGCGCCAATTTTCTGGTCGCCGAGACCGGCAGCTCCATGCTGGTCACCAACGAGGGCAACGCCGATCTCTCGAACACGCTGCCCAAGATGCACATCGTCATCGCCAGCATCGAGAAGGTGATCCCGACCTTGGAGGACGCCGCCGCCCTGCTGCGCGTGCTGGCGCGTTCGGCCACCGGGCAGGAGTGGTCGAGCTACACGACCTTCAACACCGGCCCGAAGCGCAAAGGCGATCCCGACGGGCCGGAGTCCTATCACGTGGTGCTGCTCGACAACGGGCGCAGCAACGTTCTGGGCACCGAGATGCAGGACATGCTGCGCTGCATCCGCTGCGGCGCCTGCATGAACCATTGCCCGGTCTATGGCGCGATCGGCGGCCACGCCTATGGCTGGGTCTATCCCGGCCCGATCGGCGCGGTGCTCGACCCGCAGCTGCTGGGGCTGGAGGAGGCGGGCGACCTGCCCAACGCCTCGACCTTCTGCGGCCGCTGCGAGAGCGTCTGCCCGGTGCGCATCCCGCTGCCGAAGCTGATGCGCCACTGGCGCGAGCGCGAGTTCGAGCGCCACCTGACGCCGCCCGCCGTGCGCAAGGCGCTCGGTCTGTGGGCGTTCCTGGCGAAGCGGCCGCTGCTGTATCGAGCTGCCACGGGCATCGCCAATCGCGCCATGGCGCTGTTCGGTCGCGCCGAGGGCCGCTACGACGCGCTGCCGCTGGCCGGTGGCTGGACGAAGCATCGCGACATGCCGGCGCCGCAGACCGGCGGTACCTTCCACGCGCAATGGAAGGCGCGCGGCGGGGCGACGCGATGAGCGCGCGCGAGCGGATGCTGGGGGCGATCCGGCGTGGGCTGCGCCGTGGCGAGCTCGCGGGCGAGGCGCGCGCCGCCGCCGAGGCGCGCCTGGCCGCGCATCCCGTCAACATCGTGCCCCGGCGCTCGCAGATCCCGCGCGCGCGGCAGATCGATCTCTTCGAGGAGGGCGCGAAAGCGGTCCACGCCACGGTCGCGCGCGTCGCCAGTACGGAGGTCGCCAGCGCGGTCTCCGATTATCTCGCCGCCAATAATCTGCCGCCCGCCGCCGTCATGGCGCCGGACCCGTCGCTCGATCGCTACGGCTGGAGGGAGCGGCCGATGCTGGAGATCCGCCGCGGCCTGCCGGTCGACGCCGACCGCGTGGCGATCACCGGCGCCTTCGCCGGCGTCGCCGAGACCGGAACCCTGATCTTCACCTCCGGCCCCGACCATCCCACCTCGCTGAATCTGCTGCCCGAGACCCATGTCGTGATCCTGCGCGAGGACGACGTCGTGGGCGCTTATGAGGAGGTCTTCGCCCGCCTGCGCGCGCGCTATGGCGAGGGCGCGATGCCGCGCGCCGTCAACACCGTCACCGGTCCGTCGCGGACCGCCGATGTCGAGCAGCAGCTCGAGCTGGGCGCGCACGGCCCGCGGCGCATGCACATCCTGATCGTGCGCGACTGAGGCGCATCAGGCGGTGGGCGCGTCCGAGCAGCTCCGGATCGTCGGCACCGCCGCTACGCGCGAGATCGCCGCGATGCTTGACGCCGTCGCGTCGTCGATCGGCAGGAAGACGGTGCGCGTCTTGCAGGTCGGCGCCCGCAGCCATCCCGCCGAGCGGGGCGAATACAATTGGCGCCACCTGGTCCAGGACAAGTTCGGCAAGCGCGCCCGGTTCACCGGCGTGGACAATTGCGCCGGCGCCAATGTCGACGTGGTCTGCGCCGATCCCGGCGAGCTGGATCGAACGCTCGAAGCGGCGTCGTTCGACCTCGTCATCTGCGATCGCTTGCTGGAGCACACCAGGGCGCCATGGCGGGTCGCCAGCCAGCTCCAGCGGCTGATGGCGCCGGGCGCGCACCTGTTCCTGCGTGTCGCCTGGGCGCGGGCGCATCATGCCGAGCCGGACGACTATTGGCGCATGTCCTTCGCCGGCGCGATGCTGCTGTTCGACGGCTTGCGGCCGGTGTCGCTGTTCTATTCCGGCGGCGCCGCCGGCCTCGACATCGCCTACCGCGTCACGCGGGGCGAGGCGGTGGAGGTCTCGCCGGCGATCGGCGCCGTCGAGCAGGGATTGTTCCAGGTCGTGCTTGACCACGAGGCCAACCGGGCCATGCTGGCGAACCAGGCCGGCCAGCGTTACCCGCTGTCGCGGGACTATCTGCCGACCATGTTCGTCAACGTCGTCGCCCGGCGGGAGCCCTGACGATGCGCTTCATCCTCGCCACCCTGCTGGTTCTCCTCGCCTCGGCCACGCTGGCGCAGCAGGTCAAGCCGCCGCAGACGCCCCCGGCGCCACCGCCGGCGCCTTCGCCGCAGTCGATGAAGCTCAGGGTGATCGTCGATCTCTCTGAACCATATTTTGCGGCCCGCGCGTCGAATGGCCGCTTGGCCGGCTTCGATATCGACCTGCTGCAGGCGCTGTGCGCGCGGTTGCGGGCGGACTGCATCGTCGAGGCGATCGACTGGGACGAGCTGCGCGCCGACATCGCCGCCGGCAAGGCCGATCTCGCGGCCGGCGGCATCGAGATCGGCGGGCTGCCATCCGAGCGTAGCGTCTTCGCCGCCGCTTACGGCCGCGTGCCGTTGGCGATCGCGGTCCGCAAGGGCACGAAGCTCGAGGTCAGCGCCACGGGGCTGAAGGACAAGCGCATCGCCGTGCAACGTTCGACGCGCTGGGCGCGCTGGCTCAAGGACGCCGGCGCGGCGACCGTCGTCGAGCTGGAGACGCCCGACGAGGTGCGGACCGCGCTGTCGACGGGCAAGGTCGATGGCGCTCTGCTCGATCGGCGTCGGGTCGCCGCCTGGCTGTCAAGTCCAGCCGGTGCCTGCTGCGAGCTGGCCAAGCCCGATATCCGCGACGTGAACGCGACCGGTCCGGGCGTCGCCTTCCTGCTGCGTTCCGACATCAAGCTCAAGGAGCTGGTCGAGAAGGCGATGGCCGGCTTGCGCGACGACGGCACCATCCAGAGACTGGCCGCCAAACATCTGCCATTTCCTTTGATGTAGAATGGCTACGATGCGGATCCGGGCGCGGACGAGGCTTCTCGCTGTCGTGACGGCGCTGGTCGTCGCGCTGGCGACGCCGTGCCCGCCCGTCGCCTTGGCCCAGCAGCAGGGATCGACGGCGCAGCCGCCCGCGCCGCCACCGCGGCCCAAGCCGGCCACGCCGCCGCAGAAGACCAAGCCGGGGCAGAAACCACCGCCGGCGCCGGCGCTGAAAGCGACGGTCGTGACCGAGGGCAAGTTCCCGCCCTTCAACATGCTCGACGCCCAGGGCCGGCCGGCGGGCTTCGAGGTCGATCTCGCCAACGAGCTGTGCAAGCGCGCCAAGATCGAATGTCGCATCGTCACCGCCCCGTGGGACGACATACTTCCGGGTCTGCTCGACAAGCGTTACGACGCGATCATGGCGTCCATGGACATGACGCAGGAACGCCGGCGCCAGGTCGGTTTCAGCAAGCGCTACATGCTGGTGCCGGGTGCCTTCGTGGCGCCCAAGAGCACGGCGACGCCCGATGGCGCGCCGGTGCTGCTGCGCGGCAAGACGGTGGGCGTGCAGCGCGGCACGGTCTACTCGGATTATCTCGATCGTACCTTCCGCAAGACCGTGCGCGTCAAGGCGTTTGCGACCCTCGAGGATGCGCGCAAGGAGCTGGCCGCCGGCAAGCTCGACGCCGTGCTGGGCGACAAGGTGGCGCTGTGGAGTTGGTTGAAGTCGGCCGACGGCGCCTGCTGCGACTTCTTCGGCCAGGACGTCAAGGACACGCGCACCCTGGGCGACGGTGTCGGCATCGGCTTGCGCAAGGACGACGCCAAGCTGCGCGACGCCTTCAATCGGGCGTTGGCCGAGGCCGTGGCCGACGGCACGCTCAAGCGCCTCGCCGACAAGTACGTACCCTTCGCGATCTACTGAGCCTGCGCCGATCGTCGCCGCCGCGCCCGCAGACAGCGATCAGCGATCGCCCAGCAGCTTGCCGCGGCGCTCGGGGATCGAGGTGGGGCTGGCGATCTTGGCGACGCGGTCGCCCGGCTTGGCGAGGTCGGGCCGCATGCGTGCGAACAGCATGCCGGCCACCGCAGCCTTCAGCGCCAGCCGGCCCGAATCGGCGGGCAGCATCGGATCGATCAGATGGCCGACGATCTGGCCGGCAGTGACCGCCGTGCCCGGTTCGACGCTGGGTACCCACAGCCCGGCATGCGGCGTGCGCACCGGGCCGACGCCATCGAGCGGTGTCGCCTGGCAGGTGGGCGCTGGCGCTGGCGGCGCCTTGCCGCCGATCGCGCCCTGCGCCTGGAGCCAGTCGAAGATGGCTTGGGCGTCGCGCCGGGCCATCGCGTCGTCGATATCGGCGCGGCCCCGTAGCTCCACGGTGCAGGAGAGCATCGCCTCGACGGGGATCGGCGTGTCGGGGTTGCGCTCGATCAGCCGCCACCACGGCCGCGTCAGCGCCTCGTCGAACGGCGTGTCGCCGGAATCCTCGGCCGTCAACAGGGCCGCCGCGCCGAGCCGCGCGGCGAGGCCAGCGAAGGCGTCGACCTGACGCGGACCGCAATAGATGTGCAGCGTGGCCTGGTCGTCGCAATGCAGGTCGAGCGCGATGTCCGCGGTGGCCGCGAGGCGGTGCAGGGTGAGCTTGAGGACCGCGCTTTCATCGTCGGCGCGTTGCTCGGTCAGCAGCCTTTCGATCGCGTCACGGATCGCCGCGACGTTGGTGGCCGCGTCGACGCTAAGCTTTCCCGCCATCGTCTCTTCAAGCGGCTCGCGCAGGTCGACGAAGCCACGGTTGAAGTTTCCCGAGCCGTCCAGCGCGTAGCGGCCCTGCAGCACGCTGCCGACGACCTGGCTCAGGCCCACCGGGTTGGCCACGGGCGCGACCATGATCTCGCCGGGAATCCAGCCGTCGCGATCGGCCGCGGCGAGCATCGGCATCAGGTGGTGCAGCACCAGCGGGCCGGGCAGCTCGTCGGCGTGCAGCGCCGCCTGCAACCAGACGCGCGGACGCGCGCCCTGGCGGCCGAAGCGATGGACGATGAGGTGACGATCGGTGCCCGGTGACGGCGAGGGCAGCGGGATGCGCTCGATGATGCGCGGCATGGCCGCAGCCTGACAGCGAGCTTGTCAGGCGTCCACGGTCGCGCCGCGCTTCTTAGCCGCCTCGAACGCCGCCAGCCGCAGGTCGAACTTGCTGCCGGCAGTGTCGGCCGGCTTGATGCTGACCGCGGTAGGAATGGTCTCGAAGAAGTGGCAGGCGACGCGCTGGCCGCCGCCGGCATCGCGCAGCAGGGGCTCCTCGGCCGAGCAGCGCGGCTGGGCGTAGCGGCAGCGCGTGTGGAAGCGGCAGCCCTTGGGCGGGTTGAGCGGGCTGGGCACGTCGCCTTCGAGGATGATGCGTTGCGTCGCGCTGGTCGGATCCGGCGTGGGAATCGCCGACAGCAGCGCCTGGGTGTAGGGGTGGCGCGGCATGGCGTAGAGCGTGCGCTTGTCGGCGATCTCCACCAGCTTGCCGAGATACATCACCGCGACACGGTCGCTGATGTGCTTCACCACGGCGAGGTCGTGGGCGATGAACAGATAGCTGAGGCCGAACTGGCGCTGCAGGTTCTGCAGCAGGTTCACCACCTGCGCCTGTATCGACACGTCGAGCGCGGAGACGGGCTCGTCGCAGACGATGAGGTCGGGGTTCACCGCCAGCGCGCGGGCGATGCCGATGCGCTGGCGCTGACCGCCCGAGAACTGGTGCGGATAGCGCCTGGCATGCTCGGGCAACAGGCCGACGACTTGCAACAGCTCGCGCACGCGCGCATCAGCGGCGCTGCCCTCGGCGATGCCGTGCACCGAAAGCGGCTCGGCCAGGATCTGCGCCACCGTCATGCGCGGGTTGAGCGAGGCGTAGGGGTCCTGGAAGATGATCTGGATATGCCGGCGCATGCGGCGCAGCGCGCCCTGGCTGAGGCCGGCCATCTCCTCGCCCTTGAACTGCACCGAACCGCCGGTCGCCGGCATCAGGCCAAGGATCACGCGGCCGGTCGTCGACTTGCCGCAGCCGGATTCGCCGACCAGCGCCAGGGTCTCACCGCGCTTGATCTCGAAGCTGACGTCGTCGACCGCCTGTACCTTGCCGATGGTGCGCTGGATGACGACGCCACGGCGTACCGGGAAATGCTTGGTGAGGTTCTCGACCTTCAGAACGGGAGTAGTCACGTCGCTCATGGCCGCGCACTCCCGATGCTCTCGACGGGCGCGTGCCAGCACGCCACCTGATGGCCATTGCCGATCTCGCGCAGGGGCGGTGGCTCCTCGCGACAGCGTCGGTCGGCGAAGGGGCAGCGCGGCGAGAAGCGGCAGCCCTTGGGCTGGTTGTTGGGGCTGGGTACGGTGCCCTCGATCGTCGCCAGCCGCTCGCGCTCGACATCGAGGCGGGGGATCGAGCCCAACAGGCCGATCGTGTAGGGATGCTGCGGATCGCCGAACAGCGCCTTCACTGGCGCGCTCTCGACGATCTTGCCGGCGTACATCACGATCACCTCGTCGGCGATCTCGGCGATCACGCCCAGATCGTGGGTGATGATCAGCACCGCCATGCCCAGGCGCTTCTGCAGGTCGCGCAGCAGATCGAGGATCTGCGCCTGGATGGTGACGTCGAGCGCCGTGGTCGGCTCGTCGGCGATCAGCAGCGCCGGCTCGCAGCTGAGCGCCATGGCGATCATCACGCGCTGGCGCATGCCGCCGGACAGGCGGTGGGGGAAATCGTCGAAGCGCGAGGCGGCCGAGGGGATGCGCACCAGATCGAGCATCTCGATCGCCCGATCGCGCGCCTGCTTGGGCGAGAGCTGGGTGTGGGCCAGGATGGCCTCGACGATCTGCCGGCCCACCGTGTGCACCGGGTTCAGCGAGGTCATCGGCTCCTGGAAGATCATCGACATCTTGCCGCCGCGCAGATTGCGGCGCTCGTCGGCGCTCAGCCGCAGCACGTCGCGGCCCTCGAACTTCACCGACTCGGCCATGACACGGCCGGGCGGGCTGGGCACCAGGCCCATCACCGACAGCGAGGTCACGCTCTTGCCGCAGCCGGACTCGCCGACAAGGCCCACTGTCTTGCCGCGGCCGACCGAGAAGTCGATGCCGTCGACGGCGCGGAACAGGCCGCGATCAGTGTCGAAATAGGTACGCAGGTCGCGGACCTCGAGTAACGCGTCAGCCATTGAGAATCTCTACCTCGGGGTCCGCTCAATCCTTCCACCTTCCCCCGCGGAGCGGGGGAAGGTGGTGGTGTTTCAGAACGAGAAGTCCAGGCCCTTGTAGAAGGTGTTCTGGTAGAGCATGTGCGGACGCGGCGCCTTCAGCTTCTTGCTGGTGGTCATGTACATCGCCACGTTCATCACGGGCATCCACAGATGCTGCTCGGTGATGCGCTTCTGCACCATGGCGTAGTACTTGGCGCGGTCGGCGTCGGTGAGCGATGAGCGGCCGAGCCTCAGCCATTCGTCGGTCTGCGCGTCCTTCCAGTTCATGCGGTTGGGCGCGGGGATGTTCTTCGAATCGAAGTAGAAGTTCAGCAGGTCGCCGGCCGACATGTACGGGAACGTCACCGTCCACAGCTCGTAGTCCTGCTCGCTCATCTTCGAGAAGGCGATGGTCGAGTCGAAGCCCTGGATCTGCCAGTCGACGCCGATCTTGCGCATGTAGCCCTGGATCGCCTCCGACACGCGGCCGAAATAGGCGACCTGGGTG
>CAYTFW010000039.1:0-34132 GCA_964437145.1 uncultured Rhizobiaceae bacterium
CCAGCACCGCCATGTTGCCGGGCTTGTGCTGGTTCTTCCACATCTTGGTGTGGGCGCGCGGGATGTCCTCCCAGGCGAAGACCTCGCTCATGCACGGATCGACGCGGCGCTCGATCACCAGCTGGTTGGCCTGGCTGGCCTGCAGCAGGTTGGCGAAGTGGCTGCCCTGGATGCGCTTCTGGCGCATCCACACGAAGCGCGCGTCCATGGTGAGGTTGTAGCCGGTGGTGCCGGCGCAGAAGACCACCATGCCGCCGCGCTTCACGACGAAGCAGGAGACCGGGAAGGTCTGCTCGCCGGGATGCTCGAAGACGAAGTCGACGTCGTTGCCCTTGCCGGTGTGTTCCCAGATCGCCGCGCCGAACTTGCGGCACTTCTTCATGTATTCGGCGTAGCCCTTCTGGTCGTCGACGTCGGGCAGCGGGCCCCAGCAATCGAAGTCGTTGCGATTGATGACGCCCTTGGCGCCGAGCTGCATCACGAAGTCCTTCTTCGACGGATCGGAGATCACGCCGATGGCGTTGGCGCCGGCCGTGGCGATCAGCTGCACGGCCATCGAGCCGATGCCGCCCGCCGCGCCCCAGACCAGCACGTTGTGGCCCGGCCGCAGGATGTGCGGGCGGTGGCCGAACAGCATGCGGTACGAGGTCGCCAAGGTCAGCGTGTAGCAGGCGCTCTCTTCCCAGGTGAGGTGTTGCGGCCGCTTCATCAGCTGGCGCGCCTGCACCTTGCAGAACTGGGCGAAGGAGCCGTCGGGCGTCTCGTAGCCCCAGATGCGCTGGCTGGGCGAGAACATCGGGTCGCCGCCGTTGCACTCCTCGTCGTCGCCGTCATCCTGGTTGCAATGGATGACGACCTCGTCGCCGACCTTCCAGCGCTTGACCTTCGCGCCGATCGCCCAGACCACGCCCGAGGCGTCGGAGCCGGCGATGTGGAACGGCGCCTTGTGCACGTCGAAGGGCGAGATCGGAACGCCCAGCCCGGCCCAGACGCCGTTGTAGTTCACCCCGGCGGCCATCACGAGGACCAGCACCTCGTCTTCACCGATCGCCGGCGTCTCGACCACCTCGAGCCGCATGCTCTCTTCCGGCGGCCCATGGCGGTCGCGACGGATGGCCCAGGCGTACATTTTCGCCGGCACGTGGCCCAAGGGCGGGATCTCGCCGACCTCGTAGAGAGCTTTCACCGGTTGAGAAGCTGTCGGGTGAGCCGGCGGGATAATCGCCAAAGCTGCGGTCATTCTCTGCATCCCTCTTGACGCGCCGCACCATCGCAGCTCAGCGTCATTAGCGGACGCAGCATAATGGTGCGGCGCACAATGTCAATTCGACTAAAATCGCAGCCTGCGCGCGCAATTATATTGCGCAAAGAAAGCGGCGGGCCGGAGGCCCGCCGCCTGTTTTTGACCGAGGCCGGTGTCTACTCGACGATGCGCAGCTTGGGATCGCTCGAGCCGATCAGCGCCGAGTTGGCGATCGCCTCGAAGGCATCGAGCATGCCCTCAACCGTCGTCGTGGTGTAGGTGTAGGTCGTCGAGGCGTCGTTGCTCGCGCAGTTGATGCGCCGGTTGTTGTTCGACGTACCGGAGACGCCGTAGCCGATGGTGTAGATCTTCACGCCCGAGTTCTTGATCTGCGTGCAGAGCTGCTCGAACTGATAGTTCGAGGAGCCGTTGTTGTACTCGTAGTACGAGTTCATGTCGAAGTCGGACATGATGACGATCGCCTTGTAGGTTTCCGCCGTGTTGTGGGCGTTGGCGAGCGTCGTTCCCGTGAAGATCGAGTTCCACTTCGGCGACAGCAGGTACCACGCCCAGGCGATGCCGATGTGGCCCGCGGTGCTGCCGGTGGCGGTCATTCCCTGCACCATCGTCTTCAGCGACTCCTTGTCGGAAGACAGCGGCCTGATGACGTTGCTGGCGCCGGGCGTCTGCGACGATAGGTCGTCCAGATAGTCGGGATAGGGACCGTAGGCGGCTTCCTTCTTGGTCTTGAAGTCGCCGAAGTAGCCGTAGGTCGAGCTCGGCGGGTCGTCCTTGAACCTGTAGGTGCCGGGGCGCTCGACCACGCCGCTCCAGGGATTCGTGCCGGCGGCGTTCTGCAGGGACTTGTTGGTCACCGTGGTGAAATACGCGCTGCCGACGTTCACCGAGTCGGAGAACGGCACGATCCCCGCGCGCGACGTGTAGGGCGCCTGGTTGGGTTGGATCACGATATCGAGCAGCGCCTTGGCGGCGTTCTTCTGCGCCTGCAGCTTCGTCAGGCCGCTCACCTCCGTGCTACCGTTCATCGAGCCCGACAGGTCGAGCACCAGGGTGACTTCGAGGTTGCGCGACTGGATGTAAGGCGTGTAGCCGACCGAGCGGCCGGTGATGGTGCGCGCCGAGGAACCCAGCAGATAGGAGCTGAACATCGAGGACAGCTGCTTGGTGATCTTCACCTCGACGGCGGTCGACTTGGTGGTATAGCCACCCGAGGTCGGCGGTGAGTTGAAGGTCAATGTCGAAGTGCCGCTGGCGACGAAGCCGTTGCGCTGGGCGTCGCGGGTGGCGACGGCCAAGGCGGCTGCGTTGTTCTGCCCGGCGCCTTTGATACGCGCGCCAGCGAGAGCGGCCGCGTCGGCCTGCTGCTGAACCTGGCGCTTCTCCAGGTACCAGACGCTGGTATCGACGCCGACGCCCAGGGCGCCGATGAAGACCGGTGCCGCGAGCGCCACGAAGGTCGTGGTACCGGCCGTTGTGTCACGCAGCATGCGACGAGTGAAAACGGCCAGCCGGCCGAGCCGCGAAGATGTTGCGGCCGTCAAGAAACCAGAAAGTTTCAGCATAACGCCCCCAAGATCGCCTCTCCGCCGGGACAGCCCCGGATCGTGGCAACGACCTTGGCAGGACGAATTGACGCTCCGCAGCGCCCCGTGATCAGCCTTGAGTGGTCGTTGACGTGAGTGGCGCTCGCCACTCCAGAGATAATAAATTTGTTAGAAGACAATCACTTGAAGCAAAAATATATCGCTAATGAGTGATCACCTTACACGACCGGCGACGGGAATTCAAGTCTGTGCGTTAACTATTCGTTTTTCGGGCGTTATTCGGTTGCTCTTCACACTTGAACTGAAAGAGGGAGGCTGCGATTGCAGCCTCCCCGCTCGTCTTACTCCACGACCCGCAGGGTCGGCTCGCTGGCGCCGACCACGGTTGCCGCGGCGACCGCTTGGAAGGCCTCGATGAGCTGGTCGACCGTGTTGGTCGTGAAGGTGTAGCTCTGGCCGCCCTCGGTCGGGCTGGCGCAGTTGATGCGGCGGTTGTTGTCGGCCGTGCCCGACACCTTGTAGCCGATGGTGAAGATCTTCACGCCCGCGGCCTTGATCTGCGTGCACAGCTGCTCGAACTGGTAGTTCGCCGTGCCGTTGCCCGACTCGTAGTAGCTGTTGAAGTCGAAATCGGACAGGACGACGATCGCCTTATAGGTGTTCGTCGTGTTGTAGGCGTTTGGCAGGTTCGTGCCGGTGAAGATGGCGTCCCACTTCGGCGACATCATGTACCACGCCCAGGCCAGGCCGAGATGCGCGGCGGTCGTGCCTGCCGGCGTCAGCGCGTTGACCGCCGCCTCCAGGCTGGCCTTGTCGCTCGACAGCGGCTTGATCTTGTTGGCGGCGCCCGGCGTCTGGCTGCTCAGGCCCTGGACGTAGGACGCGTAGTCGCCCATCGCGCCGGACCGCTTGCTCCTGAAGTCGCCGAAGTACCTGTAGGTCGCGTTCGGCGGGTCATCCGTGAACTTGTAGGTCCCCGAGCGCTCGACAACGCCGCTCCAGCTGCCCGACTGGGTCTTGTTGGTGACGGTGGTGAAGTAGGCGCTGCCCACGTTCACCGAGGATGAGAACGGCGCCAGCGCCACACGCGAGGTGTAGACGGACTGGTTGGCCTGGACGGCGATGTTGATCAGCTGCTTGGCGGCGTCCTGCTGCGCTGCCATCTTGGTCACACCGGCGGTTTCGGTGGAGCCGTTCATCGAGGACGACACGTCGAGCACCAGCGCGACCTCGAGGTTCTTCTTCTGCACCGGCGGGGTGTAGCCCACCGAACGGGCCCTGACCGTGCGCGACGCGCTGCCGAGCAGGTAACCACTGAACATCGACGGCAACGGCCTGACGATAATCGCCTCGGCCGCGCCAGTCTTGCCGGCATAGGCGCCGGAGGTCGGCGGCGTGTTGACGGTAATGCTCGCGCCGGTCGCCGCGGTGTAGCCGTTGCGCTCCGCGTCACGGATGCCGGCCGCCCGCGCATCGGCGGAGACCTGACCGGAGGCCAGCATGCGGGCGGCGCCCAGCGCGGCCGCGTCGGCCTGCTGCTGGACCCGGCGCTTCTCCATGTACCAGACGCTGGTGTCGACACCGAGACCCAGTCCGCCAACAAAGACCGGCACCGCCGCGGCCATCAGAATGGTCGTGCCGCCGGACTGATTGCTCCACAGAGCGCTCGCGGCTCTCATCAAACGGGTTACATTCATCATCATCCCCCAAGACCTTAGGTTTGCCCCGGGCCCAAGGAAGGCCGTACCGAGAAGACAAGGCGTCCCGACCGGCGTTTCGCCGCCGCGCTGAACCCACTTTGTCTTCGACGATCGCCGGACACTGAAGTCGTCCGACCAGGAAGAAAATCCGTTTACGTCAAAGAAATTCTACAAATGTCTTGATCTACAACCAGTTGGCCGGCTCCACTGAGAATACGGCCTGCCTGTTTTTCCCTCACACGGCAGGAAAGTAGCTCATCTAAAGCGTTAAATCAACGTCAAAGTTTTTTCAGAAACGTGATTCACGTCGATAACGCCCTGAAATCAGGAGAAGAAAGATACCTGACATCATAGATGATTTTTTGACGATGAAATCAAAAACGCTTCATAATCTATTCATAAAACAGCGAAATTCACCTTCTCTGCACAAAGAACACACACTGGATCGCAGTCATTCAGGTCGCTTCGGCGGGGGTCGAACAGTTTCATACTCGCCATGCTCGACAGCCCGCGACTCGCGGCGGACGCCTTGGTCCGGCGCGGGTCCGGCGTATCGGTTTGAGCGCCGCAGGCGAACGAAATTCGCGCCAGACCGAGGCCGTCTCAGTCGCAGACCTTACGCAGCGCCTGCCATTCCTGCGCCGTCATCGCCGGCGCGCCGGTCGCCGGCCGCGTCGTCGCCTCGATGCGCTCTTTGGTCGGCGGATGGGTGGAGAACACGCCCATCTGCTGCGCGCCGTCCTTGCCGCCCTGCTCGTCGAGGAGCCTGCCGAAGAAGCGCGCCAGGCCGTCGGCGCGCATGCCGGTGGCGTCGAGCAGCTCCAGCGCCGTGCGGTCGGCCTCGCGCTCGGCCTCGCGGCTGTGACGCAAGGCGAGCAGCAGGCCACCCGCGTCGGCCACCGTGCTGACGTCGGACGAGAAGCCGCCGACCAGCAGCTTGGTGATCAGACCGAAGCCGTAGGCACGCAGCAGCGCCTTGACCGAGTGGCGATGCACGATGTGACCCATCTCATGCGCCATGACGCCGGCGAGTTCCTCCGGCCCGTCGGCGCGCTCGATCAGCCCCGACATCACCACCATGTAGCCGCCGGGCGCGGCGAAAGCGTTGACCACGCGGCGCTTGCGCTCTCGACCGCCGACCATCGTCGTGTCGTACATGTCGAAGATCTTCACCGTGACCTTCTGCTGATAGCCCGACGCCACCTGGAAACGGTCGACCAGCCGCTGAAGCGCGGCGACACCATCCGGCTTCTCGCAGACCTCCGCATCGCCCTGCATGGCGGTGATGACGGCGGCGCCGATACGCCGCTCCATCGCGTGCGGCACGTAGGGAGCGACCGCGTCCGGGGCCTTCTCGACCAGCAGCGCCAGGCCGCCGATGGTCACGACCAGCGCCGCCACCAGCGCACCCAGCACCGGTGTGACGCGCGATCGGCGCGGCGCGGCCCGGCTCATATTGGCGCCCAGCACCGCCAGCGCCTCGCGATAGGCGAGATCCTCGACCGCGAGCCGCGCGCCGGGCTGGCGCGGACAGACCATCAGGGCGTGCGGCTCGTGCCAGGGATCGGACACGACCTCGATCTCGGACACCGGCCAGCGCGCCACGATGCGGCCGTCGGCCAGCGTCGCCACCACCTCGGCGCTCGAGGCGCGCAGCGCCACCTCGTGCGCGGTGGGATGCAGTCCGTCGTAGAAGCGTGCCCCCGCCATCGTCGCCTCACACGCCGCCGACGTCGAACACGTCGAGAAGGCCCTCGCCGACACCAGTGTCGCCACCCAACGCCTGGGCGACGGCGGCTGGATCGATCTCGCCGTAGATCCAGAGCTGTTGCGAGACCAGCCGCGCCGTGCGGTGCATCACCCATGGCCCGCCCAGCCCCAGGGTAAAGATCAGGATCACGTAGTTCAGCACCAGGAAGCCCCAGATCTGCCGCGTGGTGACGCCGGTGACGAATTGCAGGCGGTCGAACCAGGCGCGCGAGACCATGTAGCGCAGCGAGTAGGCCATCCACCAGCAGCGCACCGGCAGGATCATCAGGCCGATCAGCGTGTAGAAGCCGAACAGGACGAGGAAGAAGATCAGCAGCACCATCGGCGTGGGATTCGCCATCTTCTCCATCATCTGCTCGAACGACAGCGAGCCCAAGGACGACGACACGCCCCCGATGATGAGGGCGACGACGACGAACAACACCACCCAGGCCGCGATGTTGAGGAAATAGAAGCCGATGAAGCGTCCGTAGATATCGGCGGCGCGGCCGGCGAAGCCGAAATTGAGGTTGCCGAAGGTTATGTGGCGGGTTCGATAACCATTCAACGACACATCGCGCATCGGCGTCAGCAGGTTCATGCACATCGCGTTCAGCATGCCCCAGCCGATCGCCTTGCCGCCGTAGGTCCAGGAGGAGCCCTTCAGGCCGGTGCGGATGCCGCGCCAGGCGGTTCGCGTCAGGCGATAGCGCCAGCCCGCGTACTGCGCCACCGGCAAGAGCGGCAGGCCGACGATCAGCAGCGCCCAGGTCATGATGTCGGTCATGCCGATCTCGGCGGGCAGCTCGTCGCCCCAGGCCCACCACACCAGGCCGAGCACGGCGCCCTCGAACACCAGCAGCGCGCCCACGGCGAGAAGGAAGCCGAGGAACAATTCAATACCCAGCCCGCGATACTCGAAGCGGTCGCCAAAGGCGGAAAAGTGCGACCACAAATAGCGCCGCACGCTGGTGCGACCCCAGAAGCGGTACCAGCCAAACGTCAGCAGGGTCAGCAGCAGCGAGCGCAAATAGATGACGTAAAGCTCACCCAGCTTGCCGTCATAGAGCACCTGCACCGCCGGCTTGGGCGACGGTGGGGGCGGCGGTAGCGGCGTCGGCATGGCTGGCGGCGCGGCCGTGCCCGGCCAGGCGGGCGGCAAGGCGGATGCGCTGGATTGATCGGTCATGGACGAAGCCGCCATACTCGCCTAAGCGTCATGGCCGATCATAGGCACGCCGCGCGACGACGGCCACAGGCCTGAAGGTCGCGCACGGCGTCAGCTTGTCGGGAAGGAACCACCACAACGCACGACGATCTGCTCGCGCCCGTCCTGCATCACCCGGATCACCATGCGCTCGGCGCCGACCTCGTACTCGTAGCGCTCGCCGGCGCGATGCGGCGGGGCGATGATGATGGTGGCGACGCGATCGCCGGCGACCGAGGTCACCTGTTCCAGCACGCGTTCCCTGCCAGGCCACTGGAACTGTACCTTGTCACCCATGACATTGATCGGCGCCGCCCCGCCGCAATTCGGCGGCAGGCCCCAGATGCCGTCCATGCGCTTGACCGCCGGCGCGTCGGCCTGCGCCCAGGCGGTCGCTATATTGCAAAGGGCGAGCCCGATGAATAACAAAAGAACATTCATGTTGCGATGCAGCATGAAATCCCCTAGATCGGCGGCATGAGCACCGCCGCCTCGACACCGCCGCGCCCTGCCGCACCTGCGAAGGAGCGGCCCTGGCTGATCCGCACCTACTCTGGCCATTCGACGGCGAAGAAGTCCAACGAACTCTATCGCACCAACCTGGCGCGCGGGCAGACCGGGCTTAGCATCGCTTTCGACCTGCCCACCCAGACCGGCTACGACAGCGACCATGTGCTGGCCAAGGGCGAGGTCGGCAAGGTCGGCGTCCCGGTGTCGCATCTCGGCGACATGCTGACCTTGCTCGACGGCATCCCGCTCGAGCGCATGAACACCTCGATGACGATCAACGCGCCGGCCGCCTGGCTGCTGTCGCTCTACATCGCCGC
The DNA here is from genome assembly GCA_964437145.1 of uncultured Rhizobiaceae bacterium. Lineage (GTDB taxonomy): Bacteria > Pseudomonadota > Alphaproteobacteria > Reyranellales > Reyranellaceae > JAFAZJ01. The sequence goes on from CAYTFW010000039.1 coordinate 8,292, forward strand.
GGCCGAGAAGCAGGGCGTGGCGCGCGCCACGCTGCAGGGCACGACGCAGAACGACATCGTCAAAGAGTACCTGTCGCGCGGCACCTATATCTTTCCGCCGCAACCCTCGCTGAAGCTCACCACCGACACCATCGCCTTCACCTATCGCGAAGTGCCGAAGTGGAATCCGGTGAACGTGTGCTCCTATCACCTGCAAGAGGCGGGTGCCACGCCGGTGCAGGAGCTGGCCTTCGCGCTCTCCACCGCGATCGCGATCCTCGACCGCGTGCGCGCATCGGGCCAGGTCCCGGCAAAGGATTTTCCGACGGTCGTCGGCCGCATCAGCTTCTTCGTCAACGCCGGCGTGCGCTTCGTCACCGAGATGTGCAAGATGCGGGCGTTCGTCGAGTTGTGGGACGAGCTCGCGGATCGCTACGGCGTCACCGACCCGAAGCAGCGCCTGTTCCGCTATGGCGTGCAGGTCAACTCGCTGGGGCTCACCGAGCAGCAGCCCGAGAACAACGTCTATCGCATCCTGCTGGAGATGCTCGCGGTGGTGCTGTCGAAGAACGCCCGCGCGCGCTCGGTGCAATTGCCGGCGTGGAACGAGGCGCTGGGCCTGCCGCGCCCCTGGGATCAGCAATGGTCGCTGCGTCTGCAGCAGATCGTGGCGCACGAGACCGATCTGCTGGAATTCGGCGACCTGTTCGACGGCAGCGTCGAGGTCGCGCGCAAGGTCGCCGCGCTGAAGGACGAGGCGCGCGCCGAGCTGGCCCAGATCGAGGCGATGGGCGGCGCGGTGGCCGCCGTCGAGGCGAGCTACATGAAACAGCGCCTGGTCGAATCCAACCTGCGCCGCATCGCCGCCATCGAGTCCGGCGAGCAGATGGTGGTGGGCGTCAACGCCTTCACCGACGCCGAGCCCTCGCCGCTCTCCACCGGCGCCGGCGCGATCCTCACCGTCGACGCCTCGGTCGAGCGCGAGCAGATCGAGGCGCTGCGCGCCTGGCGCGCCTCGCGTGACGCCAAGGCCGCCACATCGGCGCTCGATGCGCTGAGGCGCGCGGCGAAAGAAGGCCGCAACGTCATGGAACCGTCGATCGCCTGCGCCCATGCCGGCGTGACCACGGGCGAATGGGGCCAAGCATTACGCGAGATCTACGGCGAGTACCGTGCACCCACCGGCGTGGCGCGCGCCGCCGGCGTCTCGGCCGAGCGCCTCGACGGCGTGCGCCGCGAGGTCGAGGCGGTGTCGCGCCGTCTCGGTCGTCGACTGAAGATCCTGGTCGGCAAGCCCGGCCTCGACGGCCACAGCAACGGCGCCGAGCAGATCGCCGTGCGCGCGCGCGACTGCGGCATGGAGGTGGTCTACGAAGGCATCCGGCTCACGCCGGCGCAGATCGTCAACGCCGCGCTCGAGGAAGGCGTGCACGTCGTCGGTCTGTCGATCCTCTCCGGCAGCCACGTCACCTTGGTCGCCGAGGTGATGGATGGCCTGCGTAAGGCCGGCATCGCCGACGTGCCCGTCGTGGTCGGCGGCATCATCCCGGCGGAAGACGCCGAGGCGCTGATCAAAGCCGGCGTCGCGCGCGTCTACACGCCCAAGGATTTCGACATCACCGCCATCATGCGCGACATCGTCGCCGTCGTGGGCGCGACCTGGAAAGACGCAGCCTAGTTCGGCAACACCGGCAGCTTCAACGGAAACGCCGTCTGGAAGTGGTGCGCGGCGCGCAGCACCAGCGCGTCGCGGTAGTGGCCGGCGACGATCATCAGGCCGACCGGCAAGCCGGCGCGTGTGAGCCCGCAGGGCACTGACGCCGCGGGATGGCGCGACAGGTTGAAATGCGCCGTGTAGGGCGACCATTGCATGTTTGGCTTGCCGTCGGCGTCCATCGGCGCGCCGCGGCCGGTCTCGAACGCGGGCACGGCCAAGGTCGGGCATAGCAGCAGGTCGTACTTGTCAAAGAACTTCGTCCAGCCAATCGACAGTGCGCGTCGGTCGGCCATCGCCGCCACGAGATCGGCCGAGCTGTATTTCTGGCCCTCGCGCGCCATCACCAGCAGGCTGGGATCGAAGTCGCCGTGGCGGTCGCCGGGATACATCTTCAGCAGATGCTGCGCGTAGCTCAGCCAATGGACACCGAAGGTCTTGCGGCCATCGACGCCGCCGAGATCGGGCGCCGCCTCCTCGACGTGACAGCCCAGCTCCTCGAAATGCCGCGCGGCGGCCGGCACGAGATCGGCGATTTCGGGATCGAGCGGATGATTGCCGAATTTCAGCATCAGCCCGACGCGCAGCTTGCGCAGCCGGCCCTTCAGCTTCTTCGGATAGTCGATATCGTGCTCGGGCAGCGACCAGGGATCGCGCGGATCGGGCCGCGCGATGACGTTCATCATCAGCGCCGCGTCCTCGGCGGTGCGCGCCATCGGCCCTGTATTGGCGAGATCGCCGTTCAGGCTGGGCGGCCAGGCGGCGACGCGGCCGAAGGTTCCCTTCAGCCCGAAGATGCCGCAGAACGAGGCTGGTAGGCGCACCGAGCCGCCGCCATCAGTGCCCAGCGCCAACGGACCCAGCCCCGCCGCCACCGCCGCCGCCGCGCCGCCCGAGGAGCCGCCGGGCGTCATGTCGGTGTTCCAGGGATTGCGCGTCACGCCGTGCAGCGGGCTGTCGGTGACGCCCTTGTGGCCGTATTCCGACGAGGTGGTCTGGCCGAGCAGGATCGCGCCTGACTCGCGCAGCCGCGCTACCGCCGGCGCGTCCTCGTCCCAGCGCTGATCGGGATCGACCAGCTTCGAGCCCATCAGCGTGGGCCAGCCGGCGACGCGGATCAGCTCCTTCACCGTGACTGGCACGCCGTCGAGCGGGCCCAGCGGCTCGTCCTTGCGCCAGCGTTTCTCCGAGGCGCGCGCCTGCTTGAGCGCGTTGGCGCCATCGACCAGACAGAGCGCGTTGATCCTCGGGTTGACGTCCTGCGCCCGCGCCAGAATCGCCTTCACGACGTCGACCGGCGAAGCCTTGTCCTTGCGGTAGAGCGCCAGGAGCTCTGTCGCGGTGGCCTGCGTGAGATCGGTCTTCATAGCCTGTCCCCTCTATCCATCGCATATGGCCCCCGGACCTACCTTCCCCCGGAGGGGGAAGGTGGCGCGCGTAGCGCGACGGATGGGGGATGCGTCAACACACTCGGTGTTCGTCTTCGACATCCCCCATCCGCCCTTCGGGCACCTTCCCCCTCCGAGGGAAGGTAAGACCAAATCAAACCAGCCCTAGCCATCCCCCATCGCGGCGCTGGGCCGGTCAGTGCGTCTGGTAGCGCCGCGTCAGCCGTTCGGCCTGCAGCCGCGCGCTCTGGGCGTCCTCGGCCCGTCCGAGACGGTCGTAGATCGTCGCCAGATCGCGCTTGAGATGGGCGACGCCGCCGCGCGCGCGGTCGGCCGCCTGCAGATGCGTGAGCGCGCGGTCGTTCCAGCCAGCCTTGATCAGCGCATCGACATGGATCGCTTCGAACAGCGCGCGTTGTGCGTGGCTGCCGCCGACCGACTGCAGATGCGGCAGCGCCTCACCCAGCCGGTCCGCCGCTTCGGCGTGGCGTCCCTCGGCATAGGCCACCAGCCCATGCGCCGCCGGTACCGCCGCGTCGCGCCAAGCCTTGCGCTCGAAAGGCTTCGCGCTCTCGGCGCGCTCTTCGAGGCTGGCCAGCATCTCGGTCACGGCTTCACGCTCGCCGGCCCTCGCCAGGCCATAGATATAGTGCAGGTCGAGAAACGCCGAGCAATGCTCACGGATGCGCGGCGACAGATAGGGCGCGATGGCCGTCCAGCGGGCCTCGACATCGAGACCGCGCAGCTCGAGCCGCGCCAGCAGCGCGATCGCGTTGGCCTGATCGTGGCCGAACTCCTTCCAGCGATCCCAGATGCGTGTGTCGTAGAGCTTCAGCGCATGCGCCGATCGCTCGCTGTCGATGTAGAACAGCGCCGTGTGCCACCAATTGTGGCCGTAGATGAAGGCGTTGCGGTCTTCCCACGTGTCGGCGAGACCTTCCATCCAGGCGATGCCCTCATCCAGCCGGCCGCGTGTCTCCATCACATGCGCGACGGCGTGGTGCGCCCAGGGATCCTCGCGCCGCATCTCGACGGCGCGGCGCGCGTCGGCTTCGGCCTCGTCCAGGCGGTTGAGCTGCTCCAGCGCGAAGGCGCGCATGCCGTGGACGTACCCGATCTCCTGATTGGCCGGCACGAAGTCCTCGGCGATGCGCAGCATGCCCTCGAAATCGCCGCGCGCAAGGCACAGCAGCTGCGCCGTCTTGCCGGCGAACAGATCGCGCGGCCAGCGACGCACGATGGACGCGAAGGCGTCGCCGGCCTGATCTTGCGCGCCGTCGGCCCAGGCCGACACCCCGTGCAGCCACAGTTTCTCGCGCTCGGTCATGTCGCGCTCGCGCGTCCGCGCCGCGTCGATGAAGGGGCGCGCACCCGCGAAGCCGTCGGGCGACTCCAAGGTCAGGTTCAGCACGGCGGTCTGCAGCTGCACCAACGGCACGTCGCGCGCCTTCTGCGCGAAGGCGACGTAGCGGCCGAGCTCGTCGCCATAGCCAAGCCATTGTTCTAACGCGTGATCGATCGCGCGGATCGCGGCGGCGTCGGCGTTTGCGACGTCGAGTCCCTGGGCGTCCTTGGGCATGACGGCGCGAATTTGTCACGCGCGCCGGACGGAGTCGAGCCGAGCGCCGGCCGCGACTCTGTTACGGTTTCGTGACTCGCGCGCGCCGTGGCGCCAGCCCGGCCAGCGCGTGGTCGAGCAGCGCGTCGGTGAAGGCGGCGTCGAGCCGCGCGTGCCCGGCGAGCAGGCGGTAGAACAGCGGGCCGTAGATCATGTCGAGCGCCACCTCGACGTCGAAATCGGGCCGCAGCACGCCATCGGCGACCGCCGCCGCCAGCAGCGCCTTGCCGTCGGCGCGCCGCGCCAGGATGAAGTGGTTGCGGAACGCCTTGCTGAGCTCGGTATCCTGGTCGGCCGATGCCAGCATCTGGGTGACGCTGCGCCCCATCGGCGTGGCGAACAACGTCGCGATCTGGCGCAACTGACGGCGCAGCGCCGGCAGCGCGCCGCGCGCGGTGCGCCCTTCCGGCTCCGCGGGCGCGTCCTCGAGCAGCGCCGCCATGGCGACGGCGTGCGCGTTGGGCCAGTGACGGTAAACCGTTGGCTTGCCGACGCCGGCGCGCTGCGCCACGCCTTCCATGGTCACCGCCGCGACGCCGCCACGCTCCAGCATGTCGCGCGCCGCGCGCAGGATCGCCAGACGCGCACCCTCGTCGCGCGGCCGGCCGCGCGGGCGCGCCTCTTCACCGGGCGCGGGCTTGACAGGAGGGGTGCGGGGCATGATATATGTTACGCAACGTAACGTAATTGATCAACCGGCATAGGAGACCACGCCATGGCCGCCGTCAAGTCCGTGCCCGAGGGTTACCACAGCGCCACGCCCTACATGACCGTGCGCGATGCCGTCGCGGCGCTGGAATTCTACAAGAAGGCGTTCGGTGCCGAGGAGATGTTCCGCCTTACCGAGCCGGGCGGCCGTATCGGCCACGCCGAATTCAGGATCGGCGATTCGCCAATCATGATTTCCGACGAGTATCCCGATTTCGGCGCGCTCAGCCCGGCCTCGCTCGGCGGCTCGCCGATCAAGATGATGCTCTACGTGCCGGACTGCGACGCCGCGGTGAAGCGCGCGGTCGACGCCGGGGCCACGGTGCTGCGCCAGCCGGCCGACCAGTTCTATGGCGACCGCACGGCGATGGTGTCGGACCCGTTCGGCCACAGCTGGTACCTGCAGACACGCATCGAGGAAGTTTCGCCGCAGGAGATGCAGAGGCGCTACACCAAGGCGATGGGCGGCTGACGGAGCCCACTTGTCGTCCTGAGCGCAGCGAAGGACCTCGCGGTGGTTCGGTCGACAGCAGCGCCCGTGTCTGACCGCCATACCGCGAGATCCTTCGCTGCGCTCAGGATGACACCGGATCTTCTCTACTCCAGCGTCGCGCGCAGGCCGGCGACGATCGCGAGATAGTCGGGATCGTCGGGATCAATCAGGCCGTGGCGTACGAAGAAGTCGATCAGCACGAGATTGCAGTTGTACTTGAAATCGAAGGTATCGCGCACGCGCTCCATCACGCGCGATACCGGCCACAGCTCGAACGAATCGACTTCACCATCGACGACCGCCGGCGTGAAGTCCTCGGGCAGCTCGAGATCGAAGACGTACTGCACGTCCGGCTTCAGCTGCACGCCCGACTGGTAGCGGTAGGTGATGCAGCCCACGCCCCTGGCGTTGCGCGCGATCGATTCGTGAATCCCCGCTTCCTCGGCGCATTCCTTGATCACGTTCTCCATCAGCCCGAGCCCGGTGGGCTGGCCGCCGGCGACGGTGTTGTCGAGCATGCCGGGATAGGTCGGCTTGTCGTAGGCGCGGCGCGGCACCCAGATGTGCAGGCCGTCGGCGCGGCGCACGAACCCGGTGAGATGCACGCCGTAGGCCCGCACGCCAAAGCTGGGCACGGCCGCGCGCTCCATGTCCATCAGCGGCGGCTGCTTGAGGTCGGGCGTGATGGGATAGCGTTCGTCGCGCCAATCGCCGAACAGCCCCTCGCCGCGCAGTTCCATGAGCCAAGCCTCGACCGCCATCGTGCGCGTGGTCGCATCGAGGAGGCGATCAGACAGACGCCAGCCACCCGCGACGCGATCGAACAGGTCCGGTCGCGCCGTGAGGCGCGGCGCAAAGTCGTGGTGGATCCAGCCGACGCGTTGAGCGCCGATATGCCACGGCTCGAACTGGCTGAGGTCGTGGGCGTTGCAGGTGCGGATGTGATCGAGGAAGGACATGGGACCGCTGGAATGCTAAGCGGTTCTAGCCGCGCCCACCGGAGCCCGCCAGTCTTGACCACCGCTGAACTCGCCCGCCTGCTCGCCGATCGACTGCCGGCGATCGATCTCCACGGCGTGATCGTCGAAGAGGCCGAGGACCAGGACATCCGCCTGCGCTTTCCCTTCCGCGACGAACTGCTGGGGCCCAACGACATCTTCTCCGGCCCTACCCTGCTGGGCTTCGCCGACACCGCGATCTACGCCGCCGGCCAGGCGGCATTGGGTGCCGACTCGGTGCCGCTGGTCTCGACCATGAGCACGACGTTCATGCGTCCCGCCCAGGCGGCCGACGTGGTGACACTCTCGCGCGTCATCCGCCGCGGCAAGCGGCTGCTCAACGCCGAGGCCTGGCTCTTCAGCCACACGCCGATCGACCCGATCCTACACGCTACCGCGACCTGCGTTGTGAAGGCGTGGCGTTGAAGAACGGATTCTGTCATCCCTCGCTTCGCTCGGGATGACAGGTGCGATTCCGCCCTACGCCGCCAAGATCGCGTCCGAGGCTTTCTCAGCGATCATGTTGGTGGCGGCGTAGGTATTGCCCGACACCATCGTTGGCATTACCGAGGCATCGGCCACCCGCAGCCCCTCGAGGCCGATCACCTTCATCGACAGCGGATCGACCACGGCCATGGGATCGATACCCATCTTGCAGCTGCCGATGGGATGGAAGGTGGTCGAGCCGGTCGCGCGCACATGCGCCAGCCATTGCTCATCGCTTTGCACCGCGGGGCCGGGCAGCGATTCCTCGATCACGTAGTCGCTGAGCGGCTTGGTTTGCAGCAGGCGGCGCAGGTACTTCATAGCCGAGACGATGGCGTCGCGGTCCTCCTGCTCGGCGAGATAGTTGGGCTGGATCTCCGGCTTCACCGCCGGGTCGCTCGACAACGCCTTCACGTGCCCGCGACTCTCGGGCCGCAGCTGCGAGGCGCCCAAAGTCATGCCGGGCCGCGTGTCGAGGGCCGAGGTGCCATAGGCGCCGGGCGCGTAGCTCGCCGGCGCGAAGTAGAGCTGCATGTCAGGGGTCGCGAGTCCCGGCCGCGTGCGGTAGTAGCCGCCGGCATGGCTCGGGCTGGCGGCGAGCAGGCCCTTGCGCGTGAAGGCATAGCGCAGCACCTCGCCGACCAGCCTCAATCCATGGCTGCGCTCGTTGAGCGAGCCCGCGCCTTTCACCAGCGCTGCTACGCGCGCGGCGTAGTGGTCGCGCATATTGCGCCCGACGCCGGGCAACGCATGCCGTATCTCGACGCCGATGCCGGAGAGCTGCAGCAGATGCGGCGTGTTGATGCTGCCGCCCGAGAGCACGATGTCGCGCCGCGCGCGGATCTTGCGCGACTCGCCGCCTACGCTGTAGCGCACGCCCGCGGCGCGTTTGCCGTCGAACGAAATGTGCTCGACGAAGGCGTGCTGGATCAGCCTGAGATTGCCGCGCGTCATCGCCGGCCGCAGATAGGCGTCGGCCGGACTCCAGCGCCGGCCGTTCTTCATCATCTGTTGATAGAGGAAGGTGCCTTCCTGGTCGCCGCTGTTGTAGTCGGGCGTGCGCTTCAGCCCGAGCGCTTCGTTGGCGGCGATGTAGGCGTCGCTCAAGGCATGCGGCTCGCGCTGGTCCTGGATCGACAGCGGCCCCTCGCGGCCGCGCACCGCGTCGTCGCCACCGCTGCGCGTCTCGGCGCGTTTGAAGTACGGCAGCACGTCGTCCCACGACCAGCCGCGACAGCCGAGCTGCGCCCAGGTGTCATAGTCGGCGGACTGCCCGCGCACATAGAGGTGGCCGTTGATCGAGCCCGAGCCGCCGATCACCTTGCCGCGCGGGAACGGGATCGTGCGGTTGTCGATGTGCGGGCCCGGCGCGGTCTCGTAACCCCAGTTGAGCTTCGGATTGTAGACCGTCTTGTTGAAGCCGGCCGGGACCTTGATCCAGATGTGGTTGTCGGGCCCACCGGCTTCGAGCACCGCCACGCTATGCTTGCCCGATGCGCTCAGCCGATACGCCAACACACAACCCGCCGCGCCGGCGCCGACGATCACGTAGTCGACCTCATCCATCCACCCGACTCCCTGCGCTCACCCGGGCTGCCGCGGTGACGTCGATTTCGATCAAAAGCTCCGGCCGCGCCAGCGCCGCGATCACCAGCGTTGTGACGGCAGGTGGATTCGAACTCGCCCAGTGCTCCTGACGCATCGCCGTCAGCACCGGCAGATCCGCCGCACTGGTCAGGTAATAGATCACCTTCACCATATCGACGGGACGCAGCGCGGCGGCGGCCAGTAGCGCCTCGACATTGGCCATGGCCTGCGCGCACTGGGCACGGAACCCAGACAGCACCGTGCCATCAGGCGCGACGCCGATCTGGCCGGAGATCAGCAGCAGCCGTGTGTCGGGCGGAATTTCGACGGCGTGGCTGTAGATCGCGCTGAATGCCGGCGGCACCGCGCTTACGGTGCTGGGGTTGTGGCGTTTGCTGTCGGTCACCGCCGCGGCCTCACAACGCGTAGCCGCCATCGACCATCAAGGTCTGGCCGGTGATCCAGCGGGCGCGCGAGGAGGCGAGGAACAGCACCGCCTCGGCGATGTCCTCGGCGGTGCCCAGTCGCTTGAGCGCCAGGTTGCGCCGCGCCGCCTCGAGGTACTTCTCGTCGAAATCGCCGGTCTCCATCAGGCGATGGAACATGCCGTCGGTGAGCAGGCCGACACCGACCATGTTGGCGCGGATGCCGAAGCGCCCCTCCTCCGCCGCGACACCTTTCATCACGCTTTCGACGGCGGCCTTGGGCGCCGCCGACAGGATGTCGCGCGTGGCGTAGCGACGGATCGCCGGCGTGCCGACGACGACGATCGCGCCCTTGGTCTCGCGCAACCTAGGCAGCGCGGCGTGGATCAGGCCATAGCAGCCGATCGCGTCCTGGTTCATCACCGAGCGGAACTTGTCGGGCGTCACCTGGTTGATGTAGCGCATATCGATATACGGCCCGGCGGCGTAGACTAGTGTGTGTAGCGGACCCAGCGCGCCCACGGCGTGGCCAATCGACTCGGCCACGGCCTTATCGTCTTCCAGCGCGACCTTGAGAGCGTAACCGGCCTGTCCGCGCGCCGAGACCTCGCGCAGCGCTTCGTCGGCCGAAGCTTTGTTGCCGTGGTAGGTGAAGGCGACGTCGCATCCCGATTCGGCGAGTCGTCGGATGACGGCGCGGCCGATACCGCCACTGCCGCCGGCCACCAGGGCGCAGCCATTCGTCGGAAAGTCCATGATCCTCTCCCCTAGCCCAGGCGGCGCGACAGCTCGGCGATGCGCGCGAAGGGCGACGTGCCCGGCGGCAACGACAGATCGCCGGCGCGTGCCAAGCCGTGACGGCCGAAGCGATCGCGGATCGCCTCAACCAGCCACAGCTCGGCCTGCGCGTGACGCGCCAACGTGCGACGACCGCCTTCGGCGAGATGCCGGCGATGCGCATCGATCGCCGCGACCAATTCCGCGACACCGGTGCGTGCCCGCGACGATACCAGCAATGTGCGGGGTTGCCACGCCGCGCTGTCGGGCTCGGCCAGGCTGAGCGCGCCGGCGACGTCGCTCGCCGCCCGCTCGGCCATGGTGCCGAGATCGGCCTTGGTCACCGCCACGAGATGCGGGATCTCGACGATGCCGGCCTTCATGAACTGCAGCGAATCGCCGGAGCCCGGCTGCACACAGAACACCACCGTATCGGCGATGCCCGCGACATCGGTCTCGGATTGGCCGACACCCACCGTCTCGACCAGCACGACGTCGAACAGCGCGCGCATGATCACCATGGCGCCCAAGGTCAGCTCTGCCAAACCGCCCAACCGGTCGCGCGCCGCCATCGAGCGCACGAAGACCCCGTCGTCCAATGGATCGGTCGCCAGCCGCGCGCGATCGCCGAGCAACGCGCCGCCGGTGCGCCGCGACGACGGATCGACCGCGATTACGCCGACCGTCTCGCCACGCGCGCGCCACGCCGCGATCAGCGCCGACAGCAACGTCGACTTGCCCACGCCCGGCGGCCCGGTGACGCCCACGACATGCCCGCGCGGTGCGCGATACGACTCGTCGAGCAACGCGCGGATGTCATCGGCATCCGGCGTCCGCTCGAGCCGCGCCAAAGCCGCCGCGAGCGCCGGCTTGTCCATCGTCACCGTCATCTCCCTCTCCCCGCTTCAGCGGGGAGAGGGTCGGGGTGAGGGGCGTTCGAGCGATCATCCTGCCGCTCGTCGCGAGCCAGAGCCCTGAGGATCGTCTCGAGAACGCCGTCGGTGTTCGACAACACCTCGTTGTTCCAGAACCGCATCACGCGATAGCCGCACTCGTTCAGGAAGGCTGTCCGCTTCGCGTCCTCGACGCTGTCGGCGTGCTGGCCGCCGTCCACCTCGACGATCAGTCCAGCGTCACGACAAGCGAAGTCGGCGATGTATGGTCCGATCCCGATCTGGCGCACGAATTTGTGGCCATCCAGCTGGCTCGCGCGCAGCTTGGACCACAGCCGCTTCTCGGCTTCTGTGGAGTTACGACGCAGCTTGCGCTGCAGGGTGGTACGGGTCTGTCGGGGGCCACGCATCGGCAGCTGGTCGTTGTGGGACTGCCCCTCACCCTAACCCTCTCCCCGCTGAAGCGGGGAGAGGGAATCATGACTCAGTCCGTCTTGAGCGTGCCGCCGAGCGCGGCCTGGGCTGCGGCGAGGCGGGCGATGGGCACGCGGTAGGGCGAGCAGCTGACATAGTCGAGGCCGACCTGGTGGCAGAAGAACACCGAGGCCGGATCGCCGCCATGCTCGCCGCAGATGCCGAGCTTGAGATCGGGCCGCACCTTGCGGCCGCGCTCGAAGGCGATGCGGATCAGCTCGCCGACGCCGTCGATGTCGAGCGTGGCGAAGGGATCCTGCTCGAAGATGCCGCGCTTCTGGTAGCGCTCGAGGAACGACGAGGAGTCGTCGCGTGACAGGCCGAAGGTCGTCTGCGTCAGGTCGTTGGTGCCGAAGCTGAAGAACTCCGCCGTCTCGGCGATCTCGCCGGCGCGCAGGGCGGCGCGCGGCAGCTCGATCATGGTGCCGACCTTGTAGTCGAGCTTCTGGCCGGAGAGCTGCGAGACCTCGCGCGCGACGCGATCGATCACCTCCTTCATCAAGTCGAGTTCCTTCCGGGCCGCGACCAGCGGGATCATGATCTCGGGCTCGACGGTCTTGCCCTTGGTCTTCTGAACCTCAGCGACGGCCTCGAAGATGGCGCGCGCCTGCATCTCGTAGATCTCGGGATAGGAGATGCCCAGCCGCACGCCGCGATGGCCCAGCATCGGGTTGAACTCGTGCAGCTTGGCGGCGCGCGCCTCGATCTCAGCGACGTCGAGCTTCAGAACCTTGGCGACTTCGGCGATCTCGGCCGGCTTGTGTGGCAGGAACTCGTGCAGCGGCGGATCGAGCAGACGGATGGTGACCGGCAGGCCGGCCATGATGTCGAACAGCTCGACGAAGTCCTGGCGCTGCATCGGCTCGATCTTGGCCAGCGCGGCGCGGCGGCCCTTCTCGTCGTCGGCCAGGATCATCTCGCGCACCGCGACGATGCGGTCGCCCTCGAAGAACATGTGCTCGGTGCGGCAGAGCCCGATGCCTTCGGCGCCGAACTTGCGCGCCTGCGCCGCGTCGGCCGGCGTCTCGGCGTTGGTGCGCACCTTCAGCGTGCGGAAAGAATCGGCCCAGGCCATCAGCTCGGCGAACTCGCCGGAGAGCTCCGGCTGGATGGTCGGCACGACGCCCAGCATGATCTGGCCGGTGCCGCCGTCGAGCGTGATGGCGTCGCCCGCCTTCAGTACCATGCCGCCGGCCGTCATCGTGCCTTTGGCCGCGTCGATGCGCACGCCGCTGGCGCCCGCGACGCAGGGCTTGCCCATGCCGCGCGCCACCACCGCGGCGTGGCTGGTCATGCCGCCGGTCGAGGTCAGGATGCCCTCGGCCGCGTGCATGCCGTGGATGTCCTCAGGGCTGGTCTCGCGCCGCACCAGGATCACCTTCTCGCCGTCGCGCTTGCGCTTTTCCGCCTCGTCGGCGGTGAAGACGATCGTGCCGGAGGCGGCGCCGGGCGAGGCCGGCAGGCCGCGATCGAGTACCTTGCGCTGAGCCTTGGGATCGAGCGTGGGATGCAGCAGCTGGTCGAGCGAGGCCGGCGCCACGCGCGCCACCGCTTCCTTCGGATCGATCAGGCCCTCGCGCACCATGTCGACGGCGGTCTTCAGCGCCGCCTTGGCCGTGCGCTTGCCATTGCGCGTCTGCAGCATGTAGAGCTTGCCGCTCTGCACGGTGAACTCGATGTCCTGCATGTCGCGGTAGTGCCGCTCCAGGATCGAACGGATTTCGGCGAGCTGGCGGAAGACCTCGGGCATCGATTCTTCCATCGCCGGCTTGTCCGACTTCTGCGCCAGCTTGCCTGATATGGTCAGATGCTGCGGCGTGCGGATGCCGGCGACGACATCCTCGCCCTGCGCATTCACCAGGTACTCGCCGTAGAAGACGTTCTCGCCGGTCGAAGGATCGCGCGTGAAGGCGACGCCAGTGGCGCAGTCGTCGCCCATGTTGCCGAACACCATGGCCTGCACGTTGACCGCCGTGCCCCAGTCGGCGGGGATCGCATGCAGCCGCCGATAGGTGATGGCGCGCTGGTTCATCCACGAGCCGAACACCGCGCCGATCGCGCCCCAGAGCTGCTCGTGCGGATCCTGCGGAAAAGGCTTGCCCAGCGCGCGCTCGACCGCGCGCTTGTACTTGGCGATGACGTCCTTCCAGTCCTGCGCCTTCAGATCGGTGTCGAGCTGGACGCCGAGATCCTCCTTCTTCAGCTCGATGATCTCCTCGAAGTGATGATGCTCGACCTCGAGCACGACACCGGAATACATCTGGATGAAGCGGCGGTAGCTGTCGTAAGCGAAGCGCTCGTCGCCCGAGGACTTCGCCAAGCCCAGCACGGTGCTGTCGTTGAGGCCGAGGTTCAGCACCGTGTCCATCATGCCCGGCATCGAGGCGCGCGCGCCGGAGCGCACCGAGACCAGCAGCGGGTTGGCGGCGTCGCCGAATTTGCGGCCGACGATCTTCTCGACCGCCGAGAGCGCCGCCTCGACCTCGCCCTTGAGCTCCTTGGGGTAGGTCTTGGCGTTGTCGTAGTAGTGCGTGCAGAGCTCGGTGGTGATGGTGAAGCCTGGCGGCACCGGCAGCCCGATGCTCGACATCTCCGCCAGGTTGGCGCCCTTGCCGCCCAGCAGGTTGCGCATGTCGGCGCGCCCCTCGGCGGTGCCGTTGCCAAAGCCATACACCCACTTGGTCATCGCAAGCTCACTAGCCTTCGATTTTCGAGAAGTCGGCGACGCCATCGATGGTCGCGCTGATGCGCTTGAGCAATCGCAGGCGATTCAGGCGCAAATCGGGTCGATCGGCAACATTCACGGTCACCTTATCGAAGAACGCGTCGAGCGGCCCGCGCAACGCCGCCAGCGTCGACATAGCCGCAGTGAAGTCCTCGCGCGCGAGCGCCGGGCCAGCGCTCGCGGCGGCGCCCTCCAAAGCACAAGCGACTGCTTTTTCCTCGGCTTGCTCCAGCAGCGCCGCGTCGGGCGCGCTCTTGATCTGCGCCGCCAGCGCCTTGTCCTTGCGCTCCTCGGCTTTCACGATATTGGCGGCGCGGTTGTAGGCGACGAGCAGGTTCTTGCCGTCATCCGAACCGATGAAGGCCTGGAGCGCCTTCACGCGCGCCAGCAGGCGCACGAGATCGTCCTCGTCGCCCAGCGCGAACACGGCGTTCACCAGATCATGCCGCACGCCCTGCTCGCGCACCTGCACCTTCAAGCGATCGGCGAAGAACGCCAGCAACTCGCCACTGTTGATCGCGCGCCCCGCGGCGGCGGCCTTGAACACATCGGTAAGCTTCAGGCGCAGGCCGTTCTCGGTGATCAGGCGGATCGTGCCCAGCGCCGCGCGGCGCAGCGCATAGGGATCCTTCGAGCCCGTCGGCTTCTCGTCGATCGCCCAGAATCCCACCAGCGTGTCGAGCTTGTCGGCCAGCGCCACGGCCACCGACACCGGCGCATGCGGGCAACGCGACTCGGGGCCGGTCGGCGCGTAGTGGTCGGCGATCGCGATCGAGATCTCGAGTGGCAGGCCTTCGAGCTGCGCGTAGTAGCCGCCCATCACGCCCTGCAGCTCGGGGAATTCGCCCACCATGCCTGATGTGAGATCGGCCTTGGCGAGACGCGCCGCCGTCTCGACATGCGCCGGATCTGTCATGTGGAAGAAGCCGCAGGTCTCGGCCTTCACGATCGCCTGCGCCAACGCGACGATGCGCTCGACGCGCTCGGCCTGCGTGCCGAGCTTGGCGTGGAAGACGATGTCCTTCAGCGCCGGCAACCGGTCGGCGAGCTTCACCTTGCGATCCTGGTCCCAGAAGAAGCGCGCGTCGGAGAGCCGCGCGCGCAGCACGCGCTCGTTGCCGGCGACGATCTCGCGGCCGCCATCGGGCGCCACGGTGTTGGCGACCACGACGAAGCGGTTGGCCAGCTCGCCGCCGCGCGTGTGGCAGGCGAAATAGCGCTGATGCGTCTTCATCGAGGTGATCAGCACCTCGGCCGGCACGTCCATGAAGGCGCGGTCGATCGTGCCCATCATCGGCACCGGCCATTCGACCAGGCCGGCGACCTCGGCCAGCAGGCCCTCGTCCTTCACCAGGGTGACGCCGGCTTCACGGCAGGCCGTTTCCGCCTTGGTGCGGATCACCGCCTTGCGCTCCTCGGCGTCGACCATGACATAGGCCTGCTTCAGCTTGCGCACGTAGTCGGTGTAGCCCTCGACACGGATCTCGCCGGGCGCCATGAAGCGATGACCGCGCGTGGTCTCGCGCGCCGGCACGATGATGTCGTTCGCACGCGGGTTCTCGACGAAGACGAAGCGCGAGCCGGTGCCGCCCTGGGCCGCGGCGTCGAAGTAGAAGTCCGGCGAGTCGGCGCGGTTCTCGACGATGCCGCCCTTCAGCGCCACGCCGTTGAAGACGCACATGATCTGCTGCAGCGGGCGCACCCAGACCAATGGTCGCGCGCCCCAGCGCATCGATTTGGGCCACGGGAAGCCGCTCACGACCTTGCCGATCACTTCGCGCAGCACCTCGGTGGCGTTGCGGCCCTTCTTCTCGATGACGGCGAAGAAGAACTCGCCCTTGCCGGTGTCGCGCTTCTCACACTGATCCAGCGAGTTTAGCCCGGCGCCCTTCAGAAAGCCTTCGATGGCGCGCGCTGGCGCGTCGGTGCGCGGCCCGCGCTTCTCCTCGCGCACATCGGCGGAGCGCAACGGGATGCCGTCCATCGCCAGCACCAGCCGGCGCGGCGTAGCGAAGGCGGCGGCGAAGGCGAAGTCGAGCCCGGCCTGCGTCAGCCCCTCGGTGAACAGGCGCTTGAGATCCTCCGCCGCGCGCGCCTGCATGCGCGCGGGAATCTCTTCGGACAGAAACTCAAGGACGAGCTTGGCCATCGCTCAGGCCTTCGCCAGCCAGGCTTCGCAGCATGCCTTGGCCAAGGTGCGCACGCGGCCGATATAGGCCTGGCGCTCGGTGACGCTGATCACGCCGCGCGCGTCGAGCAGGTTGAAGGCGTGGCTCGCCTTGATGCATTGCTCGTAGGCCGGCAGCGCCAGCCTGGCGTTGCTGCTGCCCAGCAACGCGCCGCATTCCTTCTCCGCGTCGGCGAAGTGGCGGAACAGCATCTCGGTGTCGGCGCGCTCGAAGTTGTACGCCGACTGCTCCCGCTCGTTGCGCAGGAACACCTCGCCGTAGGTCAGCGGCACCTCGGAACCGGGCTGGTTGTAGGGCAGGTCGTAGACGCTCTTCTTGTCGAAGAGATACATCGCCAGCCGCTCCAGCCCGTAGGTGATCTCGCCCGAGGTCACCTCGCATTCGATGCCGCCGACCTGCTGGAAATAGGTGAACTGCGTCACCTCCATGCCATCGCACCAGACTTCCCAGCCGAGCCCCCATGCGCCGAGCGTCGGGCTTTCCCAGTCGTCCTCGACCAGGCGCAGGTCGTGCAGGTCGGGGTCGATGCCGATGGCACGCAGCGAGCCGAAATAGCGGTCGAGGATGTCCTGAGGCGACGGCTTCAGGATCACCTGGAACTGGTAGTAGTGCTGCAGCCGGTTGGGGTTCTCGCCGTAGCGGCCATCCTTGGGCCGGCGCGAGGGCTGCACATAGGCCGCGTACCACGGCTCGGGCCCGAGCGCGCGCAGGGTGGTGGCGGTGTGGAACGTGCCGGCGCCCATCTCCATGTCGTAGGGCTGCAGGATGGCGCAGCCCTGCCGCGCCCAGTAGCGCTGCAGGGTCAGGATCAGCTCCTGGAAACAGGTCGGCTTTCCAGCCTCGGCGGCGAGGGCCACGATCTTGAATTCCCGATGGATTTCCGCCCGGTTAGGCGGGTTTTCGGCGGTGCACCATATAGGTGGCCGCTCCCCGGCCGGTCAAGCGACGCCCCTAGGCCGCGCGCTTGCCGCAATGCATCGTGCCCGCCGGCACATAGGCGCCGCACACGGAGCAGGCCACGAGGTCCTCGACCGCCGGCTTGCCCGATCGCGCCGCCTGCTCGGCGGGTGGTGGCGATTGTGGCGGCCGCGGCGGAACGGCCGGCTTCCTCTGGGCGGCCTCGATGGAGCGCTGCCACCAGCGCCAGCCGAACCAGGCGATGACGATCACCGCCGCGATGGTCAGCAACTTGCCGAAGAACCCGCTCATGCCGGCCCTTGTAAGCCGGCCGGCCGGCTATTTGAAGTAGCTCGCGGTGGTGATGTACCAGAGGAAGCCGCTAGTGCCGGACTTGTTCTCGGACACGGAATGGCCCTGCTGGCGATCCTTGGGCACCGGACCAGGCATGACGCCGCTCTGCTTGAGCTGGTTGAGCAGCGGGTCGAGCTGGGCCAGTAGCCGCGTATAGCCCTCGAGCACCGGGCCCGGGTAGATGGTGATGAACTTCCCGGCTTGCGCGCCCTGGCACATCTCCTCGTAGGCGCTCTGCGGATAGACCACCTTGTGGTCGAGATTGGACCGCTGCAGCAGCGGCAGCACGGCTTTCGCCACCTTCTCGGCGTCGCGCGGCTGGGCGGTGACGTGCAGCTTGTAGCCGGACTGCCAGGGATGCTCGACCCGCCTGCCGAGGTCGCGCAGCGCCGGCATCCAGTAGGGCATGATCATGCTGTCGATGACGTTGTAACCCTGGGGCCCGGTGGGAAAACCGTAAACTGTTACGGGCATTGGGCTTTTCCCGAAAATGATGGTGTTTGAGAAGGGTTTCTCGATACCATCAATATATTGAGTGATTACTCACAATTCAAGTGCGATTAGAGCCCGTACCTTCCCCATAACGCCCTCTGCTCGGCGACCTCCAGCGCGTCCTGGGCCAGGGACATCGAGCTCAGCCCCAGCATGCGGCGCAGCAAGCCGGGCTGGCGCTCGCCGATCAGCGGCAGGCGGACCTTCTTGCCGTAGCGCTCCCGCAGCACGTCGCGCAGATGGCCCAGCCCGTCGACCAGGCCCAGCTCCAGCCCGCGTCTGCCGGTCCAGAACTCGCCCTGGAACAGGGTGGCGTCGTCGCCCTTCAGCCGATCGCCGCGGCGCGCCCGCACCCAGTCCTTGAAGGTGGCGTGCATCTCGTCCTGCAGCCGGCGCAGCCGCGCGACGTCCTCGGGGTCCTCCGGCTGAAAGGGATCGAGCATCGCCTTGTTCTCGCCGGCGGTATGCACGCGGCGCTCGACGCCCAGCCGCTCCAGCGCCTTGGTGAAGCCGAAGCCGGCGGAGATCACGCCGATCGAGCCGACGATCGAGGAGGCATCGACGTAGATGTCGTCGCCGGCGCAAGCCAGCCAGTAGCCGCCCGAGGCCGCGACATCCTCGACGAAGATGTGCACCGGCAGCTTCTTCTCCTCGGCCAGACTGCGGATGCGCCGCGCGATCAACGCCGACTGCACCGGCGAGCCGCCGGGCGAGTTGATGATCAGCGCCACCGCCTTCGCCCCGCGCAGCGAGAAGGCGCGTTGCAGGCGCGGCGCCACCGAGGCCAGCGACAGCACCGGCCCGAAGCCGCCGCGCGCGGCGATCACGCCGGATAGCCGCACCACGGGCACGATGGCGGGCGCGCGGACGCCCAGCAACGGAATGCGGGCCAGCGCCGCGCGCAATCTGTCGAACATGCTGCGTCATATGTCGGGTGCGCCGCACACAGCGCAAGGGGCTGTTGGGGCATCGGGCGCGGCCATCGTCCATGGTTTGCTATGGTTTTCCTTCTCCGTCGGGGCCGTCCGCAGCCCCTGGCCTTCGCGGGGAGAAGGATCGGGGCTGGCGGCGGCGAGCTTGACCTGCGCCCGGGCTTGGCCCGAGTTCAAGTTCGCCTGTTGCTCTGGTTTTCTATGGTCGCAGACCTTCGGCTCGACCATGTGGGCGCCGGCGGCATGGTCGTCGTCGAGGAACGCCAAGACGAAGCGCTCGTGGCAGCGTGAAAGGGGTACCTTGTGATCGGTCATGCCGACCAGGATACGCCTACTCTGCGCAGCGCTCGATTTCCGCCGCTACGAGCGTCGCATGCGAGCACAAAGTCGTTGGGAGACAGGGTTTTCTGATGTCGGGCCGCGCCCCTCAAAAGGCCAGCGCCGCCGCGTCGCGCAGAATCGCTTCGACCTTCTGTGTGTACTTGCCCTCGCCGCCATGCAGCGCCAGCCCGGGCAGCAGCGTCGCCGGCCCAGCCACACCCTTGCGCGCGCGCACAATCACCCGCCGCGCCGGCTCGCCCGCTTCGGGCCACAGGGGCAGCACGGTGATCGCGCCCGTCTTGCCGTGCAGCGCCGCCAGGATGTCGGGCAGCCGATCGGCGCGCTGCACCAGGGTGAGCGTGCCGCGCGAGCGCAGCCGCGCCAGGCAGCGCCCGATCCAGCCTTCCAGGTCGAGCGCCGATTCGCGGTTGGCCTTGTCGATCGTGTCGTCGGGCGAAGGCGTACCGGCGCCGGCGTCGAGGTAGGGCGGATTGCTCACGACCTGATCGAACGGGCGTTCCAGCAGTGCCGCTGGCGGCCGCGCAAGGTCGCCTTCGATGATCGTGTAACGGCCTTGCCGCCCGTTACGCTCGACATTCGCGCGCGCCAGCGCCGCGTACGTCGGTTGCGCCTCCACGCCCACCACCTCGAACGGCGTCTCCCCTGCCCGTGCCAACAGGCACAGCCCCACGGCGCCCGCGCCGCAGCCAGCATCGAGGATGCGCTCCCCTGCCCTCGGCGACACCGCGGCCGCCAGCAACACCGCGTCGATCGACACGCGATAGCCCGCCCGCGGCTGCCACAGCGCCACGCGGTTGCCGAGCAGGGAGTCGTCGGTCCGGTCGGTCATACGTGCCGAGCCTCTTACTCCCTCTCCCCGCCTGCGGGGAGAGGGTTGGGGTGAGGGGCTGGATCAGGTGACGCACCACGGCCGTGCCCAACCTGCAACTCCCCCTCACCCCGACCCTCTCCCCGCGGGCGGGGAGAGGGAGAAAGAAGTGAACGGCCATCCGCGACAACGGGCCGGTTGCCCCGGCTGCGCGTTGCGCCAACATCTTGAGCGTGCGACACGTCGCCCAAGCAAGAACCGGGGACGCATCATGGCTGTGGTTGTAACCCTCGACGAGAAGCGGCGCAGGGGGCCGGGGCCGAGCCTCGATCCGCTGCTGGCGCTGTGCGCCGCCGACATGGAGCGCGTCAGCCACGTCATCACCGGTGGCATGCAATCCTCCGTCGCCCTGATCCCCAAGCTCGCCGACTACCTGGTCAACGCCGGCGGCAAGCGCATGCGCCCGCTGCTGACCATCGCCGCCGCCAAGCTCTGCGGCTACAACGGCGAGCACCACATCAAGCTCGCCGCCTGCGTCGAGTTCATCCACTCCGCCACCCTGCTGCACGACGACGTGGTCGACGGCAGCGATCTGCGCCGTGGCAAGCCGGCGGCCAATTCGGTATGGGGCAACAAGGCCTCGGTCCTGGTCGGCGATTTCCTCTTCACCCGCGCCTTCGAGCTGATGGTCGAGGTCGGCTCGATCGACGTGCTGGGCATCCTCAGCAACGCCTCCAGCGTGATCGCCGAGGGCGAGGTGCTGCAGCTCACCATCGCCAACGACATCTCGGTCGGCGAAGGCGTCTACATGGACGTCATCAAGGCCAAGACCGCCAAGCTCTTCGCCGCCGCCGCCGAGGTCTCGCCGGTGATCGCCGGCCGCCCGCCGGCCGAGCGCGGCGCGCTGGCCGCCTACGGCATGAACCTGGGCATCGCGTTCCAGCTCGTCGACGACGCGCTCGACTACGGCGGCACCGCCGCCAAGCTCGGCAAGGCGGTGGGCGACGATTTCCGCGAGGGCAAGGTCACCTTGCCGGTGATCCTCGCCTTCCTGCGCGGCGGCGCCGAGGAACGCGCCTTCTGGAAGCGCGTGATGGAGAAGCTCGAGCAGACCGACGCGGATCTGCCGCACGCGCTGGCGCTGCTGCAGAAGCACAATGCGCTGGCGGACACATTGGACCGCGCGCGGCATTACGGGGCGATGGCCAGGGATGCGCTGGGGTTGTTCGCGGACAGTCCGGTGAAGCGGGCGATGCTCGAGGCGATCGACTTTGCCATCGAGCGGGCACATTGACGAGTAGCGAATGAGCACTGAAAAGATCGCCTCCCTGAAGAAGTAGTTTGATGGTCTGGATTTCGATCATTCAGGCCTTTGTGCTGGCAGTGTTGGCAGCCGCCGGCGTTGCCGTGGCGTATCTGCAGTGGCGAACGGCACACCACAAGGTGATCGTCGACCTATTCGATCGGCGTTTCGCGGTCTATCAGGAGGTATTCGACGCTATTCGACCGGTCATGGCAAAGGGCCACGCAGCCGACGCCGAGCTTTTCAAGTTCGGCCAGGCGGCCGAGCGAGCTCGCTTCCTTTTCGGTGCCGAAGTTCGTGACTATCTCGAAAATATTCGGCAGCAGATCATCGAAAATGCTCTCGCTCAATCGCTGCTGGAGCAGCAGGGCGAAGTCGAGAACCGGAGCCAGGTGATCGAGAAGAAATACGATTCACTTCGCAAGATTTTAGCCGCCTACAACGACCTTCCGCGGCTCTGCGAGTCCTACTTGCGACTTGACCAGTCACTGAACGACGGGCTCTTCACAGCAAAGCCCCCTAAGAACGCTCTGAAGAAGTAGGTGGCGTCGCTGGGCATGCTCGACTTGCTCAACGGCCCGCCGCTAGACCTGCCTTAAGGCCCATTGGGGAATCAACGTTCGAGAAGGAACTCTTCTCAGTCTGGTGGGAACGCCACAGCTCAAGATTCCCTGATCTGGATCCGCGCGTTGTTGAGCAATGGGTTTACCGGCACTGGTCCCATTCGCCGTATCACCATTTGCCGGTCGAGCGGATGGTGAGCCGCGAAGAGCGCTTGTCGACCGAACGCATCTTGGGCGAAATGGAGACCGCCCACCGCAAGAACCTTCACCCCGCTTTTGACCTCAGTGTATTCAAAGGAAAGCACTTCGAGCCCGGTTTGACGATGGATGCCACTGGGACCTGGAATATCCCGATCGTGGCGCTCGAACACGAAGGTGAGTTTCGTACGTATTCAGGCGACAGGCTCGACACCCGTTATTGGTTGATCGAGGGACACCAGCGCTATCGATACCTCAACGCCCTACACGCGAACGGCGAGCCATCCCGCGAGCACGCGGTG
The DNA here is from genome assembly GCA_964437145.1 of uncultured Rhizobiaceae bacterium. Lineage (GTDB taxonomy): Bacteria > Pseudomonadota > Alphaproteobacteria > Reyranellales > Reyranellaceae > JAFAZJ01. Next base: position 30,937 of record CAYTFW010000039.1, read on the forward strand.
TTCATCCTGACGATTAAGTCCGACTGACGGTCTTGGTAGAGGAACTAGGCCAAGACCGCCAAGCTCTTCGCCGCCGCCTCGGAGGGCTCGCCGGTGATCGCCGGCCGCCCGCAGGCTGAACGCGTGGCGCTGGCCGCCTACGGCATGAATCTCGGCATCGCCTTCCAGCTCGTCGATGACGCGCTCGACTACGGCGGCACCGCCGCCAAGCTCGGCAAGGCGGTGGGCGACGATTTCCGCGAGGGCAAGGTCACGCTACCGGTGATCCTCGCCTTCCTGCGCGGTGATGCCGAGGAGCGCGCGTTCTGGAAGCGCGTGATGGAGAAGCTGGAGCAGACCGACGCGGATCTGCAGCACGCGCTGGCGCTGCTGCAGAAGCACAACGCGCTGGCCGACACGCTAGATCGCGCGCGGCACTACGGGGCGATGGTGTGGGATGCGCTGGGGTTGTTCGCGGACAGTCCGGTGAAGCGCGCGATGCTCGAGGCGATCGACTTCGCAATCGAGCGGGGGCATTGATTTCGCAGATCGCGAGGGAGCTTGTGGCATTGGCCGTTGGTGCTGTACTCCAATTTGGGGGCCGGCAATATTCGATATCGGCCCATAGGCCTTGCACCAAAGAGGGCATAACAATTGGTTTCGCCGCTGCGCTGAGAGCCGATGCAGAACGATGAATGGCCCGTCTAGCACGCCCGCTACATGACGCTGGAAAGCTTCGCTCCTGTCAGCAATGATCGTATCGTCAGTCTTCCTACCGTGGCTCCCTAGTCGATCCGGCTCCTGTTAAGTATCTGCGTACTTACCGTCCGTCAGCTACACCTCAACTCCGGACGCGATCGCGTGATGCCACAGTTTACACCATGATAGAAGTGACTTTCGATTGGGGGAATACATGTTCGTCGCTACACCGATCAGTGCGGCCGAGCGAACCGCAATAGAAAAAGGTGAGTTTTGGCACTTCAGCAAAGCCACGCCGCAACAGATTACGACAGCCAAGCTCCCCTCGGCCGCAGGCCAACCCAACGCTCGCATTCGCCTGTCGCCGCCTACAGGCTGGCAGTTAGACTTTTGGAAGTTCATCCGGGATGCAGTCGTGTGGGATCCTAAATCGCTCTCGGAAATGGATCGGGGGCGCTACTTGTATGGCTTCCTCGGGGAGCCCAGTGCGTGGACTCGCCGGGTCAACGTACAGAATTCGCCTTTGAGTATCCGAATTCGTGGAACTGACCTCCTCGCTAACGTCGCCACGCCAAACCTGTTCTTTCGACCGCTCCATCATGTTCTCGTGATTAAGGGTGACTATGTGGGGCCAGCGCTGCTTACGCCGGCACCGTGACAGGCGACCGCTTCCTACGGATCGACGAGAGGTACGAAGATCATGGCAGAGCCCCGCCCATAGGGAGCCGTGAAGAAAATAGCAGGCAAAGGTCGCGCCCGGCTGACGCTGCCCGAGACTCGCCCACTGAAGCTCGAATCGGCTGGTCAGAGCGCCCAGCGGTGCCTACGCGGCCATTGATAGCACGCCAAAATCGGTGGCCAGCTTGGATCCATTCCCCTACCTCCTCGAGGGCTGTTAGCTGATGGACACAACAGGCAGGCTCCGGCGCGCATTTCGGATGCCCAAGGACACGCGGGGCCGATCGACCAAGTGATTCCTCATCTCGGTCAGACTGTGCCGATCGAGGTTAAGCGGTCCCACCGAAGCACTCTGCCAGAGAAAACGCGCGCTGCAGTCCAATCCGGTAGGCATTAGTTCAGGTTGTGGTAACTTATGAAGTGGACGGATCGAGTTGAGAAGACCGAGCAGGCCGTCGTGCTTTAGGGGCGATGATGTCGGGGGAGCCGGGGCAATCGGCATTGGAGACGGTTCGGCGGCCGGAAGCTGGCGTCGACCTACTGGAGTTGCCGCCGGGCAGCCGGATCGGGCGTTACGAGCTGCACGAAGTGCTGGGCCAGGGCGGCTTCGGCATTACCTACCGGGCGCGCGACATCGAGCTTGGTCGCGACGTGGCGATCAAGGAGTACCTGCCGAGCAGCTTCTCGTTCCGGCGTGCCGACGGTACCGTGGTGGCGCGTTCTACGCAGTCCGCCGAAACGTTCATTTGGGGCCGTGATCGCTTTACAGAAGAAGCACGGACGCTTGCTCGGCTGGAACGCGTGCCGGGCGTGGTTAACGTCTACGACATCGTGTCGGCGAACGGCACGGCGTACATGGTCATGGAGCACGTGCAGGGCCAAACACTGGAGGTCTTGCTCAAACGCGAGGGGACGCTGGATAAGCGGAGCCTGGAACGCATCGTGTCGCCACTGCTCGATGGACTGGAGCGAGTGCACGCGGCGGGCTTTCTGCATCGCGATATCAAGCCGGCGAACATCCTGATCGATGAAGACGGGCGGCCGTCGCTGATCGACTTCGGCGCGTCACGCATGGCGCTGCAGGGCCGAACGCAGAAGCTGACAGCGGTCTATACGCCGGGCTACGCGGCCTTCGAGCAGTTCACCACGGCGAGGCAAGGTCCGCCGACTGACATCTACGCGCTGGGCGCGACGCTGTATCACGCTGTTGCAGGCAAGATGCCGCCAAGCGCCAACGACCGGATGATCGAGGATTTGATGCTGCCAGCGGCCGAGGCGGGCAAGGGCCGCTACACGGCGGAGTTGCTCTTAGCGATCGACGCGGCACTGCGGCTGAAGGCGGCAGATCGACCTCAGACGATAGCGGCCTGGCGCCGGCTGATGGAGGCCGAAACTAAGCTGGTCGGGGTGGCCCGTACCGGCCGGCGCCGCTGGCCGATTTGGGTGGCCCTATCCGTAGTGGTGGCGGGCCTCGGGGCTGCGGTGCCGATCGCCTGGGAGCAGTTCATCGCTGGGCCGCAGCGGCTGGCCAACCAGGCTGGTGTGCAGAAGGTCGACGCCGACAAGACAACCGCAAGTAAAGCGGCCGACGAGGCGGTCGCTCGTCAGAAAGCGGAAGACGACGCGCGGCGCGCGGCGGCGGAAGCCGAACGACAAAGGGCCGTGCAGGAAAAGGCGGCTGCCGAGGCGGCTGCTCGTCAGAAAGCGGAAGACGACGCGCGGCGCGCGGCGGCAGAAGCCGAACGACAAAGGGCCGTGCAGGAAAAGGCGGCTGCCGAGGCGGCCGCTCGTCAGAAAGCGGAAGACGACGCGCGGCGCGCGGCGGCAGAAGCCGAACGAC
>CAYTFW010000039.1:34232-38690 GCA_964437145.1 uncultured Rhizobiaceae bacterium
AAAAGGCCGTACAGGAAAAGGCGGCTGCCGACCGAGAGCCACAACTGACGGAACGGGATCGTAAGCACATACAGGTCGCGCTCACCGCACTAGGACATGATACTGCCGGAGCTGACGGTATACTTGGTCCTAGAACACGCGCGATGATTGCCGCGTGGCAAAAGAGACAGGGCGCACCAGACACCGGCTATCTCACATCGCAGCAGTTCCTCGCCCTCAAGCAACAGGCGGCGCAGCCTCTGGAACGATACGAACAAGAACAGCGACAAGCAGAGGAGGAGCGACGCAAGGCTGATGAGGAGGGGCGTCGCCAACGGGCGGTGTCTCCATCTGCACCGCAATCGTCGAGCCAGCCAATTGCGTCTCCACCCCTCTCCGCAGCCGGCTCGGACGGACGTTGGGTGGGCACCTTGACCTGCGAAACCGGACGCAATCGCCGAATTCTCCCGGTCGATCTAAGCGTGGCAGCTGGCACCGGTCGCGGGCGTGTAAGCTCTTCAAGCGGTGAACTGGCTCTGCGGATCCGCGAAGGTAGGGTGTCCGGCGACTATAGCGCCGTTAGCGATAGCGGCCATGATGTGCGTGCATCACTATCTGGAAGTATCGTTGGTGATTTACTAGAGGCGCAGGGCCAACTGCAAGATGTCCGCTCACCAAGTGGCTTCGGATCCACTACTATTCCTGGGAAATGTACCTTGAACTTGAGGCGCTAGATGCGCCGCCTCATCGGCTGCGAAACCGTTTTTTGGGAGATGCGCTTCCATGACCGAACTGACAGACGACCTCTTCGCCGAGCTGCGCAAGATCGACACGCCCACTATCACCAACGTTGTGGCGACCTATCCCAAGAACCCGCTGTGCCTGGGTTTGTACAACCCCTGGACCGAGAACTGGTACACCGATACGTCGATCCGCTGCATTTATCCCGAGATGGGCGCGATCGTCGGCTACGCCGTGACCTGCGTCTACGGGCTGCCCGATCCGAACTTCAGCGGTCGGCTTTCTTTCATGGACGTGATCGACGCGCTCGACGCCATGAAGAAGCCGACGATCCTGGTGATCCAGCAGAAATGGCCACCGGAGCTGATGAACAAAGCCGGCCTGGCCGGCGAGATGATGGTGAGCTCGATGATGGCGGTGGGCTGCGTCGGCATGCTGTCGAACGGCCCGTCGCGCGACGTCGACGCCATCCGCCGGCTGAACTTCCAGCTCCTGTTGGGCGGCGTCACCGCCGGCCATGGCGAGATGGCGGTGCAGGCGGTCAACGTGCCGGTCTCGGTCGGCGGCATGGACGTGGCGCCCGGCGATCTTGTGCATATGGACGAGAATGGCGCGGTGAAATTCCCGCCGCACCACGCGCCGGCGGTCGTCAAGAACGCCCGCGCGATGCTCGACGACGAAGCGCGCCGCCTCGTCGTCATTCGCAAGGCCAGGACGGCGGCCGAAGTGCGCGCCGCCAACTCGGGCGGCGCCTACACGCAGAAGAAGGAATGAATAGGCGTCGCCGCGAAAATATCGAACCCCGGCCTATTCCGAGGCCGAGCGCGGGGTGGTGGCCGCCCGCGGCATGAACCTCGGCATCGCCTTCCAGCGCGTCGACGACGCGCTCGACGACGGCGGCGTTGACGCGGATCGCGGCTACTCCGCGGCCTGTTTCGCCTGCGTCATGGCCTGGCGCTGCATTTGCAGCACCTGCTCCCAGCCGCGATAGCCGGTGAACTTGTCGTCGTCGAAGAACAGCACCGGCCCGTCGCAGAAGAAGAGATACTCGGTGTCCTCCAGCGCCTCGGTCGCGCCGTGCACCATGCCGTTGGTCTCGTGCAGGAAGTCGCCCGCCTCGTAGGTCGTGTGGCGCACCTTGAGCCGGCCCTTGAGGATATAGGCGAAGGCGGCGCTCAGATGCTTGTGCGGCGGCGCCACGTAGCCCTTCTTCCACTTCAGCAGCACGGCCCAGCGGCCCGATTCCTGGCCGACCCACAGCACCTTGGTCCAGGCCATGCCCGGCTTGGTCTCGATCCACGGCGTGCTGGCGCCGCGCGTGATCGAATCGGCCAGCGCGTCGTTCACCGGGTTGATGTCCTGCGGCAGCGCCATCGCGGTCCTCCATCGGTCGGTCGCAGGAGCCTACGCGCGCCGCCGCGGCGCTGGCAATCGCGTCGGGCGCGGTGTCAGGACTGCATTGACGCGACATTTTCGATTCGGCCTGGGTTATACGGCGTCAATCGCTCGACCAGCCGCTATAGCGCAAGGCCGACACCACTCACAGAACCCCGGTGTTCCCGCTTTCGAGCAGCGCCTTCATGAGCGCGTCGTCCTCGTAGCGTTGGCGGCTCAAGGCGAGGGCGAAGTCCGGCGGCGTCTCGCCCCCGACCCACTTGGCGATCAGCGCGCCCGTCGCGCACGAGGCCATCGTGCCGAAACCCGACAGCGCACCGGCGACGAAGGCGCCGGGTGTCTTCATCGGTCCGATCAGCGGCCAGTTTTCCCGGGTCATCGTGTAGTAGCCGCCGTAGTGCGACAGACGCGACGGCAGGTGATCGTAGTAGGCCTTGAGGCCGGGATTGAGCCGGCTGGCGCCGCGCAGGACGATCTCGGGAAAGCTCCGAAGGTACGGCAAGTCATCGCTCGGCTCCGAGGGCGTCGTGTTGAAGGCCCAGCCGAGCTTGAGCCATGTGCCGCGCTCGCCGCCTTCGGGCCGGCAATGGATCGCGCCGGGCATCGGCCGGGTCAGCCACGCCGTATCGGGATCGTCGGCGAGCAGCGTGCGTTCCTGATCGGTCCAGTCGATGGTCTGGGCATCGAGGTCGATCGAGAACGGCATGCGCCGATCGATGACGGCTCTGACGTCCTCGAACGCGATCTTCTGCTGGAACACGGTCGTCACCGGCAGGCTCTCGCCGATGAGGGCGGCGACCTGCCCGATATAAGGGCCGGCCGCGTTCACCAGGATGTCGGCCGCGACTGTCGCGCGCCCGTCCTGGCCCTCGACCGTCAGGGCGAAGCGCGTGTCGCGGGCCACCTCGATCACGCGACCCGGCACGAGCAGCCCGCCCCGTTCGCGCAGCGTCCGCAGCATCAGGCTGCCCATCTGCTGGCCGCTGATGTCACCGGCGCGACGGATGTGCAGGACCGTGGCGATGTCCTTGGCGAAGGTTGGGAAGTGCGCGTCGATCGTGGCGCGATCCTGGATGACGTCGACGCCGTCGGGCGCGGCCCGCCAGTCGGCCGACAGCGCGGGCCTGTACCCCGCGCTCGAGCCTTTGCCGTGCGTCCGAATCTTCCGCGCGCCGTCTGCGCCATAGCCGTCGTGGAGCTGGCGCAGAAGACCGTCGGGATCGGCCTGTCGCGTCGCGAGCGCGTAGCCGCGCCGGGTCATGTGGATCGCGTTGTCGCTGTCGCGGGCGATCCGCTCCATCAGATCGATGCTGTAGTCGGTGAACCGCGTCATGACGGGGTGCGGCCACCAATTCCGATAGTTCTCGCCCGACGCGGCCGAGGTGAGGCTCATGGGCGCCAGCGGGTCGATCACGACGATTTTGGGCGTGCGTTCGGACCGCGCGAGGAAGTACGCGCAGGCGAGGCCAACGATTCCCGCCCCGACGATCGCGACATCGGCTGTTTGGGTCTTCATGACACCTTCTCAGGTGAAGCCATACCAACTGTCATTCAGAGCGCAGCGAGGAATCCAGGGGTCTTTCCTGGATTCCTCGCTGCGCTCGGAATGACAGGTAGGCTGCTGCGCGTTGCGCCCGCGCCTTTTGCCGCTATGCTGCCCGCAACGACAACGAAAAGACATCAGGGAGGGCGCGCGGAATGCGCCAAGGCCGGCTGGTCGCGACAGGCGTGATGCTGCTGTTCTGCCTGGCGGCGGCCTGGCAGTCCTGGCTGCTGCCGCTCACCGACCGCCTTGGGCCGGGGCCGGGCTTCTTCCCGTTCTGGATGGCGCTGATCGGCGTCGCGCTGGCGATCGGCCTGCTGGTCGTCACCGTGGTGCAGCCCGAGACCGCGCCGGCCGAGGCGGTCGATGGCGAGGACGCAGAACGCATCCTGCCGCACGGCCCGGGCGCGCGCCGCTGGTTCGCCATCATCGTGCTGCTCGCCGCCACCGCAGCGGCGATGGAGGTGCTGGGCTTTCGCATCACCATGCTGGTGTTCAACGCCGCGCTCGCCATCGCGCTGGGCGAACGCCGCTGGTGGCTGATCGCGCTGTTCGCCGTGCTGGGCAGCGTCGGCGTGTTCTATCTCTTCACCACCTGGCTCGACGTGCTGCTGCCCGTCGGCCGGTTCGGGATTTAGGCGCGTGGGGTGCTGTCCATCACATCCGACTTCCCTCTCCCCGCTGGCGGGGAGAGGGAGGGGCCCGTCGCGCGTAGCGCGATGGGAGGGTGAGGGGCTGGTGCAATTCGCCGCGGCCGCGGTCTTTCATCGGCAGCCCCTCACCCCGACCCTCTCCCCGCT
>CAYTFW010000040.1:0-18601 GCA_964437145.1 uncultured Rhizobiaceae bacterium
GTAGAACACCGGCGTCAGGAACAGGCCGAAGAGGGTCACGCCGATCATGCCGAACAGCACGGCGGTGCCCAGCGCCTGGCGCATCTCGGCGCCGGCGCCCGACGCGAAGGCCAGCGGCACGACGCCCAGGATGAAGGCGAAGGAGGTCATCAGGATCGGCCGCAGGCGCAGGCGGCAGGCCTCGACCACGGCGGTGAGCGGATCGCGGCCCTCCTGCTCCGCCTGGCGCGCGAACTCGACGATCAGGATGGCATTCTTGGCGGCGAGGCCGATCAGCACGACCAGGCCGATCTGGGTCAGCACGTTGTTGTCCATGCCGCGCGCCATGACGCCCAGCAGGGCCGACATCACGCTCATCGGCACGATAAGCACGATGGCCAACGGCAGCGCCCAGCTCTCGTATTGCGCCGCCAGCACGAGGAAGACGAAGATCACCGACAGCGCGAAGATGAACACCGCCGTGTTGCCCGTCGTGCGCTCCTGGTAGGCGAGCTCGGTCCACTCGAAGCCGATGCCCGGCGGCAGGATCTGCCGCGTCAGGCCCTCCATGGTGTCCAGCGCCGTGCCGGTGGCCACGCCGGGCGCGGCGTTGCCCTGCAGCGGCACCGATGTGTACATGTTGTAGCGCTGCACCAGCGACGGCCCGGCGACGTCCTTGATCTCGACCAACGTGCCCAGCGGCACCAGCGCGCCGTCGGCCGAGCGCACGCGCAGGCGCGCGATGCTGTCGCGCTCGACGCGGAAGCGCGCGTCGGCCGACAGCCGCACCTGGTAGACGCGGCCGAAGGCGTTGAAGTCGTTGACGTAGGCGGCGCCGAGATTGTTCTGCAGCGCCTCAAAGATCGCGCCGATCGGCACGTTGAGCATCTGCGCCTTGGTGCGATCGATCTCGAGGTAGATCTGCGGCGTGTTGGCCGTGAAGGTGGTGAACACGCCGGACACGCCGGGCGTCCGCTGCGCCGCGCCCATCATGGCGTAGGCCGAGGCCAGCACGCGGCGAATGTCGGCGCCGTCGCGGTCCTGCAGCTGGATCTTGAAGCCGCCCTGGTTGCCGAGGCCGCGCACCGGCGGTGGCGGCACGGCGATCACGAAGGCTTCCTCGACGCCGCCGACACGCTGCATCACCTGGCCGATGATCGCGCCCGAGGACAGCGCCGGCCCTTGGCGTTCGGAGAACGGCTTGAGCGCGGCGAAGATCACGGCGCTGTTCGACGCGTTGGTGAACGTGGCGCCGTTCAGCCCGGCGAACTCCACGGTGTGGGAGACGCCGGGGATCGCGCGGACGATGTCGGCGACCTTGTCGGTGGCCGCCTCCGTACGCGACAGCGATGCGCCGTCGGGCAGCTGGACCACGACGATGATGTAGCCCTGGTCCTGCGGCGGGATGAAGCCGGTCGGCACGCGGCCGAACACCCACCAGGTGACGCCGATCAGCGCGCCGTAGACCGCCAGCGAGACCAGCTTGCGGCCGGCCACGAAGCCCACCGCGCCGGTATAGCCGCGCGCCATGCGGTCGAAGCCGCCGTTAAACCGGTCGGCGGCCCAGCGCACTGCGCGCGCAACGGGGTTGCGGGAGCGGTGCCCCGGTTCGTGTGGCTTGAGCAGCAGCGCCGCCAGCGCCGGCGACAGCGTCAGCGAGACGAAGGCGGAGATCACCGTCGACACCGCGATGGTCAGCGCGAACTGGCGATAGAACTGGCCGGTGATGCCGGGAATGAACGCCGTGGGCACGAACACCGCCGACAGCACGAGCGCGATGGCGATAACCGCGGTGCCGACCTCGTCCATCGTGCGATGCGCCGCGGCGTGCGGCGTCATGCCGTCGGCGATGTTGCGCTCGATGTTCTCGACCACGACGATGGCGTCGTCGACGACGATGCCGATGGCCAGCACCAGGCCGAACAAGGTGAGATTGTTGAGCGAGTAGCCCAAAGCCGCCATCACCGCGCAGGTGCCGATCAGCGACACCGGGATGGCGAGGATCGGGATGATCGCGGTGCGCCAGGACTGCAGGAAAACGACGACCACCAGCATCACGAGGATGATCGCCTCGATCAGCGTGCGATAGACCGCGTCGACCGAGGCCTGGATGTAGTCGGTCGGGTTGTAGACGATGCGGTACTCGATGCCCTTGGGGAAATCCCGCTTGAGCCGCTCCATCTGCGCGATCACGTCGCGCGCGCCGCTCAGCGCATTGGTGTTGGGCCGCTGGAACACGGCGATGGCCACCGCCGGCTTGCCGTTGAGGTACGAGCCCGTGGTGTAGTCCTGCGCGCCCAGCTCGACGCGCGCGACATCCTGCAGACGCACGATGCGGCCCTCGCGCGTCGAACGCACGATGATGCGGCGGAACTCGGCGGGATCCTGGAAACGGCCCTGGGTCGTGACGGTAAGCTGGAAGGCCGCGTCCTTGGGCGCCGGCTGCGCGCCCAGCGAACCGCCGGAGACCTGGACGTTCTGCTCGCGCACGGCGGCGACGACATCGCTGGGCGTCAGGCCGTAGGCGGCGAGCTTGTCGGGATCGAGCCAGATGCGCAGGCTGTAGAGGCGCTCGCCGAAGATAATGATGTCGCCCACGCCATCGAGCCGCAGCAGCTGGTCGCGTATGCGGTTGCGCGCGTAGTTCGAGACGTAGAGCTGGTCGTAGCTTTCGTCGGGCGACAGCAGATGGACCACCATCATGAAGTCGGGCGACGATTTGGTAGTGGTGACGCCGAGCTGCGTGACGGGCGTGGGCAAGCGTGCCACCGCCGTGCTGACGCGGTTCTGCACCAGCACCTGCGCGGCGTTGAGGTCGGTGCCCAGCTTGAAGGTGATGGTCAGCGCCATCGCGCCGTCGGCGCTGGAATAGGAGGACATGTAGAGCATGCCCTCGACGCCGTTGATCTGCTCCTCAAGCGGCGCCGCCACGGTGGCGGCCACGGTCTCGGCGTCGGCGCCCGGGTAGTTGGCGCGCACCACGATGGTCGGCGGCGCGATCTCGGGATACTGCGCGACCGGCAGGTTGAGATAGGCGATGGCGCCGATCAGCGTGATCAGGACCGACAGCACCGTGGCGAAGATCGGCCGGTCGACGAAAAAGCGGGCGAAACGCATGACCCTGTCCGCCTAGGGCGCGGCGCGCGTCGGTAGCAGCGTCGTGGGCTTGGGCGTCACCTTCACGCCCGGGCGCACGCGCATCAGCCCGTCGACGATGACCGTCTCCTCGCCGGTGAGCCCCTCGCGGATCACGCGATAGCCGTCGATGCGCGGGCCGGGCCGGACGACCTTGGGCGTGATGTTGCCGTCCTTGTCGACGGTGTAGACGACGCGTCGTGTCTGATCGCTGGCGATCGCCTCGTCGGGCAGCAAGATGCCCTTGTAGGACGGCGAGCCCTGGATGGCGATGCGGCCGAACATGCCCGGCGTGAGGAAACCGTCGGGATTGGGCACCTTGGCGCGCAGGCGCATCGTGCCGCTGGCGGGATCGAGGCGGTTATCGAGGAAGTCGATCGTGCCCTTGCGCTTCAGCTCCCTCTCGTCGCTGGTGCCGATGAACACCTGCGATCCCACGCTGTCGCCAGTCGACCCGCTGCGCGCCATGCGCGAATAGGCGAGAAAGGAACGCTCATCGACGTCGAAATAGAAGTCGATCGGATCAACCGTCACGATCGTGGTGAGCATCGTGGTGTTGGCGTTCACCAGATTGCCTTCGCTCACCAGCTTGCGCGAGATGCGCCCGCTGACCGGCGCGCGGATCTCGGAATACTCGTAATTCAGCCTGGACTGCTCGAGCGAGGCCTTGGCGCCGGCGAGGTCGGCCTGGGCTGCGAGGAATTGCTGGCGCCGCTGGTCGAGCGCCTGCTCGGTGCCAGCGCCGCTGCGCACCAGCCGCTCGGCGCGCTCCAACTCGAGCCGAGCGAGATCGAAGCGCGTCTGGGCGGCCACCAGGGTCGCCTCGGCCTGATCGAGCGCCGCCTTGAAGCCGCGGCGGTCGATGATGAACAGCACATCGCCTTCCTTGACCAGCGCGCCATCCTTGAAGTGCACCGATTCAAGATAGCCGCCGACGCGCGCGCGGATCTCGACCGCGCCGACGGCGTCGAAGCGGCCGGTGAACTCGTCCCACTCGACGATGTCCTTCACGACAGGTTTCGCTACGGTGACGGGCGGCGCCATCGGCGGCTGCTGTGCTGCCGCGCTCGTGATCAGTGCCAAAAAAATCGGCACAATCAGCGTCGAACGAAGAATCGGGTTCAAGGTGATGCCCCCGGAGACGAACGCCATGCGATGGCGACTTTGCGGCTATATTGGGAGCAACGCTTCGGATTGAAATAGGCGGCCCGTCATACTTCGGTCAGGAGCCGCACGAGTTTATTTCACGTGCCCGTGCGGGTCGGCGCTTCCCAGCCCTTGCGCCGGAAGGGATGCGCCGGAAACGTGCCGAGCAACCGCAGCTCGGAGAAAAATTCCAGCTCCTCGAGGGCCAGCCGCACCGAGGGATGGTCCTTGTGGCCCTCGATCTCGGCGTAGAACTGCGCCTGCTCGAAAGCCGCGCCGGAGAGATAGCTCTCCAGCTTGGTGATATTGACACCGTTGGTGGCGAAACCGCCCAACGCCTTGTAGAGCGCCGCCGGCCGGCTCTTCACCTCGAAGACGAAAGCCGTGAGATACGGCCCGCCGACACGCCAGTCGGTGTCGTTGGCCTCGCGCGAGAAGATCAGCATGCGCGTCGTGTTGTGATCGGCGTCCTCGATGTTCCGCTTCAAAACCTGCAGACCGTAGATCTTCGCCGCCAGCGACGAGGCGATGGCCGCGACCTTGGGATCGCCGAGCTTAGCGATGTCCTTGGCCGCGCCGGCGGTGTCGGCATGGACCTCGGGCGCGATGCGCTGCTTCCTCAGGAAGCCGCGGCACTGCGCCAAAGCCTGCACGTGGCTGCGGGCGACCTTCACCGTCTTCATCGAGGCGCCCTTGACCGCCACGAGGCAGTGCTCGACGCGCTGAAAGTGCTCGCCGACGATCGACAGGCCGGCGTTGGGCAGCAGGCTGTGCAGATCGGCGACGCGGCCGGCGATCGAGTTCTCGATCGGGATCATCGCCAGGTCGGCTTTGCGCGCATGCACCGCCTGCACCGCGTCCTCGAAGGTGCGCGACGGCAAGGTGGTCATGTAGGGAAACGCCGCGCGGCAGGCCATGTCGGAATTGGCGCCGAACTCGCCCTGGAAGGCGATGACGTTGGTCGGAGCATCGGAACGGGCGGCGGTCTTGCGGCGCGTGGCCATGGGAAAATCCAGTCGAAGCGAATGGGCGGCGCTGGATTAGCCGTAAAACCGCGCCGACGCCAGCCAGCGCGCTGGCCGGCCTCATCTGAACAGCGCGCGGCGGACGGCTTCCAGGCCCTCAGCGGTGTCGACCGCGGGCGCCGTATCACCCACGACCCGTACCGCGATGCGCATGCCATGTTCCATCGCCCGCAGCTGCTCCAGGCTCTCGTCGCGCTCGCGCGCGCCGCGCGGCAGAGCGGCGAAACGCTCCAGGGCGGCGCGCTGGAAAGCATAGACGCCGATATGCCGCTGTGCCGGCCCGACGGGTCGCCGCCGGTCGAAATCGAGCGCGAACCCGGCTTGGTCGATCATCACCTTCACGACATGACGGTCGTCGAACGCGTCGGCCGCGAGCGGACCGGCGACGGTCGCCATATCGGCCGCCGGGTCGGCCAGGCCTTCGAGCGCGGCGGCGATGGTCGCGGGTGCGATCGTCGGCAGATCACCCTGTAGGTTCACCACCACATCGTGCCGCCGGTCCGGATCGATGGCCGCGACCGCCGCCGCCACGCGGTCGGAGCCGGTGGGCAAGTCAGGATCGGTGAGGATGGCGCGCCCGCCCGCTTGCTCGATGACGGCGATGATCTCCGCGTCGGCAGCCGCGACCACGACCGGGCCGATGCCGGCCTCGACGGCGCGGCGCCACACATGGACGATCAGGGGCTCGCCGGCGATATCGAGCAGCGGCTTGCCGGGCAGGCGGCCGGCGCCCAGCCGCGCCGGCACGACGACGATAGGGTTGGTCATTTGCCGAGCGAAATGAGGGCGTTGCGACCTTAGGCCGCGTCGGGCGGGGCGTCAGCGATTCGATACTACAGCCGTCACCGGGGGTGTGGTAGATGCCACCGGGGGCACGAACTGCCACTCTTAAGAGCACGGATTGGGCACGCGCGATGTCGCTTGAGTTCAACAAGATCGCCGGCGCGGTTCTCGCCGCCAGCCTGGGCGCCATGGTCATCGGTAAGGTCGCCGGCGCGCTCGTCCACCCGAGCTTTCCCGAGAAGCCGCATATCGCCGTGCAGGAAGCCGCGATCGACACCAAGCCCGGCGCCGCGCCGGTCGCGGTACCGGCGCTGCCGCCGGGCGGCGACGCCGCCGCCGGCAAGGTCGCCTTCGACAGGAAGTGCCTGACCTGCCACACGCCGGACAAGGGCGGCACCAACAAGGTTGGCCCGAACCTGTTCGGCATCGCCGGCGCCAAGAAAGCCCATATCGCCGGTTTCGCCTATTCGACCAGCATGCAGAGCAAGGGCGGCGAGTGGGACGACGCGGCGCTCAACGAGTTCCTGTGGAAGCCGGCCGCCTACATCAAGCAGACCAAGATGGCCTTCGCCGGTTTGAGCAACGACAAGGAGCGCGCCGACGTCATCGCGTACCTGAAGTCGCTGAAGTAGGGCCCGCGCCGCCCACCCGATGCTGTCGTCCGTTCCCGCCTCTTACGTCGCGCTCGCCGAGCGGCTGGCCGACGCGGCGGGGCCGGTGATCGCGCGCCATTTCCGCACCCGCGTCGAGATCGACGACAAGGACGACGCCTCGCCGGTCACCATCGCCGACCGCCAAGCCGAGGAGCGCATGCGCGCCATCCTCGAGGCCGAGGTTCCCGACCACGGCATCTTGGGCGAGGAATACGGCACGGTGCGCGCCGACGCAGAGTGGGTCTGGGTGCTCGATCCGGTCGACGGCACCCGCGCCTTCATTACCGGCATGCCGATCTTCGGCACCTTGATCGGGCTGTGCCATCGTGGTCGCCCGGTGCTGGGCATCATCGACCAGCCGATCCTGCGCGAGCGCTGGCTGGGCCATGTTGGCGCGCAAAGCACACTCAACGGCCAGCCGATCGCCACCCGCGCCTGCGCCAGCCTGGCGAGCGCCTATCTCTACTCGACCGCGCCCTCCATGTTCTCGGACTCGCTGGCGCCCCGGCACGAGAAGCTGGCGCGGATGGTCAAGAACCTGCGCTGGGGCGGCGATTGCTACGCCTACGGCCTGTGCGCCCTGGGCCATGTCGACCTGGTCGTCGAGGCGTCGCTGAAGCAGTACGACTACGCCGCCCTGGGGCCGGTGATCGAGGGCGCCGGCGGCGTCTGCACCGACTGGGCCGGCAAGCCGCTCGACCTCGACTCCGACGGCACCATCGTGGCCGCCGGCGACCGCCGGCTGCACGCGCTGGCCATCGAAACGCTGGCCGGCTGACCTCTTCGTGAGCGCCGTGGCCCTTGGTTTGCCACGAAGGACGTCCTAGCTTCGCGATCGGGGTCAGACGGAGGCCAACGGCATGATCAGGCGCGGCGTCGAACGACGGTCGGTAGTGCTCGGACTGGCGACGGCGGCGGTTTGGCCGGCGATCGGCGCGCTGTCGAGCTGGGCGCAGGGCGCGGGCAAGACCGTCATCTCGCACGGCATCGCCATCCACGGCACGCCCGAGACGCCGCCCGACGCCAAGCACCTCGCCTACGTCAACCCCAACGCGCCCAAGGGCGGCACCATCAAGCTGGCCGGCCGCGGTACGTTCGACTCGCTGAACCCGTTCATTCTGAAGGGCACGCCGGCCGGCGCCGTCGGGTTGATCTACGAGACCCTGCTGGGCTCCAACAACGACGAGGCCTCGACCGCCTACGGCCTGCTGGCCGAGACCATCGAAGTGCCGGCCGATCGGTCATGGGTGATCTTCAAGTTGCGCGCCGAGGCACGCTGGCACGACGGCAAGCCGTTGACGCCCGACGACGTCGTCTTCTCGTTCAACATCCTCAAGGAGAAGGGCGCGCCGCAATACGCCGTCTATTGGCAGGACGTGAAGACTGCCGAGAAGGTCGACGAGCGCAGCGTGAAATTCACCTTCGGCGGCGGCGACAATCACGAGCTGCCCAATATCATCGGCCAGCTGCCGGTACTGCCCAAGCACTGGTGGGCCACGCGCGAGTTCGACAGGACGAGCCTGGAGATCCCGCTGGGCAGCGGCCCCTATCGTATCGACTCGCTGGAGGCTGGCCGCTTCATCGTCGCCCGCCGCGTCGAGGATTACTGGGGCCGCGAGCTGTGGCTCAACAAGGGCCGGCACAATTTCGACGTCGTGCGCTACGATTTCTATCGCGACGAGCAGGTCGCGTTCGAGGCCTTCAAGGCCGGTCAGATCGACTACCGCGACGAGCACACCTCCAGGCTATGGGCGACGGCCTACGATTTCCCGGCGGTGAAGAACGGCGCGGTGAAGATGGTCACCATGCCGCATTCGAACACGCTGCCGATGCAGGGCGTGATCTTCAACCTGCGCAAGGAGCAGTTCCGCGACCGCAAGTTCCGCGAGGCGTTCATCCACCTGATCGACTTCGAGTGGTTCAACAAGATGCTGAGCTACGGCCTGCTGACCCGTATCAACAGCTATTTCTTCAATTCCGAGCTGGCGGCGAGCGGCCTGCCCTCGAAGGAGGAGCTGGAGATCCTCGAGCCGCTGCGCGGCCAGATTCCACCCGAGGTCTTCACCACCGAGTACAAGCTGCCGGTCACCGACGGCTCGGGCAACAACCGCGAGGGCGCGCGCCGTGCCATCGCGTTGCTGAAGGAAGCCGGCTGGGAACTGCGCAACGGCAAGATGACCAACGTCAAGAGCGGCCAGCCGCTCTCCTTCGAGCTGCTGCTGGGCGAGCCACGCATGGAGCGCTTCGCGCTGCCGTTCAAGCAATGGTGCGAGCGCGTCGGCGTCGAGGTGCGGCTGCGCACCGTCGATCCCGTGCAGTACCAGAAGCGCATGGACGAGTTCGATTTCGAAGCCACGATCGAGCTGTTCGCCAACTCGCTGTCGCCGGGCAACGAGCAGCGCGAGTTCTGGGGCTCGAAGGCGGCCGACACCAAGGGCAGCCGCAACACGCTGGGCGTCAAGGACCCGGCGATCGACAAGCTGGTCGAGCTGATCGTCTCGGCGCCCGACCGCAAGAGCCTGATCACCCGCAGCCGCGCCTTCGATCGCGTGCTGCTGTGGAACCAGTTCTTCGTGCCGCAGTACTATTCGACCACCTGGTGGGTGGCGTATTGGGACAAGTTCGGCCGGCCGGACAGGCTGGCGAAGTACAGCCCGCGCGGCTGGACGACGTGGTGGATCGACGCCGAGAAGGAACGCACGCTTTCGCAGCGCGCGACCGAGCGCAAGACCTGATGCCCCAGAACGCCTAGCACCGCGCCCGTGACCGCCTATATCCTGCGCCGCCTGCTGCTGATGATCCCGACCCTGCTCGGGATCATGACCATCAACTTCTTCGTCATCCAGGCGGCGCCGGGCGGCCCGGTCGATCTGGCGATCGCCAAGATCCAGGGCCGCGACGTCGACGCCACAACGCGCTTCGCCGGCAGCGGCGGCGAGACGCGCGACACCTCGCAGAGCTCGACGGAGCCCAGTGGGTCGCGCGGATCGCGCGGCGTCACGCCCGAGCTGCGCGAACGCATCAAGAAGCAGTACGGCTTCGACAAGCCGATCCTCGAGCGCTTCTTCCTGATGCTGGGCAACTACCTCGTCTTCGACCTCGGCGAGAGCTTCCAGAGCAGCACGCGCGTCGCTGACCTGGTGATCTCCAAGATGCCGGTGTCGATCACACTGGGCTTGTGGACCACGTTGCTCGTCTACCTGATCTCGATCCCGCTGGGCATCGCCAAGGCGGTGCGCGACGGCTCGCGCTTCGACGTGGCGACCTCCGCCATCGTGGTGGTCGGCTACGCCGTCCCCAGCTTCCTCTTCGCCCTGCTGCTGGTCGTGCTCTTCGCCGGCGGCAGCTTCTGGCAGATCTTCCCGCTGAAAGGGCTGGTTTCGGACAACTGGGCCGAGCTCTCCTGGCCGGCCAAGATCGCCGACTATTTCTGGCACGTGGCGCTGCCTGTCCTCGCCATGGTGATCGGCAGCTTCGCCACGCTCTCGATGCTGACCAAGAATTCCTTCATCGAGGAGATCGGCAAGCAGTATGTCCAGACCGCGCGCGCCAAGGGGCTGAGCGAGCGGCGCGTGCTTTATGGCCATGTCTTCCGCAACGCCATGCTGATCGTGGTCGCCGGCTTCCCCTCGGCCTTCCTCTCCGTCCTCTTCACCGGATCGCTGCTGGTCGAGGTGATCTTCTCGCTCGACGGGTTGGGCTATCTCGGCTTCGACGCCGCGCTCAACCGCGACTATCCCGTGATGTTCGGCACGCTCTGGGTCTTCGGCCTGCTCGGCCTGATCATGGGGCTGATCGGCGATCTGATGTACGTCGTCGTCGATCCCCGCATCGACTTCGACGCGCGCGGGGCCTGATGCGAATCACGCCCTTGATGCGCCGTCGGCTGGCGAACTTCCGCGCCAACAGGCGTGGCTACTGGTCGCTGGTGATCTTCGCTATCGCTTTCTTCCTGAGCCTGTTCGCCGAGCTCATCGCCAACAACCGGCCGATCCTGGTCCATTACGATGGCGGCTTCTACTTCCCGGTGTTCAAGGACTATCCCGAGACGACCTTCGGCGGCGACGTGGAGATCAACGCCAAGTACGACGAATCCGGCGTCGGCCCGCTAATTCGCGAGAAGGGCGGCTGGATCCTCTGGCCGCCGGTGCGCTTCGACTACGACGATCTGGTGACCAACACGCCGACGCCGGCGCCGTCGCCGCCCACCTGGCAGAATCCGCTCGGTACCGACGACCAGTCGCGCGACGTGTTCGCCCGGCTGGTCTACGGCTTCCGCGTCTCCGTGCTGTTCGGCTTCCTGCTGACCGTCCTGGGCTCGATCATCGGCGTCGCCGCCGGCGCCGTGCAGGGCTTCTTCGGCGGGCTGACCGACCTGCTATTCCAGCGCTTCCTCGAGATCTGGTCAAGCATGCCCACGCTCTACCTGCTGATCATCCTGGCCAGCTTCATCGAGCCCGGCTTCTGGAGCCTGCTTGGCATCATGTTGCTGTTCGGCTGGATGGGGCTGGTTGGGTTGGTGCGCGCGGAGTTCCTGCGCGGGCGCAACTTCGACTATGTCCGCGCCGCCCGGGCGCTGGGGGTCTCCAACGTCAGGCTGATGTTCCGCCACATCCTGCCCAACGCCATGGTCTCCTCGCTGACCTTCCTGCCCTTCATGCTGGCCGGCTCGGTGACGACGCTCACCGCGCTCGATTTCCTGGGTTTCGGCCTGCCGCCAGGCTCGGCCTCGCTGGGCGAGCTGCTGCTGCAGGGCAAGAACAATCTGACCACCCCCCGCCTCGCCTTCATCGGCTTCATGGTGATCGCCGTCGCGCTCAGCCTGCTGGTCTTCATCGGCGAGGCGGTGCGCGACGCCTTCGATCCGCGTAAGCTGCCCTCCTGATGTCCACGCCGACGCCCTCCTCCCCAGCCGCCGAGCCGCTGCTCGTGGTCGACGACCTGTCGGTCGATTTCGGCCAGGGGCCGGGCGCGGTGCACGCTGTGCGCAACGTCTCGTTCACGATCGCCCGCGGCGAGACCGTGGCGCTGGTGGGCGAGTCCGGCTCCGGCAAGTCGGTGACGGCGCTGTCGATCCTTCAATTGCTGCCCTACCCGCCGGCCCGCCATCCCTCGGGCAGCATCCGTTTCGCCGGCGAGGAGATGATCGGCACGACAGGCGATAAGCTGCGCCGCGTGCGCGGCGATCGCGTCGCCATGATCTTCCAGGAGCCGATGACCTCGCTCAACCCGCTGCACACGATCGAGCGACAGGTGAGCGAGTCGCTGCTGCTGCACAAGGGCCTGACCAAGGCCGCCGCGCGCACCCGCACCTTGGAGCTGCTGCACCAGGTCGGCATTCCCGAGGCGGCCAGGCGGCTGGATGCCTTCCCGCACCAGCTCTCCGGCGGTCAGCGCCAGCGCGTGATGATCGCTATGGCCTTGGCGAACGAGCCCGACTTGCTGATCGCCGACGAGCCGACCACGGCGCTCGACGTCACCATCCAGGCGCAGATCCTCACGCTGCTGAAGACCTTGCAGAAGCGCTATGGCATGGCGCTGCTGTTCATCACCCACGACCTCGGCATCGTGCGCAAGATGGCCGACCGGGTCTGCGTGATGAACGCCGGCCGCATCGTCGAGCACGGCCCGGTCGAGGAGGTCTTCGACACGCCCTCACACACCTACACCAAGCACCTGCTGTCCGCAGAGCCCAAGGGCAAGCCGGGCGAGCGCGACCCCGACGCGCCGGTCGTGGTGGCGGCCAGCGACGTGAAGGTGCACTTTCCGATCAAGCGCGGCGTGTTCCGCCGCACCGTCGGCCACATCAAGGCGGTCGACGGCGTTTCATTGGAACTGCGCTCGGGACACACCGTGGGCATCGTCGGCGAGAGCGGCTCGGGCAAGACGACCTTGGGCCTGGCGCTGCTGCGGCTGGAACAAAGCATGGGCTCGATCCGCTTCGAGGGCCGCGACCTGCGTGCGCTGCCGGCGCACCAGCTCAGGCCGTTGCGCAAGGAAATGCAGATCGTCTTCCAGGATCCGTACGGCTCGCTCAGCCCGCGCATGTCTGTCGAGCAGATCGTCGGCGAGGGCCTCGACGTGCACGGCATCGCGCGCGACGCGCAGGAACGACGCGACTTGGTCGATTCCGTGCTGTCGGAGGTCGGCCTCGACCCCGCGATGCGCGACCGCTACCCGCACGAGTTCTCCGGCGGCCAGCGCCAGCGCATCGCCATCGCGCGCGCCATGGTGCTGAAGCCGAAGTTCGTCGTGCTCGACGAGCCGACCTCGGCGCTCGACATGAGCGTGCAGGCGCAGATCGTCGACCTGTTGCGCTACCTCCAGGCGCGCCACAAGCTGGCCTATATGTTCATCAGCCACGATCTGAAGGTCGTGCGCGCTTTGGCCGACGAGGTGATCGTGATGCGCAACGGGCTGGTGGTCGAGCGCGGCCCGGCCCGACAAATCTTCGACGATCCCCAGACGCCCTACACCAAGGCGCTGATGGAGGCCGCCTTCAACCTGGAGCCGATTGGCGCCGACGAAGGTGCGGTCGCCACATGAGCCAGGCGTTCTGCTACGTCGTCGCGGCCCAGGGTGGCGGCGACTGGAAGGGTTGGCGCGAGCGGCTTGGCGCGGCGCTCGGCGAGGCGATCGACATGCGCGCCTGGGGCCAGCATGGCGATCCGCGCGATATCGGCATCGCGCTCGCCTGGAAGCCGCCGCCCGGCGCGCTGGCGAGCCTGCCCAACCTCAAGCTGATCGTCTCGCTCGGCATGGGCGTCGATCACCTGCTGATCGATCCCGACCTGCCCAAGACCGTACCGATCGTGCGCATCATCGATCCCGGCCTGGTCGGGCAGATGAGCGAGTACGCGATCTACTGGGCGCTGCGCCATCATCGCGACATCGACGCCTATATGGAGCTGCAGCGCCGCAAGGTGTGGGAGGAGATCCCCTACACCGACACCGCGCTGCGCCGGGTCGGCATCCTCGGCCTGGGCGAGATCGGCGCCGACACGGCGCGCAAATTCGCGATGCTGGGCTTTCCGACCGCCGGCTGGAGCCGCACGCCGCGCAAGATCGACGGCGTCGAGTGCTTCCATGGACCGGAGGGACTGCCGGCGCTGCTGGCGCGCAGCGACATCCTGATCGATGTGCTGCCGATGACGCCGCAAACCGCGAACATGCTCGACGCACGGGCCTTCGCGCGCCTGCCCAAGGGCGCCTACTTCATCAACATGGCGCGCGGCGGCCACGTCGTGGACGCCGACCTGCTGGCGGCGCTCGACAACGGCCGCCTCGCCGGCGCGGCGCTCGACGTCTTCCACATCGAGCCGCTGCCGTCGGATCATCCCTACTGGACGCACCCCAAGGTGCGCCTCACGCCGCACATCGCCGGGCCGACCAATCCGCGCACAGCCGCCGCCAGCGTCGCCGACAATGTGCGCCGCCTGCGCGCCGGCCAGCCGCTGGTGAACCTCATCGACCGGGCCGCCGGCTATTGAGATGGACGCCACGGTCATCGTGCCGACCTACAAGCGGCCGGACGATTTGCGCCGCTGCCTCGACGCCCTGAAGCAACAGACCAAGCCGCCAGCCCGCGTCGTCGTCGTCCGGCGCGACATCGACAGCGCGATAGAGGCGATGCTGGCTGCCTACGACCCCACGCCCCTGCCGGTGGTCATTCGCATCGTGACTGTCCCAGGCGTCGTGGCCGCGCTGAATGAGGGTCTCGACGCCGCGACCGGCGACATCGTGGCGATGACCGACGACGACGCCGCGCCGCATCCCGACTGGCTCGAGCGCATATCGGGCCATTTCCGCGCCAATGCCCGCGTCGGCGGCGTCGGCGGCCGCGATCACATCTTCATGGGCGAGCGCCGCGATGATTGGCCGCCCGAAGCGCGCGTCGGCATCAGCACCTGGTACGGCCGCGTCTACGGCAACCACAACGCCGGTTTCGGTCCGGCGCGCGAGGTCGAGTCGCTGAAGGGCGTCTGCATGGCCTTCCGCCGCGCCGCCATCGGCTCGCTGCGCTTCGATTGTCGCCTGCGCGGCCAGGGCGCGCAGGTCGCCAACGAATACCTGTTCGGCGGCGCGATCCGCCGCGCCGGCTGGACGCTGATCTACGACCCCGCCATCGGCGTCGATCACTTCCCGGCGACGCGCCACGACTCCGACGATCGCGGCCAGATCGACCGGCTGGCGCTGCGCGACATGATGCACAACACCACCTTGGGCTATCTCGAATACCTGCCGCTACCACGCGCGCTGGCCATCGTGCTCAACCACACCCTCCGCGGCTCCCGCACCCAACCCGGCCTGCTCGCCGCCATCGCCCATTCATTGCTCGGCCGAAAGCAGATGTGGCTGGGCTTTCGCGAAGTCGTGGCCGGCGAACTCGCGGCCATCGGCACATGGCGGAGGACGCGCGATGACGGCGTCGCGGAACGTCGCGCTGTACCCTACCGGGAGTCAGCGTAATGACGACGCCGGGCCGCGGATACGACAGCTACGATCCCGACGAGGCCAAGCGGCAGACCGTCGAACGGCGGGTGGTCGACAGCAGTCAAACGAACTTTGGCGACCAGCTGTTCGGACGCCCCGGCTCGATCAATGAGCGGATACGCGTGGGGGTTGTCGCCGCAATCCCAGTAGCGTTTGGCGCCGGGTTCCTGGAGTCGCGCGTCTTCTTCCCTGTATTCGGCATGACGTTCGTCGTAACCTTCATCGCCGTAACGGGTGCGGATTGGTTGGCACGTCCCTATCGCGGCCGGGCGAGTCACGGGCTCATCATAGGACTGACAAGTGCGGCGCTGTTCCTTGCGCTTCTCCTCGCAGGAATGATGACGACGCTGTTCGTCGTACTTCCGGAAGTTCATGGAGGATACCTTCATGCGGCGGCCGCGATCTTCACGCTCTTTCTGGCGGTGCCGGCCTGGCTTCTGTGGTTGCTCTGGGGACTGTTCAGGCGCGGCAGGACCGAGGCGGCGGCAAATCGGCCGATATGGAGACTTTCGTTGGCACCGCTCGTGATCTTAGGCACCCTCCTCTTGCTCGCGCGCGTCGCCGGCGGACTGTAGCCGGCGTCAACGCCTCGGGTAGCGCTCCTTCAACATCGCGAACAACGCGCGCGCGCCCATCGCCTCGCCGCCTTCGGGGCGACCGGGTTGGCCCTGGTTCCAGGCCATGGTGTCGATGTGCATCCACGGCACGGAGTCGGGCACGAATTCCTGCAGGAACAGCGCCGCGGTGATGGCGCCGCCGAACGGCGTCTGGCCGGCGTTGTTGATGTCGGCGATCTTGCTGTCGAGGAAGCGTCGATAGCCGCGCCACAGCGGCATGCGCCACAGCTGGTCCTCGCGCTCGCGCCCGCTCTTGAGCAGCGCCTCGGCGGTGGCGTCGTCGTTGCAGAACAGCGCCGGCACGTCGGGGCCTAGCGCCACGCGCGCGGCGCCGGTGAGCGTGGCGACGTCGACCACCAGCGCCGGCTCCTCCCGCACCGCCTCGGCGAGCGCGTCGCACATGATCAGGCGGCCCTCGGCGTCGGTGTTGCCTATCTCCACCGTGATGCCCTTGCGCGAGGTGATGATGTCCATCGGCCGGAAGGCGTTGCCCGAGACGCTGTTCTCGACCGCCGGGATCAGCACGCGCAGCCGCACGTTGAGCTTGGCCGCCATCACCATCGCGGCCACGGCCAGCACGGTCGCCGCGCCGCCCATGTCCTTTTTCATGTTGAGCATGCCCGAGGCGGGCTTCAGGTCGAGGCCGCCCGAATCGAAGCACACGCCTTTGCCGATCAGGGTCACCTTGGGCGCGCTGGGCCGTCCCCAGACGATGTCGATCAGGCGCGGTGCGCGGGTCGAGGCGCGGCCCACGGCGTGGATCACCGGATAGTTGCGCCGCTGCAGCTCGTTGCCCACGATCACGCTGAAGCGCGCGCGATGCTTGCGCGCCAGGCCCCGCGCGGCCAGCGCCAGTTCCGCCGGGCCCATGTCGTTGGCCGGGGTGGTGATCAGGTCGCGCGCCATGTACATCGACTGGGCGACGCGCTCGACCTCGGCGCGATCGCACTTCGACGGCCATACGAGGCGCGGCCCGGACTTCGGCGGCTTGCGGTAGCGCGAGAACCGCCACGAGCCCAGCGCGAAGGCGATCGCCGCCTCGGTGATCGGAATCGGTGCGCTGTCGCCGACCAACGCGTAGTCGCCGGGCGGCAGACGCGTGGCCAACGCGCCGTAGTCCCACATCGTCGGCTTCGCCGAGCGCACGACGACGGCCATCGACGGCTTGCCGTCGCCATCGGGCACCATGGTGAAGTCGCCGGACTTGCCGGTGATCGAGGCGGCCTGCAGCCAGGTCCGGGCTTTGGCCGGCTGACGCTTGAACCAAGCCGCCCACTCGGACGGCGCGACGACGGCCACCGGAACCGCCGCCGGTGCGCGATCGATGAACGGAAGCGTCACAGTCCGATCCCCCGGCTTCTGCTATTGTCCAGACGCGAAGCGTGCAGCATGGTCGCGAATCGGTGTGGCTTGCAACGTCGATGTCTGTGTAAGGCGACGATGGGATGAGGACAACATGGCCGAGTTCAATCTCGTTTTCGGCAACAGAAACTACTCGTCGTGGTCTTTGCGCGGCTGGCTGATGTGCAAGATCGCCGGCATCGAATTCGACGAGACGTTGATTCGCCTTTACGCGCCGGAGACCAAGGCCGAGATCGCGCGCTATTCATCATCGGGCTTGCTGCCAGCACTGATCCATAAGGGACTGACAATCTGGGATTCACTGGCGATCGCGGAGTATCTACACGAGCTTTATCCTGCCGCCGGCATCTGGCCCGAAGCGCAAGCGGCGCGAGCGGTTGCTCGCTCAGTAGCCGCGGAGATGCACTCGGGCTTTCCCGACCTGCGCCGCGAGATGCCGATGAACATTCGCGGCTCGTTCCCCGGTCACGGCCGCACGCCCGAGGTGATGACCCAGGTGCAGCGCATCGTCGCGCTCTGGCTCGACTGCCGCAAGCGCTTCGCCGGCTCGGCGGCGCGCGACGATGGCTTCCTCTTCGGCCCCTTCACCGCGGCCGATGCGATGTTCGCTCCCGTCGTGACGCGCTTCCGGACCTACGCCGTGTCGCTCGACGACGAGGCGAGGACCTACTGCGACAACGTGATGAAGTACCCGGCGATGGCCGAATGGGTCGACGCGGCCAAGCACGAGCCGTGGCTGGTCGAGCAATACGAGTTCCGCTGATTGGAGCCGCGCTCCCAACCCTGTCATTCCGAGCGAAGCGAGGAATCTTCGCGACCTCACTAGATTCCTCGCTTCGCTCGGAATGACAGTTAAAGCCGACCCATCAATCCTTCAGGAGCCCGCGCTCCCTGTAGAAGCGCGCCGCGCCGGGGTGCAGCGGCAGGGCCAGGCCGTCGAGCGCCGTCTCCAGCGAGATCGACGCCGCGGCGGGGTGGCCACGATCGAGCCTGCCGCGCACCGACGGATGGAACAGCGCCCGCAGGCTGCCATAGACGATCTCCTCGTCGACGGTGCTGGAGATCACCAGCTGAGAACCCACGGCGATCGAGTCACAGGCCTCGACGCCCTGGTACATGCCGGCCGGCGTGGTCAGGGTCACCAGGCCGGGTCGTTCGCGGCGCAGCCGTTCGGAGACATTGGAAGAAACCGGCAGCAGCTCGATCTCGAACTGGCGCGCGAGGCCGACCAGCAGCGGCGCCGGCTGGCCCGCGACCATGATAAAGGCGTCGAGCGTCCCCTCCCGCAGCTTGTAGGTCGCGGCCTGGGGCGAAATGTACTCGGCGACGATGTCGCGCCGGCCCAGCCCGTAGGCGCTCAACAGCGCGCGCGCCAGCGGCAGCGTGCCCGATCCCAACTCGCCCAGAG
>CAYTFW010000040.1:18611-38260 GCA_964437145.1 uncultured Rhizobiaceae bacterium
GAGATGGGGCGACCGCGCAAATCGGCGATGCTGTCGAAGCCGCGATCGCGCCGGGCGACAACGTGCACGGTCTCGGGAAACAGGTTGGCGGCGGCGCGCAGGCTGGTGACCGGCTTACCCGCGAATATCTCGTCGCCCGCCAGCGCCGCCGCGGCGATATCGGCCTGGGCCAAGGCGGCGTCGAGCGTGCCCTCGGCCATGCGCTTGATGTTCTCGACCGATCCCTGGGTGGCGATCGCTTCGGCGATGAGGCCGGGCACGCCGCAACTGCCGCCGGCGTCGCACGGCCGCCCGCCCGGCGGATTGCTGATGGCCGTGGCGATCAGGCTGGCGACCGGGAAGTAGGTCCCGCCTATCGGACCGGCGCCGATCATCAGGTTGCGCGTGGCCGGAGCCTGCGCTCGCGCACCTGTCGCCACGGCCAGAAGGCTGGCACCGGCGGCTAAGGTGAACGGACGGCGTCGCAGCACGCGACTCTCCGGCAGGCGAAGGGTTGATGGGCGGACCTTACTCCGACCGCCTCATGGGTACCAACGAATCACGACCAAAGTTGGATCACCACACGCCGAAATATATTCCGTGTGCCTTATGTGCCGCAGTCCGCGCCTCGACGAAGCCGTCGTCGACGGTGACACGGCTCTTGCGCGCGCGCATCCAGTCGAACAGACGAGCCCGCATCTCGTCGCGAACCGAGGCGTGGCCAGGGTCGCGACCAAGATCGATAAGCTCGCGCGGGTCACTCTCGAGATCGAAGAGCTGCGGCGGGAAATCGAGCCACCACACATACTTCCAGCGATCCGTTCGCACCATGAAGGCACGGCAGTCGCGCACGTGGCGGCCCAGGATGCGCCGGGCCTCGCGGAAGGAGTAGTCGAGCTCCGAGAACACCGCGTCGCGCCAGCCGGTACGGTCGTCGCGTGACTGCGCCTTGCTGGAGACCCGGTCATTGGGCACGGCCGCGCCCCGCGTCAGGGGTAGCAGCGAGCGCCCCTCGATCAGGTGGCGTTGGGGCGGCAGGCCGAGGGCGTCGAGGCAGGTCGGCACCACGTCGACCCCCTCGACGAAGCGCTGGTCGACCGTGCCGCGCGTGGCATCGGCCGCGGCGTCAGGATCGGCGACAATGAACGGCACCCGCACCGCCTCCTCGTAGAAGATCTCCTTCTCGCCCAGCCAATGGTCGCCGAGGAAATCACCGTGATCGGCGGTGAATACGATCAGCGTGTCGTCGAGCCGGCCGGCCTTGCGCATCACGTCGAACAGCCGGCCCAGGTGATCGTCGATCTGCTTGATCAGGCCCATATAGGTCGGCCGGACCGTTGACGCGGCCTCGGGGCGGCAGAACGAGACCGATTCCTCGTGCTGGCGATAGGCCGCGAGCACAGGGTGCTGGTCGACCAGCTCCGACTCGGCGCGATTGGGCGGCAGGCAATGCTGCGGGCCGTAGAGCGCGTGGTAGGGCGCCGGCGCCATGTAGGGCCAGTGCGGCTTGACGTAGCTGAGATGGAGGAACCAGGGCTGCTCGCCCTGGCGCTCGACGAAGCGGATCGCCTGGTCGGTCATGTAGGCGGTCTCGGAGTGTTCCTCCTTGACCCGCGCCGGCAGCCGCACGTTGCGCATGTTCCAGCCCGACAGCTTCTGGCCGTCGGGGCCGTCGGCGGCGATGACGAACTCGTTCCAGGGATCGTCGGCGACATAGCCGTGGGCGCGTAGGAAGGCCGGATAGCCGCTCTCCACGCCGGGCGGCGAATGGCCGTCGTAGCGGTCGAGCTCCTCGAAGCCGCCGGTGCGCATCAGGGCGGCCAGCGCCGAGCCGCCCTCGATGCCGTAGCGCTCCAGCCCTTCGGTGTCGGGCAGCACGTGGGTCTTGCCGGCCAGCGCCACGCGCAGCCCGGCTGGTCGCAGATAGTCGCCGATGGTCCGTTCGCGGATCGACAGCGGCACGCGGTTCCAGGTCGCGCCATGGCTCTGCACGTAGCGGCCGGTGTAGAACGACATGCGCGAGGGGCCGCAGACGGCGGATTGCACATAGGCGCGCGGGAAGAGCACGCCGCGTTTGGCCAGGGAGTCGATGTGCGGCGTCGAGAGATGGGGGTGGCCAGCGCACGACAGATGATCGGCGCGCAACTGATCGCACATGATAAACAGGACGTTCCTGACCTTGCCCATCGGGCCTCCCCCACGCTGCTCGCCTTCATCCTAAGCCAACATGCTCGACCCGCGTATCACCGCCATCCTCGATTTCTGGTGCCTGCCCACAGACCACGCCCGCTACGGTGAAGCCCGCGCCATCTGGTTCGCCTGCGGGCCCGAATTCGACACCGAGATCCGTCGTCGCTTCGGCGCGGACATCGAACGCGCCACGGCGCGGCGATACGACCATTGGATCGACACGCCCAGCGGCGCGCTGGCGCTGGTGCTGCTGCTCGACCAGTTCACCCGCAACACCGGCCGCGGCACATCGGCCGCCTTCGCCGGCGACCGGCGCGCGCGCCACGTCGCCCACATGGCGCTGGCACGCGGCTACGACCGGCGCTTCCCCTGCCAGATCGCCAAGTTCTTCTATCTGCCGTTCGAGCACAGCGAGTCGCTGGGCGACCAGCACCGCTCGATCGGCCTGTTCGCGCGCCACAGCCCGACGATCGTCCTGACCTGGGCGGTGGCGCATCGCGACATCGTCGCCCGGTTCGGCCGCTTCCCGCATCGCAACGCCGCGCTGGGCCGGGCCGACACGCCGGCCGAGGCGGCCTATCTCGCGGGCGAGCACCAGCGCTTCGGCCAGTGATCAGTCGATCTCGGCCAAGATGCGGAGGTACAAGTCGTGCATCGGCTGCCCGAAGCAGCAGAAGATGACGCGCTCGATCGCGGGCCCGTCGCGCACGGTTTCGATGGCGATGCGCGTGGCCTCGTCGGCGGGATAGCGATAGATGCCGGTGCTGATCGCCGGGAAGGCGATCGATGTCAGGCCGCTCTTCCGCGCTAACGTAAGTGACGTGCGATAGCACGATGCCAGCAGCCCAGCTTCGCCGTGATTGCCGCCGTTCCATACCGGCCCGACGGTGTGGATCACGTGCCGGGCCTTCAGGCGATAGCCCTTGGTCATCTTGGCCTCGCCGGTGCGACAGCCATTGAGCATCCGGCACTCGGCGACCAGCTCGGGCCCTGCGGCGCGATGGATCGCGCCATCGACGCCGCCGCCGCCCAACAGTGATGAATTGGCGGCATTAACGATGGCGTCGACATCGAGCGTGACGATGTTGGCCTCGAGGATCGAAACGCGGCCTTTCCACTCCGACATGCGTGCCTCCTTGACGGTGATCCGACCCGGCGCCAAGTACTGGATACTCACACACGGGAGTTCGGAAATGGCGGAGAAAGTCGACCTCGGTCTGGGCGCCAATGTGCGCAAGAAGGTCGCCGATGGCCTGGCCGAGGTGCTGGCGGATCACTATCTGCTGGCGCTCAAGACCCAGAACTTCCACTGGAACGTCACCGGCCCCAACTTCCAGGGCCTGCACACCTTGTTCGGCACCCAGTACGCGGCGCTGCACCTCGCCATCGACGAGCTCGCCGAGCGCATTCGCACCCTGGGCTTCCCGGCTCCCGGCGGATTCGCGGTCTACGGCAAGCTGGCCTCGCTCAAGGAGGCCAAGGGTGGCGAGAGCTGGCAGGAGATGTGCGCACAGCTGGCGGCCGACAACGACGCGCTGGTGAAGGGTTGCCGCAAGCTCGGCGACATGGCCGACGAGGCGGGCGACACCGAGACCGGCGATCTGATGAACGGCCGCAAGGAAGAGATGGCCAAGGCCGCCTGGATGCTGCGCTCGCACGTCGGCTGATCGGGGCGCGTCGGACCCAAACGCAAACGGGCCGCTGACGCGGCCCGTTTCGATTCGGCGGCGAAGCGCTTTACCAGTAGCGCACCGGGCCGGTGTCGACGTGCACGAAGCCGGTACGCGGATAGTAGCCGACGCCGCCCAGCCCCAGCTCGCGTGCCACCTGACGCACCTGGTAGGGCGAGAAGCCCGGCACCCTGATATCGATCGCCTGGCCCTGGGTGTGCAGGCTGTTGCGCGCGACGCCGCGGCTCATGCTGGCCAGCACGGCATTGGTCTGGGGCGAGCGGTAGGCCGACAGCACCTCGAAGCTCGTAGCGCCCAGCCTGCGCTGCAGGTGGTACAGGATGTCGAACAGCTCGGGATCCATCGCGATCACGTCGCCGCTCTTGTGGTCGACCAGGAAGGTGCTGAGCTTCTGCAGCTCGGCCGGGACGTACTGACCGCCGCGCCGATAGGTCGAAGTGATCGTCTGCTGGGTGTTCAAATTGAAGAGGGTCAGCGTGCGCGGGCTGCCATCGTCCGGCGGCGGCGCCTGCCTCTCCATCGGCGGCGCAAACGGCGACATGGAGGCGGCGGTTGGCACGGCCGCACCGTAACGGCCGGCACGCTGGGTGTAGGCCTGGGTGGCCGCCGGCCGGCCCGTCGCGGCCTTGACCGTCACCGGCGCCTTAGCCGCTGCCGCCTGTTGCGGCCCACGGATGACGGTCACCTTGGCGGTCTGCGTCGCCGGCTTCACGGCGGGCTTTACCGCAGCGGCCGGCGGCTTGGCGGCGGCCGCCTTGCCCGGCGGTTTGGTGGCGGACTGGGTCGCTGGCTTGTCAGTCGTCGCGGCCGTCTGAGTGGCGGTCTGGGCCTGGATGGCCGGAGGCACTGCGAGCGCCACGATTGCCACAAAGAAGCCCAGTCGCGCAGTTCGCATGAGGGGATCCGTCGGCCGTTCGGGTTGCTGTTGCAGGAAAGCAACACCGACCTAACTACCAGCTGAAATAAGGGGAAACAACCCTCGAGAACAGCTACAGGCAGATTTCACAGATTGAAAACGGTTTTATACCGATGCCTTTGTGAGATCACGACTGGGCCGCGTTCGACGTGCGGCGGCGCTGAGCGACGCCCTCGATTTCGCGCCGGATGTCCGGGTCGGCAGCGACCAACCGGCGGAAATCGGCAGCCGATAGCTCCATCAGATGGCAGGAGCCGTCGGCCACGACATCGGCGTTGCGCGGCAGGCCCTCCAGAAGCGCCATTTCGCCGAAGAAGTCGCCCTCGCGCAGCACCACGTCGCCGACCGCCAGCTTCACCACCGCCTGCCCCGCCGTGATGAAGTACATGGCGTCGCCCTCCTGGCCCTTCTCGACCACCTTTTCGCCCGGCAGGGCGACGCGCGGGCGCAGCCGGCTGCCGACCTCCCGCACGGCCGCGTCGCCGAGGCCGGCGAAGAGCGGCACGCGCGAGATCATCTGCGCCAATTCCCGGCTGATGCGCAGCGGCGTGCGGCGCATGGCGCCGGCGCGGCGCTCCTCGAGCTCGCGCCGCAGATCGTCGTAGACCTCGCGGCCGATGGTCATGTTGGCCCAATGCCGCTCGTATTCCAGCCCCTCGAGCCGGATGGCGATGCGCTCGATGTGCTGGGCGCGCACCGCCTCG
The DNA here is from genome assembly GCA_964437145.1 of uncultured Rhizobiaceae bacterium. Taxonomy (GTDB): domain Bacteria; phylum Pseudomonadota; class Alphaproteobacteria; order Reyranellales; family Reyranellaceae; genus JAFAZJ01. The sequence goes on from CAYTFW010000040.1 coordinate 24,092, forward strand.
GCATAGCCGCCGTACTGCAGCGACAGCGCGCGCAACGCCCGCTCAACCGCCTCGACGCGCCGCTCGATGCGGGCGATCAGGGTCGCGGCGACGTCCTCACCCAGAAGAGCGGCGATGTCGCCGCGATCGTCCTCGCACATCTCGTCGAGCACGACGCGCATCGCCATCAGGGTCTCGAAGCGATCCGCCAGTTGCTCGGCGAAGAGCCGTTCCCAGCCGATGCGCTGGTAGATCCACAGCGCCACGCGAAAGCGCCAGCCGACCGTGTTGAGCTGGCGCAAGGCGAGGTCGTAGCCGGCGCCGCCTTCGGCGCGCACGCGGTCGATCAGGCGGTCGACACCGGTGATCAGCCGCGTCGCGATGGTGCGCGAGATCGTGCGTTGCTCGAAATGCGCCAGGTAATGCTCGCGCTCGCGTGCGCACAGCACGCGCAGGCCATAGGCCTCGCGCACGTCGGCGGGCATCGAGGGTCCGTGGGTGACGGCCGGGCCCTCGGCTGGCGGCTCGCCTGACGCGGCCGGGGCGGCGCCATAGGCCTCGGCGATCTCGCCGACCTCGCGGCCGACCTTCTCGCGCGACACCTTCAGCACGCGATCGCGCAGCGCCTTGTCGGTTTCGTCCAGCTCGTTGAGCCGGAAGTAGCGCATCATCGGCCGCAAGGTGGGCGCGTTGAGGAACAGCGTCAGCAGCACGAAAAGCGTGGCGACGATGGCGACGAACTCGCGCACCTCCGCCGGCAGGCGGCCGTTACCATAGGCCACCAGCGCCAGCGCCAGCGTGACCGCGCCGCGCAGCCCGCCCCAGAACAGGATGGTGCGATAGCCCTGGTTCACCGGCTGGGAGCGGCCGGTCGCCTCCAGCATCGGCAGCAGGCCGAACAAGGTGAAGGCGCGCGCGCCGAAAGCCGCGACGTAGACCACCGCGACCGCCAGCACGTGGCGCCATTGCAGGTCGTCGAGCACCTGCGCCGCGACCGTGGCGGCCAGCAGGAAGATCAGCGAGTTGGCCCAGAACTCGAGCTGGTGCCAAGTCTCGCGCAGCGCCTCCCAGGTGCGCGGCTGCAATCGCGTCGGGCCCAGCGCCGCCATGGTCAGCGCCGCGGCGACGACGGCGACGACGCCGGAGACGTGGATGTAGCGGTCGCCCAGGACGTAGGCGAGGTAGGCCAGGCCGACGGTGATCGAGGTCACGCCGAGGCTGGAATGGCCCAGGCGCATCAGCAGCAGGATCGCCGCGCGCGCCAACGCATAGCCCAGCGCGATGCCGCCCACGAACTCGCGCAGGAAGCCCAGGCCCGGCGCGGCCGCGTCGGGCAGCGCGCGACTGATCAGGACGGCGATCAGGATGCCGAAAACGGTGATCGCGGCGGCATCGTTGAACAGCGCCTCGCCCTCGGCGAGGATCGACAGCCGCTTGGGCGCGCCGACGTCGCGCAGCACGCCGATCACGGCGGCCGGGTCGGTGGTCGAGACCACCGCGCCCAGCAGCAGGCAGAGGAAGATGTCGAGCCCGGTGACCAGGTGCAGCAGGCCGCCGACGGCGCCGATGCACAGGAACACCGCGACGATCGCCAGCAGCATCACCGCCCAGATGTCGTCGAGCAGGCGGCGCACCTCGATGGTCAGGCCGGCGGTGAACAGCAGTGGCGGCAGGAAGATATAGAGGAAAGCCTCGGCCTTGCCGGTGACGCTGCTCAGCCCATTGACCAGCTCGCCGACGATGCCGTAGCCGCGCGCCTCGCCGCCGAAGCGGTCGACCAGGATGCCGAGCAGGATGCCCAGCACGGCGAGCAGCACCGTGTGCGGCACGCGAAAGCGCTCGGCGACCGGCAGCAGCAGGCTGGCCAGCGCCAGCGCCGCCGCGATGGCCAGGATCGCACCGATCAGTTCCGCCATACGCTCCGCGCGACCTCGGGCGGTTTCTTACCTTCCCCCGCTGGCGGGGAAGGTGACTCGACACCGCCCTAGTCTTCCTTCCGCTCCAACACACCCTTGCGCCACTGGCCCGCGGTCACGGCGCCGTCGGGCGCGACCTCGACACCGTAGCCGTCGCGCTCGCCGTCGACAAACCGACCGTGGAAGCGCGTACCGTTAGGCAGATTGAGCACACCCGTGCCGTGGCGTCGGCCGGCGGCGAACTCGCCCTCGTAGCGCTCACCCGATCCCAGGGTCTCGACCCCGACGCCGACCAGCGCGCCGTCGCGCCACTCACCGGCCTGCGTCACCGCCACGCCGTCGCGGCTGAAGCTGCGCACGCCGAAGCCCTCCGCCTTGCCACCGACGACATCGCCGGCGTGGCGCTCGCCCGGCCCGGGGATGAACACGCCGAAGCCCGCCGGGACGCCCGCCGACCACTCGCCCTCGTAGCCCCGCCCGTCGGTGGTGCGCACCGTTCCCAGGCCGTCGAGGCGGTCGGCCTTCCAGTCGCCCGCCTGGCGCTCGCCATCGGCCAGCTCGACGACGCCCAGCCCCTCGCGGCGATTGTCGCGCACCGTGCCGACGTACTTCGAGCGGTCCGGGAAATCGACGCGCTCGGCGCCTGGCAGATCGCTCTTGCCGGCCTCGGCGGCGCGGATGCGGGCCTCGCCGGCCCGTTCGCGCGCCCGCTGCGCGGCGATGGACGCCCGCTCGGCCGTGGCGTTGGCGCGCACCGCCGTGGCGCTGGAACTCTCGATCATGCCCTGGCGCGTCGCGCCCCTGGATGCGCCCGGCACGGCACCGGCTGGCGCCTGCGTGACCGGCGGCAACACCTTGTCGATCGTGTCGCGAGCCGGCGGCGGAGCCGGCTTCGGCTCGGCCTGTGGCGGCGGCACCGGTCGCGGCGCGGGAGCGGGCGGCGGCGAAGGCTTCGCGACAGGCGGCTGCGGCATCGGCGCCGTCGCCGGTGGCGCCGCCGCGACGGGCGGTGGCGGCGCGGCGGGCGGCGGCGCCGTGGCGACCTGTGTCGGACCCTGATCGCGCAGCGCGGGCCAGACGAACACGCCGCCGACCGAGAGGACGGCAATCAGGCCCAACGCGCCAGTCAGGCCGCGCCAGGAGAAAACCTGCCGTCGGGTAACAGCCGGCACGGGGGAGTGGATGCGATCCTCGGCTTGCGCTGTAGGCGCCCGGAGCTGGACGCGCCGGGAGGACGGCTCCAATACGCGTGTGGGCGCGGCTTCGGGATCGTCGAACGCCGCCTTCGGGGCGGCACCCACCGCGTCCTCAAGCTTCAGCGCCTCGCGCCACGCCGCGATCGTCCGCGGGCGGCTCTCGGGGAACACCAACAGCGCCGCGTTGATGGCGGCGATGAAGCGCGGGGCGTAGCGGCCATCGGACACCAGCGGCTTGTAGGGGTCGTCGCGCACGCGCGCGGTGGCCTCCGGCGGTGCCATGCCGGAGATCGCGTGGTGCATGACCGCGGCCAGGGCGTAGATGTCGGTGGCCGGCCCCTGCTTGCCGTCGCTGGCGTATTGCTCGATGGGCGCGTAGCGCGGCGTGACGATGCTGGTCAGCGTGTGGTCGTTGCCGCGCATCGCCTGGCGCGCGGCGCCGAAATCGATCAGCACGGGCGAACCATCGGTGCGCACGATGATGTTGGCCGGCTTGATGTCGCGGTGCAGGAAACCCGCGGCGTGCACCAGCTCCAGCCCGTCCAGCACGCCCGACAGCACCGCGACGACCCGCGCCGGCTCGAGACGACCCGGCCCGGCGATCAGCTCGGCGAAGGGCCGGCCGGACTCGTGCTCCATCACCATGTAGCCGGTGCCGTTGGCCTCGAAGAAGCGCAGCACGGGCACGATGCCGCGATGACGGAAACGCGCCAGGGTGCGCGCCTCGTCGATGAAGCGGTCCAGCCCCCAGCGATAGGACTCGGCCTGGCCGCGCGAGCGCGGCGAGACGGTGGCCCCTTGGACGCGCACCGCGAACTCGCTCGGCAAGTACTCCTTCAGCGCCACCACGCGCTGCAGGACGGTATCGGTGGCGAGGTAGGTGATGCCAAAGCCGCCCTGCCCCAGCACGCGGTCGATCCGGTACTCGTTGAGGCGGTAGCCGGCGCGCAGTGCGGAAGGGAAATCGGCGTCGGTCATCGAGGTTCAAGACGGCCGGGATCGGCCGCCGCGCGGAGATGGGGCGTATTTGACCGATGAATCGGGCGGGATTGCGGGCGGGGCATTGCGGAGATTGTGAATCAAGGCGGCAGCAGCACGCCACCCCCAGGCCGCACAGACAGTGCGACACGATCGCCCTCGCCGTAGACCGGCTCGCCGGCGCGATAGGGGCACTCCGCCACCAGCCTCGCCCCGTCGGCGTCGATGACATAGCGCAGCACCGCTCCCAGATGCTCTCGATGGCGTATGACGCCGGTCCCCGAGGGCGCGGCCGCCAGCATCAGGTTCTGCGGCCGCACCATCAACGTCTGCCGTGCCTGCGCCGACCCATTGGCCAGGTCGAAGGTCAGGCCGCTGTCATGGCGGAAGGTCGAGCCGGCGACCTCGCCCTCCAGCAGGTTGGCTGCGCCGAGGAAGCCGGCGACGAAACGATTGGCCGGTCGGTCGTACAGCTCCAGCGGCGCGCCGACCTGCTGGATGCGTCCGCCATCGAGCACCGCCATGCGATGCGCCGTGGCGTTGGCCTCCTCCTGATCGTGCGTGACGTAGATCGTGGTCAGACCGGTCTTGCGCTGCAGCGATACCAGCTCGGCGCGCATCTCCACCCGGAGCTTGGCGTCGAGATTGCTGAGCGGCTCGTCGAGCAGCAGCACCTCGGGCTGGATCACCAGGGTGCGCGCCAGCGCCACGCGTTGCTGCTGACCGCCGGAAAGCTGCGCCGGGCGGCGCGCGGCGAGCCTGTCGAGCCCGACCATCGTCAGCGCCTCGGCGACTCGCTTGTCGCGCTCGGCGCGGCCGACCTTGCGCATCTCCAGCCCGAAGGCGACGTTCTCGGCCACCGTCATGTGCGGCCACAGCGCGTAGTTCTGGAACACCATGCCGACATTGCGCGACCATGGCGGCAGGTCGGTGATGTCGCGCGCGCCGACGCGAATGCGCCCGGTGGTCGGCGTGCCGAAGCCGGCGATCAGGCGCAAGAGCGTGGTCTTGCCGGAACCCGACGGTCCCAGGAACGCGAAGAACTCACCGGCGGCGATCTCCAGCGAAACGTCGTCGAGCACCGGCGTGGCGCCATAGCCGAACGTCACATGCTCGACATGCACGCCCGACGTGCCGCTCATGCCGTACCTCCCCGACCGCGTCTCAGGCGCTCGCGCTCGGCGATGCGGTGCGACATCCAGGCGCCCAGCGCCACGACGACCACGGCGATGACACCCAGCGCCGCACCGGGCCCGCGACCGGCCGGCGACTGCATGTAGACGTAGATGCCGTAGGAGATCGGCGCGTCGACGTCGCGGGTCACCAGCAGCAGCGTCTCGCTGAGCCCGACCGCCGCCGTGGCGAAGCTGGTGACGAAGCCGGCCAGCACGCCGCCGGTGATCAGCGGCACGACGATGCGACGCAACGCCGTGAGCTTGCCGGCGCCGAGATTCTCGGCCGCCTCCTCCAGCGATTCATGCACCTGCTTCAACGCCGCGTCGCAGGCCCGCAGCGCGTAGGGTAACCGGCGGATGGCATAACCGATCACCAGCATGCCCCAGAAGGTCGCCAGGGGAACGCCGCCCGGCAGCTCGACGCCGTAATAGGTGCGCAGGATGCCGATGCCGAGCACGAGGCCCGGTACCGCCAGCGAGGCCATGACGAGACCATCGAGCAGGCGACGGCCCGGCAGCCTGGTGCGCGCCACGAGATAGGCGATCGAGACGCCCAGCACGACATCGATGGTCGCGGCGAGCCCGCAATAGAGCAGCGTGTTGCCCATCATGTGCGCGGAGTCGGCGAACACCGTGGTGTAGTGCTTCAGCGTGTAGGCGTCGGGCAACGGGCTGAACGACCAAACGGTGGCGAAGGACAGCAGCAGGATGCCCAGATGCGGCGACAGCGAGAGCACGACGACCAGGATGATGAAGCTCCACGCCACCGTCTTGCGCCAGCCCACGAGCGGTCGCCGTGCGAGTCCCCCGCCACCGCGTTGCTGCGTGGCGTAGTCGCGGCCGCGCGTGATCAGCCCCGAGGCGGCCATCGCCATCAGCGAGAAGACGACGAGGATCGCCGAGATCACGTAGCCCATCGGATCGTTGAGACCGACCGAGGTGATGCGCAGATAGGCCTGCGGCGCCAGCAGGTTGGTCTGGCTCAAGAGCAGCGGCGTGCCGAGATCGTCGAACACCTTGACGAACACCAGCGCGGCGCCGGCGACGTAGCCCGGCATGGCGAGCGGGAAGACGATGCGTCGGAACAACGTCCAGCCGCGCGCGCCGAGGTTCTGCGCCGACTCCTCCATCGACGAATCGATGTTGGCGAGCGAGGCAGAGAGGTTGAGCAGGACAAACGGGAAGTAGTGCAGCGCCTCGACGAAGATGACGCCGTTCAGCCCTTCCATGAACGGGATGCGGAAGCCGAACCAGTCGTTGAGCAGCAGGTTCACCGTGCCGTTGCGGCCGAAAATCAGCTGCATCGCCACCGCGCCGACGAAGGGCGGCATGACCAGCGGCACCACGCCCAGCGCCTGGATCAGGCCGGCGCCCCTGAAATCGAAGCGGGCCAGGAAATAGGCGCAGGGCACCGCCAGCAGCGAGGCGAGCGCGACGGCGCCGACGGCGACGTAGAGCGAGTTGAGGAACGATTCGAGGAACAGGCTGGTGCGGAAGAAATCGCCGAAATGCGCCAGCGTGAAACCGCTGGGCCCTTCGAACGCGGCGACCATCACGCGCGACACCGGCACGATGAGGAACGCGGCGAGGAACGCCAGGATGAACGCCGCCAGCGCGAGCTGCGCCGGCGACACGCCCCAGCGTCTCAGCAAGCCCACGCGACGAGCCGGCAGCGGCGCCTCGATCGCCACCATGGCTTATCTCCTTCTTCCTGCCCTGCGCGGGGGAGAAGGACTCATTTCGCCAGTGTCGCCGCCTTCTCGGCCAGCGCCTTGGCCTCGGCGTAGTTCTTCTTGGCGTGGGCGTCCCACTTCTCCTCGAACTCGGCCTGGCGCTGGCCGGGCTTCTTGTCTTTGGAGACCGGCTGGAAGGCGCCGGCGATGTCCTTGTTGTTGGCGTCGGCCTCGCTGATCGGCACGGCCGCGGCGAGCTTGCGCGCCTCGGCCACCAGCTTGGCGCCTTCGGCGTTGGCCTTCTTCGCCAGCGCCGCCTCGGCCGCGTGGATCGCTTTCCACGCCGCGTTCAGCTCCTTCAGGCGGAAGGTCACGAGCCGGTCGTAGAGCGAGTTCACCAGCTCGTAGCGACCTTCCGACAGCAGCGAGTCGAAACTGACCTTGGAGCCCAGCGCGGTGTCCTTGAACGGGTTGGGATAGCCCGCCGGCGCGCTGGCATACATCGCGGGCTTCACCGGCAGGCGGCTGATCTTGGGATCGAGCAGGATCTTCTGCCCGGCGTCTGACAGCAGGAACTCGATCCAGGCGCGCGCCGCTTTGGGATTCTTGGCGCCTGCGATGATCGCGACATTGGCCGGCACGATCGCCGTCTCGCCGGGATAGACGAACTCCACGGGGAAGCCGCTGGCCTTGGCCGACAGGCCGAAGAAGTCGATGACGATGCCCAGGCCGTACTGGCCGGAGTTCACCGCATCAGGGACGCCGAAGCTGCGATCGGAGACCTGCACGAGATTGCCGCCGATCTCCAGCAGGGTCGCCCAGCCCTTCTCCCAGCCCTGCGCCTGCAGGATGTTCTCGACGGTGAGATGCGTCGTGCCGGAACGCGACGGCGCCGAGATGCCGATATGGCCGAAATAGACCGGCTTCTTGAGATCGGCCCACTCCTTGGGCGGCGGCAGGTCGTTCGCCTTCACATATCGCGTGTTGTACATGATGCCGTAACCCGACGCGGCGAAGCCGAAGAAGAAGCCCTCGGGATCGTTGATCGGGAAGGTGCCGACCTTCTCGGCGATGCCCGGTGCCACGGGCTTGTAGGCCTCGAGCAGCTTGCCCTTCTTCAGCACCTCGAAGGCGTCCGGCGCCGAGGCCCAGAACACGTCGGGCGGGTTCGAGCGCGTCTCGCGCACATAGGCGACGCCCGCCGTGGTATTGCGGTTCAGGATCTCGACCTTGACCCCGGGATGGGCGGCCATGAACGCCTTGGCGTAGGGCTCGGTGACGTCCTTGGAGAAGGACGTGATGATCACCAGCCTGTCCTCGAGCTGTGCCCAGGCAGGCGCGGCGAGTCCCAATCCCGCAGCGATCGCCCATCCCAACGCCGCGCGCCGGCGCCACTTCGGTGTCCCGCGATCCGTCATCGCAATCCTCCCGTCGGTTCGCCGCTTGGTAGCGCGCCGGCGGGACGGGGGCAAACGATGAACGAAAGCGTTTTCCTCAGCCGCGCGACAGCGTCGACCACGCGGCTATGGCGAGCGGCGGCAACGCCACCAGATCGGCCACCGCGATCGTGCGCAGCGGGCCCGACGGCGCGCCGTACAGCGCGTAGAACGCCAGGAAGCCGGCGATGTTGAGGCCCGCCGCGACCAGCGCGGCCGGCCTTATGGCCGGCGCCCACGCCGCCCACAGGCACAGCGCGCCGACCAGCGCCAGCAGCAACGCGCGGTGCCGCAGCAGCAGGAGCTGCGTGGCGTCGTCGGGCGCGACGCCGTACAGCCGCGTCAGTGTATCGGGCGCGAAGACCGGCGCGATCGGCAGGAGATGGATGACGCCGACAACGGCGAAGCACAGGATGGTCCACATGCGCCGCACCCTGCGGCCGGCGTGGCCGACGCTCAATTACCTCGCGGGTCGTCGTCGATCAGGTCGCAGCGAGCGCGATCCCCGCCAGCGCCAGCGCGCCGCCGACAATGCGCACACCGAGCCGGCAGGAGAGGCGACACGCCAGCAGGCCGATAGCGATGCCAACGCCATGCAGCGCGATGGTCGCGGCGAGGACGCCCGCACCGTACGCCAAAGACGAAGGCATCTCCGCGCCATGCGCGAAGCCGTGGCAGAAGGCGAACAACGCCACGACGCTCATCGGCGCCCAAAGCGGCAGTCTGGAGGTCGCGGCGATCAGCAGGCCGATCAGCACCACCGAGCCGATGATGCCGGCCTCGGCCAGCGGTAGCGTCGCACCCGACAGGCCGACTGCGGCGCCCAGCGCCATGACGACGACAAAGGATGCGGGCACCAGCCAGGTCGCGCGGCGATCGCCGGTCGCGCCAATATGCGCCGCCCAGATACCGACACCGAGCATCGCCAGCAGGTGGTCGAGGCCGGTCAGGGGATGCATCGCGCCTGATCCGGCGCTGTCCAGCGGGTGGCCGGTGTGGGCCTGCGCCGCCGATGCGGTGAAGGCGAGAACGGCGGTAGCGAGAGCAATGAAACGCATATCGGATCCTCAGGCTGCTTGAGAAGCGCCCATGGGACGGACCGGCAGGCCGCCCTGGCGTACGATGAAGTCGGCGATCTCGGCGACGCCGCGATCTTCCTTGAGGTTGGAGAATACGAAGGGCCGCGCGCCGCGCATCTTCTTGGCGTCGCGGTCCATCACCTCGAGGCTGGCGCCGACCAGCGGCGCGAGGTCGATCTTGTTGATCACCAGCAGATCCGAACGCGTGATGCCCGGCCCGCCCTTGCGCGGGATCTTGTCGCCAGCGGAAACATCGATGACGTAGATCGTCAGGTCGGCCAGCTCGGGCGAGAACGTCGCGGCGAGATTGTCGCCGCCGGACTCGACGAACATCACTTCCATCTTGGGAAACAGCCGGACCATGTCGGCGACCGCGGCGAGGTTGATCGAGGCATCCTCGCGGATCGCGGTGTGCGGACAGCCGCCAGTCTCGACGCCGACGATGCGCTCGGCCGGCAGCGCGCCGGCGCGGGTGAGGAACTGCGCGTCTTCCTTGGTGTAGATGTCGTTGGTCACCACGGCGATGTCGTAGGCCGCGCGCATGCGCTTGCACAGGCGCTCGACCAGCGCCGTCTTGCCCGAGCCCACCGGGCCGCCGACGCCCACGCGCAATGGTCCGTTGCCGATCATGACCTGAACAACCTCGTGTATTGCGTCTCATGGCGCATCGAGCACCAGTCGACAAGAGGTGCCGCGCCGCCGACGTCGTCCAGCGAACGCACGGCGATGGCGCGCGCGCAGGCTTCGGCGACGTCGGCTTCCAGACCGGCCAGCGCGCGCTGCCCGTCGGTCTGCCCCAACGGGATCGCCCGCACCGCCGCGGAGACAAGATTGGCGGCGAAAGCGTGCAAGTAGCCCGTCAGCGCCGCCGACAGCGCGATGTCGTGCCACGCCGCCGCGACGGCGACAGCGACTGGCAAGGCGATCTCGCCGTCATGTCGCGCCAGCAGCGCATCGAGGCGGGCATCAGGCCAGGCCGTCTTCGTGATCGTCGCGAACGATGTGCCCTGCTGCCGCGACTCCAGCGCCATTTCCGCCGAGCCGCGCCACGCCGCCGCGAGCTCCGTTACCGCGTCGAGTTCCGCCTCATTGCCCACCGCAGCCGCACGCCACGCCGCCGCGAACAGCGCGCCATCGACGCGGCCAGCACCGTTCGCCAGCACACCGGCGATCCACGCCCGTAGCGACTCCCGATCACGCACGAGGCCTTCCTCGATCGCGTATTCCAGCCCGTGGCTGTAGCTGAAGGCGCCGATCGGATAGGCCGGCGACAACCAGGCCAGCAGGCGATAGAGCTGGGCGCCCTCGGCTTGTTCCTTCTCCCCGCGAAGGTCAGGGGCCGCGGACGGCCCCGAGGGAGAAGGTGCCCGAAGGGCGGATGAGGGGCTTCGCGGACTCTCAACAGCGACAACCGGCGTTGTTGCGCGAGGAAGCCCCTCATCCGCCTCGCTGGCGCTCGGCACCTTCTCCCCGCCTTCGCGGGGAGAAGGGAAGTGTCTCGAGTCAGTCATGGCCGTGACGTCCACCCGCGCCGTGCGCGTGGGGATGACGATGGTCGTGATTGTGCTGGCCGTAGGCGCCGCCCTCGGGATTGAACGGCGCCGACACGGCGCGCACCTCGGCGCCCAGGCCCTTGAGCATGTCGACGATCACGTGATCGTCGCGGATCAGGATGCGATCGGCCTCGATCTGCGCCGGCAGGTGACGGTTGCCGAGATGCCATGCCAGGCGCACGAACAGCGCCGGATCCTTGGCGCGGATCTCGACCAGTGTTTCATCGGCGGCCTTCACCATCACATAGCCTCCGTCGTCGAGCGCCAGCCCGTCGCCGTCACGCAGCACCACGGGCTCGGGCAGGTCGAGCAGGAAATCGGTGCCGCCATCGCCCAAGAGCCTCAACCGTCGGCGATAGCGGTCGTCGTAGATCAAGGTGATGTGATCAGCGCGTTCGGCCTGCGGCCAAGCACCTGATGGAACGACCCTGGCGGCGCGGCGCATGCTCATGCCTTCCAGGCCGGAACCTTGCGCACGATGTCCCACATCATGCGATCGAGCGCCTCCGCCGTGCCGCCGGCGCCTCTGACGCGTCCATTGGCCAGCGCCGCCCAGCACAGACCACGCGCGGTGCGCACCATCAGCGCCGTGGTTCCCGCCAGGCTGCCGGTGTGCCACCAGTTGTTGTTGCGATTCACCGACCATCCCATCGCGTAGTCTGGTTTGACCGGCGACGGCGTGGTCATCACGCGCAGCGTGTCCGGCCGCAGGATGTCCCGCACGGTCGGGAATCCGTCGACATGCGTGAGAAAGCGCACGAGATCGCCGGCCGTGGCGATCCAGCCGCCATGCGAGTCCATGCGCGCGACGTCGATACCGTAGGGGTTGTCGCGATCGTCATGGTAGACGACCTCGCCCGGTGCGCGATCGGCCAGCGTGTTGCCGGCGATGCGCATCTCGCTGATGCCGCAGCGTTTGAGCACCTGGTTGCGCACGAAGCTCTCATAGCTCTCGCCCGAAACCTTCTCGATGATCCGACCCAGCAGGCAGTATCCGAAATTCGAGTAGGCGTAGGTGTTGCCGGGCGGATTGTTCGGCGGCTCGAGGGCGAGCACCGCCGTGATCAGCTGCTTGTGATCCTTGCCCGCATGGCCGAACATGGGATCGGTCTTGTCGTTGGGCCAGCCGCCGGCGGTATGCGTCAGCAGATGCTCGACCACGGTCTGGCTGAGAAAGCGCGGATAGGCTCCGCCATAGTCGACACCCAGCACCGCGCCGAGGCCGAACACGCGCTCGGTCAGATGCAGCTTGCCGCGCTCGACCAGGGTGAAGATCGCCACAGACGTGATCGGCTTGCTGAGGCTGGCGATGCGGAACAGGCTCTTGGGCGTCACCTTCTCGCCCGCGCTTCTGTCGGCCTCGCCGTAACCTTGCGCGAAGACCTGCTTGCCGGCCGCCGCGATGGCGATCGACAGGCCGGGGATGGCGAGTTGGCGCATCGCCGCCTCGGCGACCCCATCCATCGCCGCGCGCTCGGCCTCGCTGGGCTCCACGGCGGTCGCCTGGGCGTAGGCCCGGCCTGCGCCCACCATCGCGGCGGCGCCACCGGCCAGCATCGTGCGGCGGTCGAGAATCATCATTGGCATCAGAACAGGAAGTAGCGCTGCGCCATGGCGAGCACCGTGGCCGGCTCGCAGGTCAGCAACTCACCGTCGGCGCGCACCTCGTAGGTCTCGGGATCGACCTCGATCTTCGGCGTCGCGGCGTTGTGGATCATCGAGCGCTTGCCGATGCCGCCCCTGGTGTTCTCGACGGCGAGCATCGGCCGCGTCAGGCCCCATTGCCGGGCGACATCGGCGGCGATGCCGGCGGCGCTGGTAAAGATCACCGAGCTGGCGACCAGGTTGCGACCGAAACCAGCGAACATCGGGCGGTAGTGCACGGGTTGCGGTGTCGGGATCGAGGCGTTGGGATCACCCATCGGCGCCATGGCGATCGAGCCGCTCTTCAGCACGAAGTCCGGCTTCACGCCGAAAAAGGCCGGCGACCACAGCACGAGATCGGCGAGCTTGCCGACGGCCACGGAGCCCACGTGCTTGCTGATGCCATGCGCGATGGCGACGTTGATCGTGTACTTCGCGACGTAACGCTTGGCGCGTGCGTTATCGTTGTCGCCGGTCTCTTCTCTCAGCCGCCCGCGCTGCTTGCGCATCTTGTCGGCGGTCTGCCAGGTGCGGATCACCACCTCGCCGACGCGGCCCATCGCCTGGCTGTCCGAGGACATCATGCTGAAGGCACCCATGTCGTGCAGGATGTCCTCGGCGGCGATGGTCTCGCGCCGGATGCGGCTGTCGGCGAAGGCGACGTCCTCGGGGATGCGCGAATCGAGGTGATGGCAGACCATCAGCATGTCGAGATGCTCGTCCACGGTATTGACCGTGTAGGGCATGGTCGGGTTGGTCGACGAGGGCAGCACATTGGCCTCGCCGCACAGCCGGATGATGTCGGGCGCATGGCCGCCGCCGGCGCCTTCGGTATGGAAGGTGGCGATGGTGCGCCCCTTGAACGCCGCGCGCGTGGTCTCGACGAAGCCCGATTCGTTCAGCGTATCGGTGTGGATCGCGACCTGCACGTCGTAGCGGTCGGCCACCGCGAGGCAATTGTCGATCGCCGCCGGCGTCGTGCCCCAGTCCTCGTGCAGCTTCAGCCCGCAGGCGCCGCCCTTGATCTGCTCCTCGATACCCGCCGGCAGGCTGGTATTGCCCTTGCCGAAGAAGCCGAGGTTCATCGCGAAGCCCTCGGCCGCCTGCATCATGCGCCCGAGATGCCACGGACCGGGCGTCACCGTCGTGGCGAGCGTGCCATGCGCCGGGCCGGTGCCGCCGCCCAGCATCGTGGTGACGCCGCTGGCGAGCGCCTCCTCGATCTGCTGCGGCGCGATGAAGTGGATGTGGCAGTCGATGCCGCCCGCCGTGAGGATGCGGCCCTCACCGGCGATCGCTTCCGTGCCGGGCCCGATGATGATGTTGACGCCGGGCTGGATGTCGGGATTGCCCGCCTTGCCGATACCGACGATGCGGCCGTCCCTGATGCCGATATCGGCCTTCACGATGCCCCAGTGGTCGAGGATCAACGCATTGGTGATCACCGTGTCGACGGCGCCCTCGGCGCGGGTGCGCTGGCTCTGGCCCATGCCGTCGCGGATCACCTTGCCGCCACCGAACTTCACCTCCTCGCCGTAGA
>CAYTFW010000041.1:0-38239 GCA_964437145.1 uncultured Rhizobiaceae bacterium
ACAGCGCCTTTCCCTTGGGAATCCCCTACGAGTCAGCAGTTCGGTCGGTTGGTATTACATGACGCGCAAGCTCGCCTACGTGGACGCGTTCCAGCAGGGCATGCGCGACCACCTCGGGACCTTCCGCAAGTATCCGCCCAAGACGGTGATGGGGCTCGCGGCGCGGCGCGAGTAGAGCGACGAGCGCTCAGTCGGACTCAGTTGTCATCCCGAGCGCAGCGAGGGATCCAGGCAGCTTTCCTAGATCCCTCGCTGCGCTCGGGATGACAGGCGCGTTTAACTGATCGCGCGCCGTTCCAGACGAGCGCTCAGTCGTGGCGCAAAGCCTCGATCGGATCGAGCCGCGACGCCCGCTGCGCCGGGTAGAAACCGAAGAACACGCCGATCAGGGCGCTGAAGCCGACGGCGACGACGATGACCTCGGGCTGGATCAGGGTCGGCCAGCCGGCGGCGCGCGCGACGATCACCGAGCCGCCGATGCCCAGCACCACGCCGATGGCGCCGCCGATCGCCGAGAGCGTCGTCGCCTCGATCAGGAACTGGCGCATGATGTCGCCGCGGCGCGCGCCCACCGCTAGGCGCAGGCCGATCTCCTTGGTCCGCTCGGTGACCGAGACCAGCATGATGTTCATGATGCCGATGCCGCCGACCAGCAGCGACACGCCGGCGACGGCGGCCAGCAGCAACGCCAGGATGCGCGCCGAGGCGGCCTGGGTCTCGGCCACCTCGGTGAGGTTGCGGATCCAGAAATCGTTCTCTTGCGTCGCCGTCAGGCGATGGCGCTGGCGCAGCAGGGTGATCAGCGCCTGCTCGGCGTCGCCCATGTCCTCGCCGTCGCGGACCTTGACCAGCACCGAGGAGACGGCGCGCGCGTTGGCGCGGCTGGTGCCGATGACCTTCTGCTTGGCCGTCGACAGCGGCACCAGCACCGTGTCGTCCTGGTCCGACCCCGAGGTGCTCTGGCCTTTGCGCGCCAGCACGCCCACCACCATGAATGGCGTCGCTCTGATACGGACCATCTGCCCGACCGGATCGACATCGTCGCCGAACAAGTTCTTGACCACGGTCTCGCCGAGCAGGACCACCTTGGCCGCGCCGGAGAACTCCTGCGCCGTGAAATCGCGGCCGCTCCTGGTCTCCCAGTCGCGCGCCTCGAGGAAGCCCGCGGTGACGCCTTGCACGACGGTCGACCAGTTCACGCCACCGGCGACGATCTGCGCGGTGCCGCGCGCTATGCCGACCGAGACCTGCACCGCCGGCACTTCGCGCGTCATGGCGACGACATCCTCCTCCGACAGGGTCCAGCGCGAGCCAAAGCCCATGCGCACGCCGCCCAAGGTGGTGCTGCCGGAGATCACGACCATCAGGTTGGAGCCCAGGCTCCGGATCTGCTGCATCACCTTGGCCTTGGCGCCCGAGCCGACGGCGACCATCACGATCACGGCGGTGACGCCGATGATGATGCCCAGCATGGTGAGCGCGCTGCGCAGCAGATTGGCGCGTAGCGCGTCGAGCGCCGAGCGCAGGGCCTCCAGCACGCTCACGCCGCATCCTCCTGCCGCTGGGCGCCGGCGATCTGCGCGGCGAGCGCGGCCGCCGCGTCCTTCGGCTCCTGACGGCGATCATCGACCACCTTGCCGTCGCGGAAGCGGATCACGCGGCTGGCGAAGGAGGCGACGTCGGGTTCGTGCGTGACGACCACCACGGTCTGCCCGTCGCGGTTCAGTCGCTGGAACAGCGCCATGATCTCCAGGCTGGTGCGCGAATCCAGCGCACCGGTGGGCTCGTCGGCGAGCAGCAGCGCCGGATCGTTGACCAGCGCGCGGGCGATGGCGACACGCTGCTGCTGGCCGCCCGATAGCTGCGCCGGACGATGGTCGAGGCGCTCGCCCAGCCCGACCGTCTCCAACGCCGCCCTGGCCTTGGCCTCGCGCACCGCGCGCGACGCACCGGCGTAGACCATCGGCAGGCAGACATTGGCCAAGGCGGTCGAGCGCGGCAGCAGGTTGAACGACTGGAAGACGAAGCCGATCTTGCGATTGCGCAACGCGGCGAGCTGGTCCGGCGTCATGCCGGCGATCGATTCGCCGTCGAGCACGTAGTCGCCCTTGCTCGGCGTATCGAGGCAGCCCAGCAGGTTCATGAAGGTCGACTTGCCCGAACCCGACGGCCCCATCACGGCCGCGAAATCACCGCGCGCGATCGACAGGCTCGCCCGCCGCAAGGCCCGGACGCGCTGATCGCCCATGACATAGGTCTTGGCCAGATCGCGCGTTTCGATCAGGGCGGTCATGGCGCCCCTCTTCTCCCTCTCCCCGCACGCGGGGAGAGGGTAGGGGTGAGGGGCTGAATCAGGTGACGCACCACTGATGTGCGCAACTTGAGGCTCCCCCTCACCCCGACCCTCTCCCCGCGTGCGGGGAGAGGGAGATGGCCGAGCCTCGTCATCAGAAGCGCAGGCGCGGCGGTCCCGAGGAGTCGGGCGCGGCGGGACGCGGGCCGCCGCCGACGATCACCTCGCTGCCGGCCTTCAGCTCCGTCGTGATGATTTCGGTGGTGGTGCCGTCGCTGACGCCGAGCCTGATACGCACCGGCTTGGCGAGACCGTCGGGGCCGACGATGAACAGCTCGGCCGACGGCGCGCCCGCCGCCGCGGCGCGGATCGCGGCGTATTTCGGCTTCTGCTCGGCGTCGAGCATGGCGTCGATCTGCTTGGCCGCCGCCTCGCGGATGGCGCGCACCTTGGCGCGGCGTTCCTCCGGCGGCGCGCCGCTGGTGAACACCGCGCGGATCTCGTTGCCGCTCTGGGCGAAGATGCGATCGAGCTCCTTGCGCTGATCGGCGTTGAGCTTGAGCTGCTCGGTCAGCGTTTTCTTCATCGCATCGGCGCTGGCCTGCGGATTGGTGCCGCGCGGTGTGCCGCCCTGGGTGGTCGGCGGCGCCCCCGGATCGTCGCCGCCGGCGCCCGGCTGCGGCTGCTGCGGCGAGCGGCCCGGCGGCCGCCAGCGCAAGGCGGCGTTGGCGGCCTTCAGCACGTCGTCGCGCCGGTCAGTGATGATGGTCACCGTCGCCGTCATGCCGGGCAGCAGCTTGAGGTCGGGATTGTCGGCGGCGATCACCACCGTGTAGGTGATGACGTTCTGGATGTTGTTGGGCGCCAGCCGCACCTGCGCGACCTTGCCGGCGAAGCGATCGTTGGGATAGGCGTTGACCGTGAAGGTCACCTCGAGCCCGTCGCGCACGCGGCCGATATCGGCTTCGTCGACCGTGGTCTCGACCTGCATCTGCCGCAGATCCTGCGCCACGGTGAACAGTGTCGGCGATGCGAGGCTGGCGGCCACGGTCTGGCCCACGTCGATCGAGCGTTGCACGACGACGCCGTCGATCGGCGCGCGGATCACCGAGCGCTTGATGTCGACCTCGACCTGGCGCACCGCCGCCTGGCGCTGCCGCACGATCGCCTTGAGATTCAGGAGCTGCGCGTCGGCGACCTTGAGGTTGGCTTCGGCGGCGCGTAGCGAGGCGCGCGTCGCCAGCGCGGTGTTGCGCGCGCGCTCGGCGTCGGCGGCCGAGCCCGCGCCGCTGCGCGCCAGCCCCTCGCGCCGCACCGCTTCGCCCTCGGCGGTCGCCAGCGTGGCCTGGAAATTCTCGACGTCGGCGGCGGCCTTCTGGATCTGCGCCGCCTGCATGACGACGGCGGCTTCGGCCGCCGCGAGGTCGGCCTGGGCCGAGAGCAGCCGCGCCTCGATCAGCTCGGTGTCAATGCGCGCCAGCTCCTGGCCGGCCTTCACACGCGTGTTGAAATCGGCCTTCAGCTCGACGATTTGACCCGAAAGCTGCGAGCCGACGACGACCGTGGTCACCGGCGTGACCGTGCCGGTCGCGGTGATCACCGCCGTGATCGGGCCGCGCTCGATCTTGACCGTGCGGTACTTCGGCGGCGGCTCGCCGCCCGACGTGAAGGCGAACGCGCCCACCGTCAGCGCCGCGACCAGCACCGCTCCGCCGATCAACCATGTCCATTTGCCGTTGAGCACCATCAGCCCTGTCACATAGTCCCGTCCCGCCCTTCCGGGACCGGGCCTCGGAACTCTATACACCCGCCCCCCGGCCGACTCACGCCGGGGTTTGTGACGCCGCGTTGCCGCCTCAAAAAGTGATCGGCGTGGGGCCCTGGGGCACGGTGGCCCAGAATTCGGGGTCGTGACCGAAGAAAATGCGCGCCCCGCCGGCTTCCAGCGCCGCCAGCCGGTCGAGCGAGGCGTGCATCTGCTCGCGGTCATGGGCGAAACGCGGCAGGCGGCGTTCTCGCAGAGTACGGCAGAAGTAGCAGGCGTCGCCCGTCAGCACGACATCGCCGCCCTCCAGCCGCACGCGCAGCGACTGGTGGCCCGGCGTATGGCCGGGTGTCGGCAGGCAGACCACGCTGCCGTCGCCGAACACGTCGTACTCGCCTTCGGGCGCGATCACCGGGTGACCGCAATTGACCTCCTCAGGGTTGAAGCCATAGCGCCGGGCGCGCTCGGCGTCGCGCCCCACCTCGAACTCGGCGCGCTGGATCACCAGGCTGGCATTGGGGATCAGGGCGTTGCCGCCGGAATGGTCGAAGTGCAGGTGCGAGTTGATCAGGTAGTCGATCCGCTTCGGATCGCGATCCATCGCCTCGAGCTTGGCCGAGATCTCCTCGCCCGGCGCGTACTCGAACTTGAAGATCCCGGCGAGGCGCTCGCCGACGCGCGCCGCCGGCTCGGTCTGGCACTGCGGATGCATGCCGCTGTCGTACAGCGCCAAGCCCTTGGGATGCTCGATGAGGTAGCTCGGGATCGGCAGGCGCACATCGCCTTCGCCGCCTTCCATCAAATGCGCCAGGCTGCCGGTGAGATGGCCGCAGGTCAGCGCGTAGAGCTTCACGGTCATGGCGTCACACCGTCAGCACGATTTTCCCGAAATGCTGGTTGGCCTTCATCATCGCCAGCGCGCCCTCGACCTGGGCCAACGGGAAGGTCTTGTCGATCGGCAGGGTGAGCTTGCCGGCCTCGACCGCCTCCCACAGATCGGCGCGCATCAGCTTGACGATCTCGCGCACCTCCTCGGGCGAGCGCGTGCGGAAGGTGACGCCGATATAGTCGATGCGCTTGAGCGCGTGCAGGTCGAAGTTGAACTCGCCGTTGTTGCCGCCCAGCCGGCCGACATTGACGATGCGGCCGAGGATGGCGCAGGCCTCCATGTTCTGGTTGGCCACGCCGCCAGAGACCTGATCGACGATCAGGTCGACGCCCTTGCCGCCGGTGGCCGCCTTCACCTTCTCCGGCCATTGCGCGTCGGTCGTGTCGATGGCGAGGTCGCAGCCATATTCCTTCAGGCGCGCGCGCCGACCCGCGTGGGTCGAGGTGCCCATGACGATCGACGCGCCCATCAGCTTGGCGATCTGCATGCCCATCAGACCGACGCCGGAGCTGGCGCCCTGAATCAGCACGCTCTCACCCTTCTTCATGCGCCCGGCGGTGATCACCGCGTTGTGCATGGTCTGCAGCGCCACCGGATAGCAGGCGGCCTGCTCGAAGGTCATGTTGTTGGCGGGAATGCGGCTCACGCGGCCGGCATCGGTGACGGCGTATTCGGCATAGCCGCCGGCCGCCGAGCCCATCACGCGATCGCCGGCCTTGATACCCTTCACCGCGCTGCCCACCGCCTCGACCTCGCCGGCGCATTCCAGCCCCATGCGCGCGCCGACGCCGCCGATCGAGCCGTGCCGGCTGCCCGCGGCGATGCCGAGATCGGCGCGGTTGAGGCTGGCGGCGCGCACCTTGATCAGCACCTCGTCCGCCTTCGGCTCGGGCTTCGGCACGTCCTGGATCTCGACGCCGTTGGCGCCCACCACCGCAGCTTTCATGGTTTCTCTCCCTGATTCGGTTCAGACGATCCGGCTCTGCCGCCCCTGCCAGTAACGATCACGCAGCAGGCGTTTGTAGAGCTTGCCCGTCGGATGACGCGGCAGCTCGGCCTCGAAATCGACGCTGCGCGGGCACTTGATCGCCGACAGATGCTGGCGGCACCAGGCCAGCAGCTCCTCGGCCAGATCAGGTCCCGCCTCCCGCATGTCGCGCGGCTGCACCACGGCCTTCACTTCCTCGCCGAAATCCTCGTTCGGCACGCCGAACACCGCGACGTCGACCACCTTCGGGTGGGTGACCAGCAGGTTCTCGGCCTCCTGCGGATAGATGTTCACGCCGCCCGATATGATCATGAAGGCCTTGCGGTCGGTCAGATAGAGAAAGCCGTCGGCATCGACGTAGCCGACATCGCCCAAGGTGGTCCAACCCTTGGGATGACGCGACTCGGCGGTCTTCTTTGGGTCGTTGTGATAGGCGAACTCGCGGCCTTCGGCGAAGTAGACCGTGCCCGACTCACCGACCGGCAGCTCCTCGCCGTCGTCGCCGACGATCTTCAGCTTGCCGACGATGGCGCGACCGACCGTACCCTTGTGCGACAACCATTCCCGCGCGCTGGCCATGGTGAGCCCGTTGCCCTCGGTGCCGCCGTAGTATTCCCAGATGATCGGCCCCCACCACTCGATCATCTTCTCCTTCACCGGCACCGGGCATGGTGCTGCGGCATGGATCGCGCAGCACAGCGAGGACATGTCGTAGCGCGCGCGCACCGCGTCGGGCAGCTTCAGCATGCGCACAAACATGGTCGGCACGAGCTGGCTGTGCGTGACCTTGTGCTTCGGCACCAGCTTCAGGAATTCCTCGGCGTCAAAATGCTCCATGATCACGCTGGTGCCGCCCAGGCGCATGATCGTCATGTTGAAGCGCAGGGGAGCGGCGTGATAGAGCGGCGCCGGCGACAGATAGATCGTGTTCTCGTCGATTTCGTAGAGCTTGCGGCTGAAATCGAGCAGCGGGTTCACCGCGTCGATCTTCTCCATCAGCAGCGGCGTCTTCACACCCTTGGGCCGGCCCGTGGTGCCCGACGAATAGAGCATGTCCTGCCCGGCGACCTCGTCGGCGATCGGCGTGGTCGGGAACGCCGCCACGACATCCTCGAACGATTCGTAACCCTCGATCACGCCATCGACCATCAACCGTGCGCTCACGCCGGGCATCAGCGACCGCAGTTCCGCCGCCGTGGCCTCGAGCGCCTTCGAGGTGATGAAGAGCCGCGCGCCGCAGTCGCCGGCGATGTAGTCGACCTCGGCGGCGGTCAGGCGCGAGCTGGTCGGCGTGTAGACCAGCCCGGCGCGCTGCGCGCCCCAGCAGATCTCGAAGAAACGCGGGTTGTTCTCCATGAAGATGGCGATGTGGTCGCCCGGCTTCAGCCCGCGCGCCCGGAACATGTGCGCGACGCGGTTCGAGCGTTCGTCGAGCTGGCGATAGGTCACCACCTCGCCGCTGCCGGCCATGATGTAGGCCGGCTTGTCGGGTGTGCGCCGGGCGTGAATGTACGGATGCAACGGGGAATCTCCAGAACGCGGGGCGGCGCCCACCAAAGCATGCCCGGCCGCACCGCCTCAAGTCATGGCGGCGTTGTTGACCCTGCGATGCGGATGGGCTTCATTGCGCCCGCGTCCGGCACGGTGCCCCTGTGGCGGAATTGGTAGACGCGGCAGACTCAAAATCTGTTGCCCGCGAGGGCGTGTTGGTTCGAGTCCGACCAGGGGCACCAATGATTTCAATAAGTTGGCCGCATACGGCGTTTGACGGTGTCGGTTGTCGCGCGTCGCAGGTAGCACATAGGTAGCAGTCGGCTGACGTCCCATCTCTTGAGCGAGTTGTCATCAGATTGGGTTGTAGCCACCGTGTCGGATGTAGTTGAGGCATTCGTCAGGGGCGAAGGCGTCGATGAGCGCGCCGATAGCTTGCCAGAGGTCGTCTTTGGCTCGACGCTCGGCCTTGTGCAGCAAGGTCTTGAGCTTGGCGAAGAGCATCTCGATCTGGTTGAGATCAGGACTGTAGGGCGGCAGTAACATGAGGGCCGCGCCGGCCGCGGCGATGAGTTAGGCGGCCTCCTCGCCCTCCGAGGCAGAGGTCGTGATTTCGAATCTCGGCGGGTCTGCCAGTAACCTTAATCATTTTAGTTGCGGCGCAGGCGACGCTCAGGATGTGCGCGCAGCTAGAGGGGTGAGCGCAAGATTGGATCAGCGCATCCACCAAATCAGGGGCCGTGCGCGTTGCGGACAGCGACGTATCAGCGTCCAGGCACAGGCATTCGCGTGTGAAGTCGTCGACAGCCGCTCGTCCATCCGGGGCCTCTGGCCTGCGACGTCGGCTCTCGATCGTCGCTGATGCATAGCGCTGCTGTGGATGATCTCGGCAGCTTGGTCGATGACAGTTGACTCGATCTCAAAACAAAGTTAGCCCTTAACGTAGGAGAGATCGGTGTCTCTATTCTCGGTTGTTCATCGACCGCGCAATATTTCTATCTCTACCTGACGATATGACGTGAGTACCATTTAGGCGTTCCGCTCTGGTGGACTTCGCGATTTTCCGGCTGTGCGCGAATATCCGCCGATAGTTTTCGTTTCTATCACAGCGTTTGACTGTCTGGTTACTTGCCAACTTGTCTCACTTTACTGTGATTCCGGAGATCTGAGACCTTTGACCGAAGGGAGGTTGGCCATGGCCGCCGCCGTTTCCTATCCCGGTGTCTACGTTCAGGAAGTTCCCAGCGGCGTGCGCACGATTGTCGGCGTCGGCACATCGGTCGGCCTGTTCGTCGGGCGCGCCCGCAAGGGCGAGCTCTACCGCCCGGTGCAGTGCCTCAGCATCCAGGATTTCGAGCGCGCATTCACCACCCAGTACGCCGGCAGCGATCTGGCGCGCTCGATACGGCTGTTTTTCCAGAATGGCGGCACGCAATGCTACGTGTCGCGCATCGCCGACGAGCAGCTTGCGGGCAGCACGTTGGCGGCCGCCCGGGTGCGACTGAGGACCGAGGCGGGCGCCGACTCGCTCGAGATCGTGGCGCGCTCGCCAGGGACGTTCGGCAACGACATCCGGATGAGCGTCAGTTACGCGACCACCGATCCCGAAGCCACCTTCAACCTCGAGGTGTTCCGCTGGACCAAGACCAGCACCGGCGCCGACGTCAAAGCCGACGTCGAGCTGTACCTGGGCCTCAGCATGAACCCCGCGAGCGCGCGCTATGCCCGGGACGTCATCGAACAGCAGTCGAAGCTGGTCCGCGCCAATGACGTCAGCCCCGCCCCGGCCGCCGTTGGCATCGCCCAGTCCGGACGACCGATCGCGGCGCGGACCAACGCGATATTCCGCAGCGAGGCGATCGCGCTGTTCGGCGCGACGGTTGCGCGGCCCAGCTTCCAATTCCGCATTTCAGTCGACGATGGCCCGGCGCAGATGGTCGATCTCGGCGAGCTCGACTTCACCGTACCGCCGCTCAACACCGCGCCCGCGATCATCACGGACCTGGCGACAGCGATCACCAACCTCATCAACGCGCGCGTCAGTCCAGCGGTGGTGACGGCGACGTTCGAGACCGGTCCGATCGGTCAGACCGGCGCGAACAACCAGGCGACGCGGCTGCTCAGGATCGCGTCTGCCAACGGCGACGTGAAACTCTACCCCGGCGCCAACCCGGCGACCGATGTCGCGGGCGCGCTGATGCTCGGCACCGCCCAGGGCGGAATCGAGGTGTCGCGCTGGGCGGCCAAACGCCCGGCGCCGAACGGGCTGGTCTTCCGCCCCGACGTTCTGGCCAGTACCAATCTCGTCGATTTCGCTCAGCTCAGGCAGACCGGCGGCACCGCGATCACCGATATCGTCGTCGCCGGCACGTCGATCCCGCTGGGGCCGCTGCTGGCGACGACGCCGGCGATAGCGGTATTGCCCGACGTGCCGATCGTCGACCCGCGCTTTTTTCAGGACCGCAACAGCGTGACGCCGCCGGCGCCGCCCGACCGCGTATCGGACGGCGTGCGCGAGAAATGGGGAATCATCGCCGCCGCCATTCAGGCGCAGCGTTCGGCCGATCCGGCCTTTCCGTGGACCGCGGAGGTGTGGGGATCGCGGCTGGCGATCATACCCGTCGCCGGGTCCGACAATCTCTCCGGCGCCGTCACCACCGGCGGTACCGACATCGGTCCCGACTTCCTCAACAACGTCCGTCACTACAGCCTCGGCAACACAGGCGCCGGCGCGTTTCAGACGGCCGGCGTGCTCGGCAACGATGGCGGACCACCGTCGGCGGCCGACTACGAGCGCGCCTATCTCGAGGTCGATCGGGAAGTCGACCTGTTCAACCTCCTCGTCCTGCCCAAGGACTCCGGCCACAATGACGCGACGAGCCGGATGCTGTGGGGTTCGGCGAGCGTTTTCTGCCAGCGGCGGCGGGCTTTCCTCATCATGGATCCGCCGGCGGACTGGACCGATTCGCAAACCGCGGCCAGCCCCTCGGTCGGCGTCAACACGCTGCGCATCGGGCTGGTCAAGGACCATGCAGCGGTCTTCTTTCCCCGGCTGAAGATCAACGAGGCGGGACGCGACGTGCTCGTCGGCCCCAGCGGCGCGATCGCGGGCTTGATGGGGCGCATCGATGCGGCGCGCGGCGTGTGGAAGGCGCCGGCCGGAACCGAAGCCGACCTGCGCGGCGTCACCGGGGTCGAGTATCGGTTCAGCGACGGCGAGAACGGCGTGATGAACCCCAAGGCGGTCAACACCATCCGCGTGTTCCCCAATGGCATCGTCAGCTGGGGCGCGCGGACGATGGACGGCGATGACCAGTTCGGGTCGGAATACAAATACATCCCGATCCGCCGGCTCGCGCTGTTCATGGAGGAAAGCCTCTATCGCGGGCTGAAGTGGGTGGTGTTCGAGCCCAATGACGAGCCGCTGTGGGCGCAAATCAGGCTCAACGTCGGTGCCTTCATGAACAACCTGTTCCGCCAGGGGGCGTTCCAGGGAAAGGTCCCGGCCGAGGCCTATTTCGTGAAGTGCGACGCCAGCACGACCACGCAGAACGACCGCAATCTCGGCATCGTCAACATCCTGGTCGGCTTCGCGCCGCTGAAGCCCGCCGAGTTCGTCGTCCTGTCGCTGCAGCAGATGGCGGGGCAGGTGCAGGTCTGACCCGCAGCTTCGTGGCATTGATCGGAGATCATTGAAATGGCCCAGTTTCCCGTCAATACCCATCGCTTCGACCCCTACAAGAACTTCAAGTTCCGGGTCCGCTGGGACGGGCGCTACGTCGCCGGTGTGTCCAAGGTTTCGGCGCTCAAGCGAAGCACCGAAGTCGTGTCACACCGCGAGGGCGGCGACGCGAGCACCCAGCGCCATTCACCGTCGACCTGGAAGTTCGAACCGATCACGCTCGAGCGCGGCGTCACCCACGATCCGGACTTCGAGGAGTGGGCGAACAAGGTCTACAACGTCGAAGCCGGCGTCATCTCCACGCTCAAGGATTTCCGCAAGGAGATCCTCGTGGAACTGCTCAACGAGCAGGGCGTGGTCGCCAAGGCGTACAAGATCTTCCGCTGCTGGGTGTCGGAGTATCAGGCGCTGCCCGAACTCGATGCGAATGGCCATGCCGTCGCGTTCGAGCATCTCGTGCTGCAGAACGAGGGCTGGGTCCGCGACGTCGACGTGCCCGAGCAGCCAGAGACATGAGGCCGTCGGGGCGCGTCTGGTCCGAGCGTGCCGTCCCGATCACCGGCGGCAGGCTGCCGCCTTTTGTGAAGTTGCGTGAGCCCACCGGGCATGACGAGCTGGCCCTGAGCGGGATCGACAGCGAGGCGGCCGTGGCCTTCCTTGATCGGCTGACCCAGCCCGCGCTGGCGACCGGCGATCTCGCGACGAGCGACCGCGACATGCTGCTGGCGATGCTTCATCGCGGCCTGTGGGGCGATCGGATCGTATCGACGCTGGACTGCGCGGCCTGCGAAACACCCTATGACATCGATTTCAATCTCAGCGCGCTGCAGGCGTCGCTGGCGGCGTCGCGGGAGCCGACCGTCGCGCTCGGTCCGCGCGAAGTCGCCGATGGCGAGGGTCGACGCTACCTGCTGCCGACAGCGGCCGAGGAAACCGCAGCCGCGATCGCGGGCGACGGCGAGGGTCTTGCCGCCGCGATAGCCCCGGAGATCCCGAGCCCGACGCTGAACCAACGGCTGGAAGCGCTGGCGCCGATCATCGACGTCGATCTTGACGCCTCCTGCGCCGAGTGCGGTCACCGCTCCTCTGTCCGCTTCGACATCCAGACATTCACGCTTCAGCGATTGCTCGACGAGCGCGAGAGCCTGCTGGCCGCGGTCCATGTGATCGCCTCCGCGTATGGTTGGTCGTTGGACGAAATTCTCACCCTGCCGCGCGTCAGCCGGCGGCAGTTCGCCGACCGGCTGGGAGCGGTGGCATGACGTACATCGAGCGCCTGATCAGCCG
Source organism: uncultured Rhizobiaceae bacterium (assembly GCA_964437145.1). GTDB lineage: Bacteria > Pseudomonadota > Alphaproteobacteria > Reyranellales > Reyranellaceae > JAFAZJ01. Next base: position 12,396 of record CAYTFW010000041.1, read on the forward strand.
CGCACTCGCTGTGCCGAGGGTCAGCCCGGATGCGCTGTTCGATCCATTCGAGGCGACCGCACCGCTGATGCTCGATGCGGCCGCGCCGATCCAGGCGACCGCACCGCGGCCCGATACCGAGCCGGCCGCACAACCGCCAACCGAAGCTGCTCGCAGCAACGCGGGGCCAACGCCACCTTCGCCATCGCGGCCAGCAGCGAGTGCGCCGGTGCCACCGTCAATCGTCAGCCCGCGCCAGGATCAGCCATCGCCAGGCGCCGTACCCGACCTGCGCAGAACGATTCCCGCACCCGAAATCAGCGAGGAGCTCGGCCCGTCGGTGCCTCGTCCACCAAGGACCGCGACGCCCTCGCCACTCGAGCGGGCCGATGCGTTCATGCGTGCGCTGTCCTCGCCGCCGCCACCCGAACCGTCAGCCCCTCGCCGCGCCGCCACCGAATCGCCCCCCGAAGGCCGCGCGTCGGTCCCATCGCCGGTCGCGGCAGCGCCCGCGACCACCGCCGTCGCCGGCCCGCTCGTGCCACCGACACCGGCCCGCAGCCCCGCACTCTCGCCACCCCCGCCACCGCGCCGGGCGCCGCCGCTTGCCGCGCCGACGCCTCCTGCCTCCACCCCAAAGGCACTAACGCGCGCGCCGCCGCCGGCAGCCAGGCCCGTCCAGACTGTCCACGCCGCTCCGCGCCCCGGCGCCCGGCGCGACAGCCTTGCCCACAACGTCGGCATCACCCGCTTCGGCCTCGGTCAGAGCTGAGCGCACGTCATGGCGCTCCTCGATCTCGGCCTCGCCACCCGCTGCTTCACGACCTTGCTCGAGGAGCGGATACCGACATTCCCGGACTGGCCGGGCTCGGCGACGCTGGTGGTTTCTGCCGGACCGCCGGACCTCGTCGCCGGCGCGCACGCGCTCAGCTTCTATCTCTACCACGCCCGCAAGGACGCACACACCGAAGCGCAGGACTGGGGCGTCGGCGGCGCCAATCCACAGCGCTTCAAGCCGATGGGCCTGACGCTTCACTACGTCCTTACCCCGCGCAGCAACATCGCCGATCCGCACAGCCGCGCACTCGCCGACCAGCTGATGATGGGCCTGGCGCTGAAGACCCTGCGCGACGACTCCTTCATCGACGACAGCGTGACGGTCGAATCCAGCGGCGGCCCAGTCCTGGTGATGCCGGTCGCGATGCGCGGACTGGACAACAAGCTGCGCCTGTCGCTGATGCCGACGCCCGCGACCGAGGCCGGCTTCTACTGGCAAGCGGGCACCAGCGCGATGCGCCTCGCCGCTTACTACGAGGTCGCGGCCACGCTGCTCGAACCCGACGAGCCGCGCAGCCGCAGCGGCCGGGTGCTGATGGCCGGCATTCACGTCACGCCGCGCAGTCGGCCAGTCATCGAGGCGATCGAGAACAGCATCGACGTGACCGTGCCCGGCAGCGGCCAGAGCCAGCGGATCGACATATCGCCCGCCTCTGTCCCCTACGGTGACGAGCTCCGTATCCGCGGCGCCGATCTCAAGGGAGACGCCACCGACCTCCTCCTCTTCCATCGCGACCTGGGCGAGCCCGTCGCGGTCGACGCCGCCTGGAACCTGCGCAGCAATGGCACCTTGCTGACCGTCGACGTCCAACCGGCCGCGGGCACCACGGCGATCCTGCCGGGCATCTACGGCGCCTTCGTCCGGACCGTATTCCGCAGCGCAATGCCGAACGGGACCCAGCGCGACTTCGACTTCGTGTCGAATCAGGCGCGGTTCGCGATCGCGCCCACGATCGTGTCGACGAGCGTGGCGGCCGGCATCGTCACCGCCACCGTGGCCGGTTTCGAGCCGCATCAGCTCGCCGAGGGCGACATCATGGTCTTCGCCGGGAGCGAGCGTCTCGTGCGCGCCGCCGCTGCGCCGCCGGGACCGGGTGAGTATTTCACCCCCGCCGCACCGGCTGCCGACCGGGTCCGCTTCCGCTTCCGCTTTCCCACGACCGCCACACCGGGTGCGCTGCTGCCGCTGAGGCTGATCGTGCGCGGCGCCGAATCGGGGCCGCGATGGGAGGTCGTGCCATGACTGGCGCGGCCCCCCGATCCGCCGCCCCACCGGCGCCGCGGGACGAGAGAGAAAGCGCCCGCGCACGGCTGGCCTCGGCGCTTGCGGGTGAGCCGATCAGCGACGGCGACGAGGGCCGGCTTGCGGACGTCAAACGACGATTCAGTCTCGAACCGGCCGAAGCGGACATCCTCTCGACGCTGTGGCTCTGCGCGCACGACCCCGAGATCTATGCGCAGGTCGCGGCGCTCAACCCGGTCCAGGGTCAGGTCACGGTGCTGACGATTCTCGGGCTGTTTGGCCATGAGCGCCGCCCCCGGCTTGCCAGCGGCTCGGCGCTGCTTGCCTGGAGGATGGTAAGCGAACATCCGTTGGTGAGCGGTGGGACCGCGCTGACGATCGATCCGCTCATCCTCGCGTGGCTCGATGGTGAGCGGGAGCTGGACCGCGCGCTGATCGGCTCGAGCGAGCTGCTGCCGCTGGGGCCCGAACTTGGCGAGTGGCCGATCGATGCCACAGCGGCGCGGATCAGCGGACAGCTTCAGCAGGGTGGCCGGGTCAAGGTCGGGATCGAGGGCGATGATCCGGTCGCCCGCCGCTGGTTCGCCGCCGCGCTCGGCATGCGACTAGGCCTGCCGGTGCTCGCCCTGAGCGATGGTGTGGCCGCGGGCGCGGGCGGCGGTGGCGTCGGCGTGGACCTGATCGTGCGGCTGCATCGCCAGGCGTTTCTGGACAACTGCATCCCGCTCCTGCCGGTCGATGCGGGCGCCGCCGCGCTGCCGCCCGGCGTTCCGCCCTTCCCCATTGAGTTCGTGCAGGGCCCCGCGATCCTCCCGCCCGCCGCCGACACGCTCATCCTCGCGGTCGATCTGCCCAACCCGGGCGCCGACGCGCGCGCGCGGCTGTGGCGGCGGCTGGTGCCGGGCGCGGCCGGCTGGGATGCGACGGCGCTCGAAACCCTGGCGCTGTGCCACGACGCCGGCGCCGGCGACATCGCCGCCGTCGCCGCGCGCCAGCCGGAAAGCGCCGAAGTCGCATCCGACATGCTCCGCGAGCGGCTGCGCGCATCGGCGGGACCGCTGACCCGCCGGATCGACGCCGCCTTCGGCTGGGACGATCTGGTTCTTGCCGCGCCTATCCGTGCGCGGCTCGAGGAGTTCGCGTTCGAGGCACGCGAGCGCGCGCGTCTGTGGAGCGATGCGGAGGCGGCGCGGCTGTTCCCGTATGGCCGCGGGCTGGTCGGGCTGTTCGCCGGGCCGCCGGGCACGGGCAAGACCATGGCGGCGCACATCATCGCGGGCGAACTTGGGCTCGATCTTCTGGCCGTCGATCTGTCGGCGATGATCTCGAAATGGGTCGGGGAGACCGCGCAGAACATCCAGGCGCTCCTCTCCTCGCCCGTCGCGCAACGCTCGATGCTGTTCTTCGACGAAGCCGACGCGATGTTCGCAAAGCGGGTCGAGGACATGCGCGACGCGCACGATCGCTTCGCCAATACGGACAGCAGCCACCTGATGACCGCGATCGAAAGCTATCCCGGCATCGTCGTGCTGGCGACCAACCTCAAGGGCAACATCGACACCGCGTTCCTGCGCCGCATCCGCCATGTCGTCGATTTTCCGCGGCCCGACGCGCAGGCGCGCGAAGCGATCTGGGCGAAAGCGATCGTAGCGCTGTTCCCGCTCGCTCAGGCGCGCGCGCTGATCCCCGACCTCCCCAGGCTGGCGCGGATCGAGGCGAGCGGCGCGTTGATCAAGAACGCGGCGCTGTCGGCGGTGTTCAACGCGCGGCGGACTGGCGAAGCGCCAACCATCCGTCGCCTCGCCGAGATGGTGGCGCGCGAGCTCGGCAAGGACGGCGCGGGCGTTTCAGCACGCGACATCGACGCCGTGCTGGGCATGGCGCCATGAAACCGACGCCACCACCGCCCAGGACCGGCGCGAGATCCGCCAGACAACGCTCGCTGAGCTGGCGTCGGCGCGACGCGCACGAGGCGCAGGCCGAGCAGGCGGCGCGGTCCTTCGCAGCCGGCGGCAACGGACTCGCGGCGTTCCTCACGCCGGCGCCGACGGCGTGCGCGTTCGTCCCGGACAGCCTCGGGTACCCGTTGCCGGCCGCCTTGCGGGCCGAGCTGGAAGCCGGGTTCGGCGCCGATCTCGGTCCGGTCAGGTTGCACGGCGATGCGGGGGCCGCGCGCGCGGCACACCAGGTAAAAGCTCGCGCCTTCGTCGCCGGCCGCGACATCTACTTTGCACAGGCGCGGCCGTCCCCCTTCTCGGCCGCGGGTCGATCGCTGATCGCGCATGAGATCGCCCATGTCATCCAGCAGACCGGGCGCGCGGCGTCCGGCGGGCGGCTGCGCATCGAGCCCACGGCTTCGGGCGCGGCCGGCGTTCAGCGCGACCCCGATATGAATCAGGCCGCCGAAGATGCCCGCGACAAGCTGACCGAAGGCTATGGGATCAGCGGCTTCTTCTCGGAGCATGGCCTGCTCCATCCCGCACCCGGCCTTGCCGCGGTGACGGCGGTGCTCGACGCGCACGCGACGCTTTCGCAGGAGCCTGAGTTTCTGAAGCGGATCAGCGAACTGCGCATGGCGACGATCGGCAAGAGCGATATCGGCGCGGTCGCGGCCTTCAGCGAACAGATGGCGAAGCTGAACGACAGCGAGCTGACCGGCGCCGTGCGCGTCCTCTATCGCGACGCTTTCAAGGCGCTCGGCGCACACGATGAGGCGGCGGCGGCGACCAAGAAAACCCCCGAGCTGACTGGTTTTGCGAGCTGGGCCTTTTACGAGGCGAAGCAGCGCGGCGACGGATCCTGGGTGCTGCCGTTCCTGGCCGCGCATGCGGTGGGAAAGAAGTACTGGCCGAACGCGGTGATCGCCGTGGCTCGCATCGATTTTTATGGCATCGCGCGCGCTGGGCTCGATCTCGATCCGAACATGGCCTTTGTCGACACGATGAAGGACGCAATCCATGATGCGCTGACCTACGATCCGCTGACGCAGGATGAGCGGGTTCCGGTGGCGCTGCGCGCACTAGCCGTGTTCAACAATATCCGCCTTACCCCGTTCAAGGCTTATAAGAGCAGGATCGCCACCAAACCGTCACTTAGCGATCGCTATTACGAAAAACTCGCGCTGATCGGCCTGTACAAGGACGAAAATTATCTCGTCAAGATCGCGGAGTTTGTGAAGGCCGAACCCGAAGCGATGGCGCTGACCGTCGCCGCCGGCAAGGCGATCGCCCCCATCGCCGCGCGCGCCGAAACCTTCTGGAAGCGCGCCGAGGCGCTGCTGGCGGCATCGGACCCCGTCGACATGACCGGCAAGACGGTCACGACCGACGAAGATGCGGCGAAGATCGGCCGCTCTCAGGCGCTGAGGGCCGAAGTGATGAAACGGCTGCCGTCGCTGAAGCCGCTCGCCAAGCTGGAAGTGCAGTTGATCGATGCGCTCAAAAAGGGCGCGAAGCTGGAAAGCGGCGGGCTTCCCTCGCCCGGGACGCTTGTCAACAATCTCGCCACTGCCGCCAGAGCGGTGGAGGCGATTACATTCCGCATCGACGGAGATCTGGCCCGACGCGAGAAGAAACTGTTGTCGGCGGAGCTGCCGGCGCTCGATCCGGCCAGCGCCGATACTGAAGGGGCCACCGCCGCCGTCAGCGACGACATGGTCTATGGCGTTGTCCTGCTCAGCCTGTTCCGCCTCCAGCACTGGCTGCTCAATGACTACAAGAAGCCTGACAAGACGAAGGACGCAGATGTCCAGTGGGTGCAGCGCGACGAGGCAGCAAAGGCCTACCAGACCGCGCTGAGGCGCTTTGCCGATGTCGCAACGCTGCTGGGCCACCATGGGCTTCTGGAGGCGGCGCGGACGCACTATCAGGCGAGGCAAGACGGCGTCAGAACGAGCTATGTTGCCCTGCTCGCGCCGTTCGCACCGGCTTCGGTGCCGTTCGCAGACTTCGCGAAGGAATTTCCCACCGGGAGCATTGGAGGCTTTCCGATTTCCGGCGCAGGCGTAATTCATGCTGTTTACTCGGTGTATTATGGGCAGCTTCTAACAGAATTGCAGGCTGCGCTGGCCGCCAAGACCAACGGCGTCGAGCGCGAGAAAGATTACGCCCCGGAGCGAAAGGACCTGATCGCCAATACCGCGATCAACGCCGTCGAAAAGAGCTTCAAGCCGCCGGCGCGGTACAAGGTCCCGGAAGAATCATCAGTGGTCTTCGTGCCGCCGGGCCCGGATCGCGATAACATGTCGCGGCTTATCACGACCGATCCCAAGGATCGCAAAACGATCCTCCACCACCGCGAGCTGCGCGCGTTTTCCGCGACACTGTCTACCAATCAGGTTTGGGTAATCCCCGAAAGCTACGACAAGCATCAGAAAGGCTTTGTGATCTGGGCGATCGATGACCTCGACAAGCTCGCGCAGACCCTTGCCGCCGTGCCCGGCGTTAGCGACATGCCAATCCCCGCCGGGGGCGTGCTTGGCTTTCCCGAAAGCTACCCAACCCCGGTCGACTGGCTGCTCAAGCTTGGCGAACTCGTGAAAACCGATGCCGCCGCGCAGAAGGCGCTGTCGACCGCGCTGCAGGACCAGATGAAGCTGGACCTCAGGTCGCTCGAAGGGCCGCTGCGGCGCGCCACGAACAACGAACGGCGGGTGATCGGCCCGATGATCGCCGCGCAATGGGAGCGGGTCCAGGGCTCGATGCTGAAGGACCCGAAGGCCTTCTACGAGGCGCCCAAGGAGGCGATGAGGCTGACGCTGAACTTCTTCTCGAACATCCAGCCGGCGACACCAGCCGAGCAGCAGACGCAGATGGCGCTGCTCATGCTGGAAATGGCGCCGGTTCTCAAGCGCAAGCTCGGCATGTCGACGCATTTTGGCGACCTTGTCGAAATTCGCGGCACCGGCCGCTTCGACATCGTCATGCCGCTGCATCCCTATGTGAAGAACGGCGCGACGATCGGCGCGGCGCTTGCCGGCAATTCCGACCTGCTCCTCCAGTTCGATGTCGGCTTCGCGGCAACCGAGGTGAGATCACGCACCAATCAGCTCGCGGCGCTCGCCAAGGAGTTCGAAGCGACGGTCGAGGAGCATCAGGCGGAAACCGTGATGGAGGGCCTACCCGACGCCAAACTGCTCCACGTTCCGGGCCGCGGCTATCCGCTTCACGCCGCCGATCCAACCAAGGACTGGCCCGGCACGTCGTTCCAGCTCAACGGCAACATCTATCAGCTGATCACCGTCCATCGCCGGTTTCAGTATCAGCCCGAGATGCTCGGCCAGCTGCCAATGATCCCGACCGAAGGGCAGCCGATCGGCGTCCGCAAACTGACCATCGATGGCGAGGACATCGATCCCAAGGCGGCGCCCGTAGACCTGCTGACGATCATGTACACGCCGCACGGCGGCAAGACGCAGGAACTCGTCATCCGTTCGGACAACGTCCGGATGCTGTCCGAGCTGACGTACGCGCTGCACATCAGCATCACCATGGAGGCGCTCGGCGATCTCGCCGTGGTGCTCAACGAGTTCGCCAGTGTCCTCACCGCGCTCATTCAACTGGCCTTTCCCGGAGCGGCGGCGCCGATCGCCGCGGCGGAGATCGCCGGCTCGGTCATCCGCTTCTGGGGCAGTCCCGAGTTCGCGACGATCAAGGGGGTGTTGACCGGCGATGTCGGCGACGTCTTCACCAAGGGCCTGAACCAGGTGAAGTCCGACCTCACCGGTGAAAAACTGTGGGGCTATTTCCTGTTCGGCGACAACGTGAAGACACTTGACGCCATTCGCACCGTGTTCGAGGCGTCGGGGCGGGTCAATTCGATGCGCGGACGCTCGCCCGAAGGCGACGACCCGGTCAAGAAGAGCTCCATATCGCGCGTCGTCGCCGGCATTCTGTCCGGCGGCGGCAAGGTCGCCGACGGCGCCGCGCGGGTTCACGACCATGCCGGCTTCGCCTTCCGCAAGGTCGAGCTCAGCGTCCAGGCGTCGCCCTGGGCGGCGCTGATCCTGCGCGTCGTCGCCCGCAACCTTCACCGGCTCGACGGCGTGACGCTGAAGGAAGCGGGCGTCGACGCCGCCGCCGACGCGCTCCAGGGCGTTCAGGATACGATGAAGCGGTTCCACACGGTGCTCGAGACTCTGAACGAGTTCGAGTTGCCCGATGAACTGGTACCGCTGGAAACGATCATCGAGATGGTCGTCAACTTCGTCATCGACCATCTGCCGTTCAAATATCGCAAGCCGTTGCAGGGCGTGCGACTGCTCATCAACTCGACGCCATTGCGCAAGATCTACGACGAGCTGTTCAAGGAAGTCGCCACGCATCTGAGAGAAGCCGGCATCGACCCCAACATCCTGTGGCGGGAGTATGCCAAGAAGGAACTCGATCCTCATCTGAAAGAGGCCGCGACCGGAATCTCCGACGAGGCTCACACGGTGCTCCGCAAGGTGCCGTTCCTGAAGGATCTGGAAGCGATCGACGTGCCGGCCGTGGCCACGTCGTTCGTCGCCAACGAGGCCCCGCCCGATGCCGACGTCGCGCCCAAGCTCGCCGATGAGCGCGCGCCGCCGCTGGCGCCGCCCGAACTGCCGCGCGGGCGCGGGGTGCCACTGAGCCACGCCGAACGCGCCGCCGCGCAGTCGGGCTTCGGCCATGACTTCGGCCATGTCCGCATCCACCGGGGCAGCGCCGTCGACACCGGGCTGCGTTCCGCCGGCGCGCGCGCGGCGGCGAGCGGCAGCCATGTCTGGCTCGACAGCAGCCAGTCGGCGAGCGGTTCCAGCGGCCGCGACTTGCTCCATCACGAGCTCGCGCATGTCCTGCAACAGTCCGGCCCGCGGCCGCTCGGGCAGCCGCACAGCAACGCGCCAGTCGGCAATACCGCCGCAGGTGGGGGCCCACGCTGGCGGATCGACGCGGGCGCGGAGCGACAGGCCGACAGCCTTGCCGCGGCGACGTCACGCGCGGCAACCGCCCCGCGCGCGGTCAGCACCGTCGCTGTGCGCGGACCGCAGCCAAGCTTCACCGACGTCGTCCAGAAACTGTTCCGCAGGCTCGGCGATCCGACCCAGTTGATCGAGCATGCCGAGGCCATGACCAAGCGCGTACCCGGCGCCACCGCCGCCGATCTCGACAAGGCGGCGCCCGGCGTGCGCGGTGCGCTGCAAGCCAAGCTTATCGCCCATATCGACGAGGCAAAGACCGGCAAGGGCCCGGTCAAGTTCGCCAACTACCTCGACGGCACCCATGTGAAGGCTGCGCTCCTCGACTACATCACTGACAATCGTCGCGCCGAACTGCGCGAAATCGACAAGGTGCTCTTTCAGGCGCTCAAGCAGGTCGAGCTGAAGAAGGACAAGGGCACGTCCAAGGCCAAGACCGAGAAGGTTTGGATCATGGACACCGGACGGCTGGAAACGGTGCTGGAGGAATTTTTCTTCGGCATGACCAGCGTCTCGGTCGATGTCGAGCTGAATACCACGCTCGAGAAGGCGCCCGACGGCAAGCAGCACAAAGCCGTCAATATGGCCGATCCGTTCAAGACGCTGAACGTGACGTATGTCCACTTGCCGATGATCGGCGGCACGTCGCACATCTGGGACCATGTCATCGACGCCAATTTCCCGAAGGCGGGCACCCGGCGCGCGATCTATCAGGCCAAGACGCGGCTCGCGCTTCAGGGGCTCCAGCCCTCGCCGCTGATCTTCACCAAGGGCAAGGGCAAGAATGCCGGCAATCTGATGTTCAGCCCGACGACGCTGGAGACGATCAAGAACTACGTCGATCCACCGCCCGCCCGCGATCTGCCCGGCGACGAGGCGCCGATCTGGACCGCGTACTCGTCCACCACGCCGGTCGCGACGACGAGCAAGTACGGCCAGATCGGACTACGTCTCGGCTTCTATCGCGACAAGAAGAATCCCGCCCTGCAACAGGGGACCGACCGCACCGCGCATCACACGGTCCAGTATCTGCTGATCGAGTATCTGGTGAACTCGAAGGACCGGCACAAACCATTCCCGGCGAAGCTTTCGGACTATCCCAATGTCACCGGCAAGAGTCAGCAGGTCGAGATGATCACGAAAGCGCCGGGCGGCAACACCGGCGTCAAGATCGCCGAGAATGACAAGGGCGACCGTGGCCCGAATATGCCGACGATCCTGTTGTCCAATCACGCGCACAATCTGGGCGACGTGCATATCTCGCCGAAGCCCGACGATCTCGATACAGGCGGCGGCGCGAGCCAGGGGGCGGCCATCGACGGCAAGTTCCGGGGCTTCCTGGGCGATGGATACAAGGACGTCGTGCGCGACAAGGAGGGTCTGGCGGCAATGACGAAGAAGCGCATCGGCAAGCCGCTGACACCCGCCGAGACCGCGAAACTACCCAAGATCGGCAAGGCCGAAGTGACGCCCGACATGCTTGCGACGGCGATCTTCAACGCCACCTGCAAGACCTACACGTGGATGCGTGACACCATGAACGAAAAGCTCGAACGCGCGATCGACAAGCACGAGGCGGATTACTACAAGGCGCTGGTCGCGACCGCGACATCGACGACGATCTATCAATCCAACACCGCGCAAGCCGGCTACGTCCCAGGCAAGGTCGGCGCCGACATCATCAAGCTGGTCAAGGAGAAGCAGAAAACCACGCTGGAAGGCCCCGACTTCGGCTTCGAGCCGATGACGTGAGGCGCCGCTGATGTCCTATCCCAATAGCCCCTTCCTGCTCAAAGGCGCGCTCATCTATTTCGGCGCGCCGATGCTGATACCGATCCCGAACATAATCGTCTTTCAATACAACCCGGAGACGATGACGCGGACGCTGACGCCGTGGCAGCCGCCCGCCAAGGTGGTGCGGGAAGAGAAGAAGGACGGCGTCGTCACCAACGAGTCCGAGGTCAAGGCCTATCAGGATTCGCTCGCCGCGCTCGCCCAGCCCTATGATCCGGCCGAGGCCTTCTCGCTCGTCCTCGAGATGGACGCGACCGACGCGCTGGAGAAGCCGGAATCGCATCCGGTCGCGGTCGTATCCGGCATCGCCGACCGGCTCGCCGCGATCGAGATGCTGATGTATCCGCCCGGCGACAGCCTCCTTGGCGGGCTGTTGGGATCGGTCAGCGGATCGGTGTCGGTTTCCGCCGGGGGCGTGAGTCTCGGCGGTAGCGCCGGCGCCGCGCTCGAGGCCGATCTCGAGCGCCGCGACGCGCCGATCGTGCTGTTCTTCTGGGGTCCAGGGCGGATCGTGCCGGTGCGGATCACGGCGCTCACCATCGAGGAACAGCAATACTCGGCCACGCTCTACCCCCACCGGGCAAAGGCGACGATCGCGTTGCGCGTGCTCAATCTCGACGACCTGGTCACGGTAACCGGCGACAAGGCGACCGGCGCGGCGGCCGAGATAGCGACCTTCTGCTACAAATTCACCCGCGGCCAGAAGGAAGTTCTGGCGCTCGCCAACCTCGCCAATTCGGTCGAATCCATCCTCGGCATGCTGCCGGCGTGAAGGAGTGCGCATGACCCTTTTCGATCCCAAAAGCCGCTACGCCGGGATGACGATGATCCACCGCACGGATGCGCGCGGCCGGACAGTCGAGGCAGTGCCGCCCGCGCCCGCGCCCGAGCAGAGCCTGCGCGGACGCCATGCCCGCCGCCAAGGCGAGCGGCCCGACCATCTTGCCGCCTTCTACCTCAACGATGCCGCCGGCTACTGGCGACTTGCCGAACTAAACGATGCGATGACCGCGGAGGTGTTGACCGAGCTTCGCGAAGTCGAAATCCCGGTCAAGCGATAGGAGGGCGACGCGCGTCATGGCTCTCGGCTGCCAGATATTGCCCAACGGCGTACCGGACCCGACGCTGATGCAGCCGGCTATCGTCGAGGTGACCGAGGAGGTCGGCGCGACGACGACCTGGTCGCTGCTTTATGACGTCCAGATCGCCGACGGTGACATCGCGCTGTTGAGCGAGGACCGGCTGGGGCCTGAAGCCGAGATCGCGATCCGTGTCACCGACGGCGACGACACCGCCATTCTCGTCCTCGGCCCGGTCACGCAGCAGCGGATCTCGGTCGTCACCGGCGGCGAGGGATCGCAGCTCGAGGTGATCGGCGGCGATGCCGGAGTTGCTCTGGCCCGCGAGGCCAAGATCAAGGTGTGGCCGACAGTGAGCGATGCCGGCGCGATCACCGAGATTCTTTCGGCGGCGGCGATCGACGCCAAGGGCGTGGCGCTGCCCAATAGCGTGATCCACAGCGACACGCGCAATGCGCTGGTCCAGCGCGAACCCGATCTCCACCTCGTCCGCCGACTCGCCCGCCGCAACGGTTGCTGGTTCTGGTTTGCCTATGACAAGACGACGGCGCTGCCTGCGGCGCATGTCCGCCGCCCGCCGGTCGACGAACCGCCGACCTTCGTCCTCAGCCTCGTCGGCGAGGGACGCAACATCGATTCGGTCACGATCGACTGGGATGTCGAACGCGTCGTCGCCACCGACGCCGACAACCGCGATGGCTTCGCGGCGAGCGACCAGTCGGGCATCGTCGAGCGCTCGCCGCTCACTCCGCTGGCGCCCCGGGCTCTCGCCGACGTCGTGAAGAAGCCGCGCCGTGCTCGCCTCAGCGTGCCTGTCGACGATGCCGGCGATCTCATCACGCGGGGTGAGGCGGCCCTGATCGATGAGGGCTGGTTCGTGACGGTGACCGTCACCGCGCGGGCGCGCAGGACGAAGAAGGTGCTGAGGGCACCGTCGGTGGTCACGCTGCACGGCGCGGGCAAGCGCCACAGCGGCAACTATCTCGTCGCCCGGGTCGTCCATCGCATCGACGACGACGATCATCTGATGACCGCAACGCTTGTTCGCAACGGATGGAACTGAACATGCTGGACCCCGTCATCGACTTTCAACTCGCCCTCCTCAACCGGGTGTGGGGCAAGTACGCCGGCTCCGTGGTCAAGAACCAGGATCCGGAGGAATCGGGTCGGCTGCAGGTGCTCTGCCCCGCGATCCTCGGCACGGCACCGGTCTGGGCGCGGCCGTGCGTGCCCTACGCCGGTCCCAATGTCGGCTTCTTCATGCTGCCGCCGGAAAAGGCCAATGTCTGGATCGAATTCGAGGGCGGTGACACGTCGCGGCCGATCTGGACGGGCTGTTTCTGGGCCAAGGGTCAGCTTCCGGCCGCCGCGACCTCCGCCGACATCAAGCTGATCGCGACCGAAGGCGCGACGCTGACCATCGACGACAGCGCGGGCAGCGTCGAGATCGCCATCAACGACGGCGCGACGACGCTCTGGGACAGCGAAATCGCGGCGAGCGCCGGCGAGGCCTCGCATGTCATCTCCTCGTCGGGCGTCGTCTCCGAAAGCGCCGCCGGCACCGGCAAGGTCGAGGTCGGCGACGGTGGCGTCCTGGTCAACGGCGGCGCCTTCAAGGTCGGCGTCGGCTGACGGAAGGGCGCGATCATGGCATCCCCCATCCTTACCACCGCGTCAAAGCTCCAGTGCCCTCACGGCGGCACCGTCGCGATCGTGTCGGCCAACACAGCGGTCTCCGCGGCGGCGCCGCTGGCCCTCGCTACCGACACCTTCACGGTTACTGGTTGCCCGTTCCAGATCCCGATCGGCACCGGCACCGTGCCGCACCCCTGTGTCACGGTGAAGTGGCTGAAAACAAACACCGCCGTGCTCGTGAACGGCACGCCGACGCTCTCGCAGGACAGCATGAGCCTCTGCCTCGCCGCCGATCAGGCACCACAGGGACCGGTATCGGTGGTCACCGTCCAGTCGGCGGCGAGCGGATCATGAGCGAGCCATTCACCAGTATCGCATGGGCGCTGGCGGTCGATCCGGCCCGCAAGCGGATCGCGCAAGAGCTGAACTATGACGCGCATGTGGCGCAGCTCGTCCGCCAGGTGCTGCTGACGGCGCCCGGCGAGCGTATCAACCGCCCCGACTTCGGCTGCGGGGTCAAGCGGCTGGTGTTCGCGCCGGGAGGCGCGGCCGCAGCGACGCTGGCGCAGGTCACCGTGTATCAGGCGCTGACGAAGTGGCTGGGCAGCGCGATCTCCGTCTTCGAAGTGACCGCGCGCGCCGAGGACAGCACGCTGCACATCCGCGTCGGCTATGCCGTCAAGGCGCTTGGCGAGCGTCGCTTCCTCAATCTCGAGGTGACGCCATGAGCATGGACCGCGCCGACCTCATCAGCGCGTCGACCACGCTCACCGGCGTCGACTTCATCCATGTGTCGGACGACCAGACCGAACTGACCTTGTTCCTCCACCACGCCGTGCTACCCGCTACGCTCGCCGCGACCTTGGAGGCGATTCCGCGCTCGGCGTTCAGCATCGTCGGCGAGGGTCAGGTGGTGCCGGCCCGCGTCGCCGTCGTCGAGCATGTCGTGCCCCTGCCGGCGCCGGTCGATGGTCGCGCCGTGCTGCGCATACGGGTCGCCGCACCCGGCGGCTTTGGCTATTACCGGCTCCACGTCGATAGCCCCGCTGTCGACCCCTATTTCAACAATCTGCGCTTCACCTTCAAAGCCGGGTGCGACAGCGACCTCGATTGCGAGGCGGTCCCGCGTCCATGCCCAGCCGACGAGATCGTGGATTTTCCCGTCGATTATCGCGCGCGCGATTTCTGGAGTTACCGCAAGGCGCTGATGGACTTCGCCTCGCAGCGCTACCCCGGCTGGAAGGACAGACTCGAGACCGATATCGGCATGATGGTGCTCGAGCTGGTCGCGGCGACAGGCGATGAGTTCGCATATGCCCAGGATCGCATCGCGCGCGAGGCGCGGTTCGACAGCGCCAGCCAGCGGCGATCGCTCCGGCACCTCGCGCGGCTTGTCGACTACGAGATTGGCAACGGCAGTGGCGCATTTGCCTGGATCGATGTCGAGGCGACGGCGCCAGCCACGATCCCCGCCGGAACGGCGGTAACCGACGCCGCGGGGCAGTTGCCCTTCGAGATCGGCTATGGACTGAGCGACCGCCCGCTGGGCGTGCCGCCGGCCGCCCCTCCCGCCCCGGTCCAGTACGCCGTCGATCCGGGCCGCAACGCGATCCCACCCTATATCTGGGACGAGAACGATGCCTGTCTGCTCGCGGGCAGCACCAGCATGACATTGAGCGGCGCGCACGCGGCGCTGCTGCAACCCGATGCCGCGATCGATACGGCGGGACGCTGGGTTGTCCTGAGGACCGATCCAATCGCGCAGGACCGCCCGGCGCGGCGCGTCGCGGTGCGCATCGTCAGCGCGCTTGACGATTTCGATCCGCTCCCGCCGGCGACTCCGCCGATTACGCGCATCGTCTTCGAACCGCCGCTGCCGTTCGATCTCGATCTCGAGGTGCTGACGTTGCGTGGCAATATCGTGCCGGCGACATCCGGCAAGACAGTCGAGCGGCGTTTCCGCATTGGCCCCGCCGACGATCCCGCCGATTCCGACGCCGGCCTTGTTCAGGCGATCGAGCGTGTCGGGTCGGCGAGCGTGCTCTGCTACCCCGAACCGGGTACGGCCGAAGACCTGACGTCACGGGTCAAAACGCTGTTCCCGCTCGAAGGGTCGGACGAGGTACCGCTGGTCTGGCGTACGCGCGACGGCGTCAGCCGGCCTGAGATCGAGTTGGTGCGCGAAGGCGACCGTGCCTGGCGCTGGCGCTCGGCGCTGGTCGGCGAGACGAGCGCGGAGCCGACCGACAAGCTGTTCACGCTCGAAGACGGGTTGTATCGGCGGGTCGCGGGCTTCGAGCGTTTCGGCAAGCTGACCGAGCTCGTCGACTACGCCGACAATGACGGCATGACGATCCGCTTCGGCGACAACGCCTTCGCCATGACCCCGCCCGAGGGGTCGATCTTCTCGCTGCGTTACCGGCTCGGCAATGGAGCGGCGATGAACGCCGCCGCCGACAGCCTGGTGGCGTTGACGACCGTGCCTGGCGTGGCCAGCGTCACCAACCCGCTTGCCGCGACAGGGGGCAGCGATCCGGAAACGGCTGATTCCGTACGCGTCGCGGCGCCCCAGGCGTTTCGTGCCATCACCTTTCGCGCCGTTCAGACGGCCGACTATGCGATGGTGGCAGAACGTGTCGTCGGCGTGCAGAAAGCCGGTGCCGCCAGCCGCTGGACGGGCAGTTGGCCGACGATCTTCGTGACCCCGGACCCTGCCGACTCGACGCTGCTCAGCGCCTCCCTGCGCTCGCAGATCGGTGATCTGCTCGACACGGTTCGTCAGGCGGGACGCGAGGTCAAGATCCGCGATCCGCGTTACGCCGACATTGATCTGGAGGTCACGCTGTGCGTCGCGCCCGACGCCTATCGCGGCGAGGTCAAAGAGGCCGCACTCGTCGCCTTGTTCGGCACCGGTGGCGGTGACGGCGGCTTCTTCGACCCGGACAATTTCACCTTTGGCACGCCCCTGTCGCGTGCCGCCCTGATCGCGGCGCTTCAGGCCGTCCCAGGTGTCAAGGCGGTTGAGGGCATGCGCGTCCGGCGGCCCGGCCGTTTCGACTGGCGTGACTTCAGCGAGTACACGCTGGCCGTCGGGATCGACGAGCTGGTCCGCGTCACCAACGATCGCGACCTGATGGAGCGGGGCGCGGTGCGGCTCGTCATGGAGGGGGGTGCCTGATGGCCTGTGCCTGCGACACCCACCCGTGCGCGCTTCACGCCATCCCGGCCGGGCTGACGACACTACCGCGCGCGCTCGGCACCTTCCCGCACTGGCGCCGCGAACTGCTTGCCTCGGTCGCGCGCCAGCCCGCTCTGAGGGATTGGAATGCGCGGGAAGCCGGCGACTTCGGCATGATGCTGGTCGACTTCTTCGCCTACATGGCCGACGTAACCAGCTTCTACGACGGTTTGGTGTCCGATGAGTCCTATCTCGGTACCGCCAGCCTGCCCGATTCCGCACGGCGCATCGTGGCCCTTCTCGGCTATCGGCCGCGCCCGGCGCTCGGGAGCGCCGCCTGGCTGAGGGCTGAGGTCGACGATCCGGCGCTCACGACGCTGCCCGTCGCCACCGCGTTCCGCTCGGGCGAATTCGACGGTAACCCGCCGCAGGTCTTCGAGAGCGGCGCGGCGATCAAGCTCGACCCGCGTGTCAACCGGCTCGCGGTCGACAGGGTGCCGTCGGTCAACCTGCCCTCGCCGCTCCACGGCATCAGCGTGACGGCCGGCAGCCTCCGGGCGCGCAAGGGGCAGATACTCGTGCTCGACATGGCAGGTACGCTGGCGGCCGTGCGGGTCGCCTCGCTGAGCCCTCGCTTGCTTGCGACCCGGCGTACCGTCTCCGAGATCGGCTTCACCGTGGCGATCACGCCAGCGGATGGCACGCCCTGTGCCGAAACGCGCCTGCTGCGCGCAGGCGACCGCGCCGGCGCCTGGAAGCTGGCTCCCGCCACCGGCGAACAGGCGGTCGTCACGTCGACCGAGATCTCGCTCGACGCGCGCTACGCAATCGCCGCCGGCGACATCGTCGTTGTCGAGGCGGAAGGATCGGCCGTCGCGCGTCGCGTCACCGCCGTAGCCGAGGCGCAGTACACGTTCCTTCCCGGACAGACGAGCACGCTGACCGACCCGGACAGCAAGGTCCACACGATGCTAAGCCCGGCGATCAAGACCGGCGTCACCCGCATCACCGTCGATGCCGCGATGCCGTTCACCGCGGCCGCAGTCGCAACCCTCGCGGTCCACCACGCGATGAGCGAGGCGGGCCGAATCCATGTGCCGCTCAAGGACGTGCTCGAGCAGGGCGATCCGGTGCGCGTGCCGGGGCTTGTCGCGCCGCCGCGCGTCCCGGTCGAGGCGATGGCGCTGGAGGACCGGTTCGGCGAAGCGGTCATAGCGGCCGGCGGCTTCGACGGCATCGCGAAAACCGCAACACCCGATGCGTCCCCACTCTGGGGCAAGACGCTGACGCAACCGGTGACACTGGCCGGGAATGTCTTCCTCACGACACGTGGCGAAAGCGTTACCGGCGAGTATCTCGGCAGTGGTGACGCCTCGGCTGTCACGCAGCGCTTCCGTCTCAAGAAGAAGCCGCTCACCTATCTCGCCGCCGCCAACGCCGCCGGACGCAGCTCGACATTGAGCGTCCGCGTCGGTGGCATCCTCTGGACCGAGGTCGAGAGCTTTTATCTGCAGCCAGAAGACGCGACGGTTTTCATCGTACGCCACGACGAGGCCGGCGAGACCGATGTCGAGTTTGGCGGCGGCGCGCGTCTGCCGACCGGTGCCGAGGTCGTCGCCGATTACCGTTTCGGCGCGGGCGCGGCGGTTCCGCCGGCCGCGGCGATCAAGCAGGTGGCACGCCCGGTCGCGGGGCTGCGCAGCGTTGTCAATCCGCTGCCCGCATTCGGCGGCGGCGATGCCGAACCCCCGGCCGAGATCGCCTATCACGGACCGGCCTCGGCGCTTCTGCTGGGGCGGGCGGTGTCCCTGCCAGACTTCGAGACCGCTGCGCGCGAACGCGCCGGCGTCCGTGCCGCGCGCGCGGTATGGCGCTGGGATATCAGTGGTCAGCGCGCAGCCGTTGTCGTCAGCTATATCGGCGATGCGCAGCTCGCCCCGGCGATTCGCGCCGCGCTGCTGGCAATCGCCGAAGAAGACGCGCCGATCTCGGTCGTGAATGCGCCGCCGCAGTCGGCGACGCTCACCGTCGACGTCGACGCCGATCCGCGCTTTGTCGCCGACGAGGTCGCGGATGCGGTCGGTAGCGCGCTGTTCGCACCGGTCGGCCTGCCGGGCGGTGGCGGGTTGCTGCGCGGCGAAGTGCTGGGTCCCGACGGAGTCGTCTTCGCCAGTCGCGTCGTCGCCGCGATCATGGGCGTCGCCGGGGTCGCGGCGCTGCGCGGGCTCGCCTTCGACGGGACAGCATTCAACGAAACCGGCCGGGCGCCAGCGGCGGGCGCGTGGTTCGATTTCGCCGGGGGTATCACCGTCAACGGCCGGTCGCCAGGATAGGGAGGGCGTCATGGGCACCGCACGGGATGGCTACCGCGAGTATTATCTCGAGCGCCTGTGGGACTGGGTGCCGGCGGCGCTACGCGAGGCCGACGCGACCGACGGTGGCGATGCGCTTCGCGCGCTGCTGAGCGCGTTCGCGGCTCAAGCCGCGGTGCTGAAACGCAGCGAGGACCGGCTATGGGACGACCTGTTCGTCGAGCTCGCCGACGACTGGGCGGTGCCCTATATCGGCAAGCTGCTGGCGACGCGGCTGGTATCGGCGCTCAACCCGCGCGCGCGCCGCACCGATGTCGCCAAGACGATCTACTATCGCCGCCGCAAGGGCACGATCAAGGTACTCGAGCAACTCGCCGACGACATCGCCGGATGGGACGCCAAGCTCGTCGAACAGTTTCGTCGCCTTGCCCGAGCGCGCCACGGCCTCGACGGCGCGGCGCTGCTCGGGCGGGTGACGATGACGCCGGAAGGCGGCTTCGCCGATCTGCGTTCTGTGCGCGGCGCGCTGCTCACCGACGGACCCTTCGACGAGTTCCACTATCACCCGGAAACGCGGCGGCCAACCGACCGGCTGGGCCTGCGCGGCATTCCAGTTCTCGCGTTGTATCTCCACACGCTGAACGTCGTCGAGCTGACCGGGGTTACACCGCGCCGTGTCAACGACCTCGCCGGTACGCGCGACGGCTTCACCTTCGACCCAAGCGGCCGTGCCGTCCCGCTGTTCGCCAGCGGCGCCGATCGCGGCGACTGGAGCGGGTGGCGGCCAGCGGGCGAAGGCTCGCTGCCGGTCCAGGTCGACTGCCGCCTTTTCAACGAGCGCATTTACGTCATCGGCGACAGCGCGATCGCCTGGGTGCTCAGCGCGGCGCCGATCGCCAGCCTGGCTGCGCGCCAGGCCGCCGCCGCCGATCTTCGCCGTCTCGCCGGACAGCGCTTTGCTATTGAGGCGACCCTGCGCCGCGTGCTGGCGGCGATGCCGTCGAGCGCGACGCTGACCGGCGCCGGGGTGCTGCCGGGCATTCTCAGCCGCTCGGTCACGGCCGAGAGCGGCAGCGTCGTCCTGGCTGGCGTCGTCGGTGTCGGCGTGCCTCCGCTCGAGGTCGCGGACGAGGCGATGCGTGCCGCCGACTTGTCGGGCTGGACGGTGGCCGCGCCGGCCGGAGTCGAGCTGTTGTTCGATCCGGCGAGCGGGCGCTTTCTGTTCGACCGCGGCGCGGCCGGGCCGGAGGAGGTCACCGCCGACTATGCGATCGGCATGAATGCGCCCATCGGCGCCGGCGCGTTCGGCCGCTCAATCGGCCGGGCGTCCGCCACCGTCAACTGGGCGCAGCGTTCGACCGCGCCCGGCATTCCGGCGATGGGCGTCCTTGAGCTCGACGACAGTTCGACATTCGCCGGCCCACCCGACCAGACCGCGATCACCGATCTCGTCATCCGCGCGGCCGAGGCGACACGGCCCTATGTCCGCATCAGCGCCGACTGGCGGCTGGGCGCGGCGGGCGACAATCGCGAACTGGTTATCGACGGGCTTTGGGTCGGCGCGGTCGCCGGACGCCTGCGCCTGCTTGGATCATTCGCGCGCGTGACGCTGCGCTACTGCACCTTTGATCCCGGCGGCCTCGATACGATGGGCGGCGCCATTGCGCCCTGTGGCATCGCCGTTTTCGGCAGTATCGACGAGCTGGTGATCGAGCGCTCGATCCTCCCCGGCGTCGCACTTGCCGGAGGCACCGGCAGCGTCGACCGTATCGTGATCCGCGATTCGATCGTCGACGCCCGCGACGGCGCGGCGAGCGGCATCGCATTGCCGCGCAGCCATGCGGTGATCGAACGCAGCACTCTGATCGGCGCCGCAATCGCAAGCCTCGTTCTCGACGTCGAGCGACTGGACGCCAGCGATACGTTGGTTGCCGGCGTCGCCGACGTCACCAACCTGCAAAGCGGCTGCTTCCGCTTCTCCGCACGCGCGCCGGCTTCGCGCGTACCGCACCCCTACGAGTCGCACGTTATCGACGACCTCAACCGCCTGTTCGTCTCGCGCCGCTTCGGCGATCCGCACTATGCCGAGCTGTCGCCGCGTGCACCCGCGGCGCTCATCCGCGGATCTGAGGATGATTGCGAGATCGGCTCGATGGCGGGCGAACGCCGCCCAGTTCGCCGAGACGGCCTGATGACCAAGATCGACGAATACATGCCCTTTGGCCGCATTCCGGCGCCGATAAAGGTGAATTGATATGTCCACCATCGATCTTTCGCGGATGATCACCGATGCTGCGAAGCATTACGCCGGCGTGCGCCATCAGCAGGGCCGCGTGCTCACCGACGACGACGTCAACGAGGCGGCTATTCTCGAGGCCGAGGAGCTGCGTCGCACCCGGCTCCACGCCATCGGCGCCTATGGTGCTCCGGGGCCGGGCTTCCTGCCCACCGCCTTCACGACATCGGCGGGGCGGCTCGACTTCACGCTGACGCCCGGCGAACTTTATGTCGGCGGCATCAGGCTCGAGATGACCGAGGCCGAGCGGTTTCTCGAGCAGCGCGACTGGCTCAATTTCGACAAGGCGACCGCCCCCGCACCGCCCGCCGCGAACCTGTCCCGCACCGACCTGGTCTGGATCGAGGCCTGGCAGCAGCCGGTGACGGCCACGGAAGACAGCGAGCTGTTCGAGGTCGCGCTCGGCGGTCCCGACAGCGCCACCCGCTGGCGCACGATGCGGCGGGTGCATGTGCTGCCAGGCGTTTCCGGCGAAGAATGCCCGGCTGTCTGGGCAGCCGCGCTCGCCGGCTTCGCGCCGATGGGTACGATCGACGCCGAAATGAAGATGGCGACGACGGCCACGCTGACGGTGACGTTCACGGCCGCGGCGGTAGTCGGCGACCTGTGCGCGCCGCCCACAGCGGGCGGCTACCTGGGTGCCGAGAACCAGGCGATCCGGGTGCAGATGGTCGATTCCGGCCACTACACCTGGGGCTTCGACAACGCGGCCCCGCTCTATCGCGCCGCCGTCACCAGTCGCGCCGGACTTCCGGTCGTCGTGACTTTGCTGGCGAGCCCGCGCGATGCCGCGCACTGGCCGCTGCGCAATCAGGTGGTCGAGATTCTGCCGTGGTCGGCGGCGCTCGCGAACAACGAGCCGGTTGCCGAGCTGTCGGGGCATCTATGCAAGGTGGCGGTCAGTTACGATCCGGACACCCTCGCCTTCGAGATCGACGTGCCGCTGCCCGCCGGCTTCAACCGCTGGACGACCCGATCCGACGCCGCCGACTTCGCGACCGAGTTCGTCTATGTCCGCGTCTGGAACCGCGGAGAGGATCTCGCCTCACCCGCGAGCATCCCGATCGGGACGGGCGCGCTCGGCTCGACCGGGCTCAGCGTCGCCTTCGCCGGTGGTCCGCTGCGTCCCGCGGACCACTGGGTCATCGCTGCCCGCCCGGCCGCACCCGACGCAGTCGCGCCGTGGAAACTCACGCTGCCGTCAGGCGCGCCGCCCAACGGCATCGACCGCTATCGCGTCCCGCTCGGCCTCATCGAATGGACAAGCGATGCGAACGGCAACGCGACCGGCATCCTCATCGACGACTGCCGGCCGCCCTTCCTGCCGCTGACCAGACTGCGCGGCTGCTGCACCTACACCGTCGGCGACGGCGTCATCAGCTATGGCATGTTCGCGACCATCGCCGATGCGCTCGCCGCGCTCCCGGCGACGGGCGGCACGATCTGCGTGCTCCCCGGCACTTTCCGCGAGGCGGTGAGGATCGTCGACAGGACCAATATCACCCTCCATGGCTGCGGGCCCCGATCGCGCATCGTGGCGCCTGAAGCGGAGGGCGCGGCGTCGACCGCGATCGCCATCGCCGGCAGCCGCGACATCCGCGTCGAGGGCCTCGCGCTCGAAGGCGGCAACCAGCCGGTGGTGCGCATCGAACGGTCAGAGGTCGTGCATGTCGAGGGTTGCCTGGTCCAATATCGCGACATTCGCGGTCGCCGCTTCTCACCCTGGCCGGCGATCTATGTCGACGGCGAAGCGATCGGCATCGAGGGCAACATCATCGAGCCGCTGCCCGACGACCTTCGCCGCATCTTCTCGAAACTTGCCGCGCCCGACCGCGCGATCGAGGCGGACGTCGCGCGTGGCGGCATCCAGATCGGCGGCGGCAGCGAAACCGTCCGCATCGCCGGCAACGTCATCCTCGGCGGCCTCGGCAATGGCATCACATTGGGCAGTATCCTGCGGATCGACATCGACAATCCCGACGGTCGCGAGGTCCCGGACATCGACATCGACGATCCCTGCGCGCCCTGTGCTCCGACCGACCATGGCAGCGACGACAATGATGACAACGACGGCGTGACCTATGAGTCGGCCGGCGACCTCTACGACATCGAGATCGTCGGCAATCACATCGGCCGCCATGGCGCGAACGGTATCGCCGTCGTTCGCTTCTTCGGGCTTCGGACCGGCGGCATGCCGTTGGTCAGCGTTCACGGGCTGACGATCGCCGACAACGACATCCTCGGCTGCCTGCGACGACAGATCGGCACGCCGACATCGGCGCTGATGTTGCTCCTCGGCTATGGCGGCATCGCGCTCGCCTACGTCACCGATCTGGTGATCGAGGGCAATCTGATCGCCGGCAACGGCGTCGACTGGCGAGATCCGGTGTGCGGTGTTTTCGTGCTCGCCGCTGACGGTATGCGCATCGAGCACAACGTCATCCGCCGCAACGGCGCGCCAGGGGGTGACAGCGCCGGGAATGCGCGCCCCGGCATCCGCGCCGGCATCCACATCTGGCTGGCGCTGAGCCTTACCAAGGAACCGAAGTATGCCGGCGTGCTGAATGCGGCGGCGGCGCGGCGCGCGGCTAGCCATGGCGTCGATCAGCTGCGTGTCCACGCCAATCAGGTCGAACAACCGCTGGGCCGGGCCATATTCATGCTCGGTGCCGGCCCGATGCTGATCACCGACAACCGCTTCGTTAGTGAGGCGCTGGCCGACAATGTGACCGACCGCTTCTCCCGCACCGTGCTGATCGGCAATTTCGGTGTCAGCCGCGAGTGGACGCTCGGGCTGCTCTATGCGATGGCCCTCCTCATCCTCAGCCGGATAGGGATCGACAGCTTGACCCGCTATATCTGCCCGGTCGCCAAGCTCGGCATATTCACTCGCGGCATCGAGCTCGGCCTGCCGACGGGCAAGACGCTGTTCAACGACAATCAGGTGAGCTTTCACATGCCCGATCCCGAGCAAGGCGTCGATCTCAGCTCGGCATTGCTGTTCTCTTTCGACGATATGTCCGCCTGCGACAACCAGCTTGAGTACCATGTCGCCGAGCCGAGGCGACGGATCGCCCTGGCCGATCTCATCGCGGTGGCGATGACGGTCAGGACCAGCGACAACCGGCTGGCGGAGACTTGGGGCCGAGCGTTCCTATCGCTGCTCAGCGTCGGCCTGATGAACACTGCCGCCGACAACCAGTCGACACACTGCATCCGCGCAATCGGTCTCCAACGGGCCGTCCACGACAATCTCGTGCTTGGCGAGATGTTTTGCCGCAACCTTTGTACGGGTGGCGACAAAGACGATGTCGGGCGAGACGTCGCTGGCGGCTTCGGTTTCATGGCAGGCGGCCCAACTTGAACGCGTCGGCCATTTTCGAGAGGACTGAACCATGAAGAAGACCGAAGCAGCCGATCCGTTCGCCGACGAGTCGGGATTCAACGATGCCCGGGTGCGCGAGCGGCAGGCCGCGATCGATATGCTGATCAAGGAGGGCCGGGTGATCGGTCCGGCGATCCTTGAACTGCAGGTCAACCTCCTTCGCGGACTCAGAAAGTCTCAGCGGCGCGAGGCCGAAAGGCTCGCCAAGCTGGACGGCCAGCGCCCGCGCATGGCTGCGCTGCAAAGGCGCGCTGAGCGGCTCGCCGTGATCGGCGATCACGTCGACGCGGCGCGGATGGCGATATCGCGCTTCATCGACGGTGCGAGCAAGCCCGGCGTCTTCCACGGCTATGTCCTGCTCGCATCGGGCGCACCGGCACGCGACCACACCGTCCGGCTGGCCGGCGTCGGGGAGGGAAGGACAAAGCCGATGACGACCCCGACCGACGACAGCGGCTATTTCCGTTTCGATGTGGAGACGAAAACGTCCGGCACCCGCGGCGAAGTCAAGACGGCGAACAATGCGCAGCACAGCGAACCGCCGATCGGCAGCGTCGGCGCCCAACCTGTCGATCCGGCATCCGCGGAGAAGATTGCGAGCACGTCAGTCGAGGTGGTCGATCCGGCCGGCCGCGTCGTCTATCGCGACCCGTCCCCGCCAACGTTCGGCGAGCGCCGCGACCCGGGTTTTCGGCTCTATCCCCTGCTCGGCGAGAAATTTCGCATTGAGCCCGAAACTGGGGCCGCACAGCGCGGCGGCTCCAGGAAGTAGCCTCCGCAACCTCGCCAAGGACTGACCGACCTAACGCCAAAGTCATCGGTCGCGTCTGAACCCAGCGTGGTTTAGGCTGTTACGGCCGTCCACTGTATGCGAACCACCCGTAAGCCTCCTGTATCGTGCAGCGGTGAGCGCTGCCGCCAGGATAGATGTCGCTACACGCGTAGCTGGGGCGTAGCTGAGCGACGTCGAAATCAACACCTCAGCATGGCATGCCATGTATCTTAACCGGCTGAGATCGCTGAATAGTTAGGAATCGATAGTACTTCTTGGAGATGGCCTGATCGCGCTCCGAAGGCAGAGGTCGTGAGTTCGAATCTCGCCGGGTCCGCAAATAATACCAACCGACAGAAGTAGTCAGATGTGAGCCCACAGTCGATCCGTGATG
>CAYTFW010000042.1:0-37688 GCA_964437145.1 uncultured Rhizobiaceae bacterium
CGCACGGCGGTGTTCGACACGCCGAAGGTCAGCAGCAGGCTGCCGAGATAGAGCGCGACCACCGCGACATAGGCGGGCCCCATGCCCAGCACCGCCACCATCCCGGCGCCGGCCAGAGAGCCCGCGACGCGCGCGGAGTCGGCGGTGGTGCGCGAGATGCCCATGGCGCCCATCAGCTGATCGGCCGGCATGGTCTGGCCGACCAGCAGGTTGCGCATCACCAGGTCGGAGGGCCGCACCAGGCCGCTCAGGATGGCGACGGCGAAGGCCAGGATCGGCGTCAAGGTGCCGGTGAAGATCAGCGTCACCAGCACACCCGCCAGCAGCGCGTAGGTCAGGCGCATCAGGCAGAGCAGGTTGCGATAGCCGATGCGGTCGCCGACGACGCCGAACATCGGCGCCAGCAGCACGCCGAGGAAGGTGAGCGCGCCGAAGGCGGTGAGCCACAGCACCGAGCCAGTCTCGACCAGCACGTACCAGCCGAGAATGATGGCTTCCATCTCGAACGCCCAGGCGGTCGCGAGATCGGCCGGCCACTGGAACCGGAAGCTGCGCACGCGAAACGGCGCCAGCGCCGTCACGCTCGAAGTCAAACTCACCGCGACCGATCGACGAGGCGTTGTACCGCCCGCCCCTCTGCGTTCCCTCTTGGGGCGACTATAGACGGTGAAACTGCGCGGGCGACCCGCGATCTCCGAATACCTTCCCCCGCTGGCAGGGGAAGGTGGCGCGAAGCGCCGGATGGGGGTGGCTGGTGCGACAAGTGATATCGTCGTGACTGACCGCGATACCGTCACCCCCATCCGCCCTTCGGGCACCTTCCCCCGCCAGCGGGGGAAGGTAGGAGGCAAAGAGCATGTCTGCAGAATCACAGTTCGACGTCATCGTCGTCGGCCTCGGCAACGCGGCGATCTGCGCAGCGCTGTCGGCGCGCGAGCAGGGGGCGCGGGTGCTGATGCTGGAGAAGGCGTCGGTCGAGGAGCGTGGCGGCAATTCGCTGTTCACCGCCGGCGGCTTCCGTTTCGTGCACGACGGGCTGGACGATCTACGGCGGGACATCCTGGATGACCTGTCGCCGGCCGAGGCCGAGCAGATCGTGCTGCCGACGTTGAAGGCCGAGACCTACATGCACGATCTGATGCATGTCACGGAGCACAACACAGAAGAGGCCCTGGCGGAGATCCTCATCGGTCGCTCGCGCGACACCATGCGCTGGATGCGGCGCAACGGCGTGCGCTTCATCCCGATGTTCGGCCGCCAGTCCTACAAGCTCAACGGCAAGCATCATTTCTACGGCGGCGTGAACATCGAGGCGGTGGGCGGCGGCTACGGCCTGGTCGACCAGCTGCTGAAGGCGGCCGCGCGCGAGGGCATCGAGATCCGCTACGCCACGCGCATGACGCGGCTGCTGCAGGACCGCAGCGGCACGGTCGTCGGCGTCACGGTGAAGGGGCCGCAGGGCTTCGAGGACCTCAACGCGAAGTCGGTGGTGCTGGCCTGCGGCGGCTTCGAGGCCAATCCTGAAATGCGCGTGCGCTATCTCGGGCCGGGCTGGGAGCATTGCCGCGTGCGCGGCACACGGCACAACACCGGCGACGGCATCAAGGCGGCGCTCGACATCGGCGCGCAGGCTTTCGGCGGCTGGTCGACCTGCCACGCCGTGGCCTGGGACATCAGCGCGCCGCCATTCGGCGATCGCGTGGTGCTCGACAATTTCCAGAAGCACTCCTATCCGATCGGCATCGTGGTCAACCTCAAGGGCGAGCGCTTCGTCGACGAGGGCGCGGATTTCCGCAACCACACCTACGCGAAGTACGGTCGCGAGATCATGAAGCAGCCGCAGCGCACGGCGGTGCAGATCTTCGACCAGCGCACCATCGACATGGTGCGCGACGAGTACCGCATCCGGCAGGTGACCAAGGCCGAGGCCAATAGCATCGAGGAGCTGGCGAAGAAGCTCGACATCGATGTCGAGGGCCTTGTGCGTACAGTGCGCGACTTCAACGCCGCCTGCCAGCCGGGCGACTACAACCCGGCGATCCTCGACGGCGTGAAGACCAAGGGCATCACGCCGCCGAAATCCAACTGGGCGTTGCCGATCGACCAGCCGCCCTACACCGGCTTCGTCGTCACCTGCGGCATCACCTTCACCTTCGGCGGCCTGCGCATCAACGAGCAGGGCGAGGTGCAGGACATCACCGACCAGACCATCCCCGGCCTCTACGCCGCCGGCGAGCTGGTCGGCGGCATTTTCTACGGCAACTACCTCGGCGGCGCCGGCCTGATGTCGGGCGCGGTGTTCGGCCGGCTGTCGGGACGCAGCGCGGGGCTTAGAGCCAGATCCCCGTCGTCCTGAGCGAAGCCGCGCAGCGGCGCAGTCGAAGGACCCTCTCTCGACAACCGCAACCTGCGTCGTAGCGCGAAGGCCCTTCGACTACGCTTCGCTTCGCTCAGGGCGACGGGGGTGTCGCACCGCGCTTGGCCCATTCCTGGTACATCCGCAGCAAGGCCACGATGTCGCGGCCGCGATAGCCCTCCGACAGCGCCAGCGCGAAGAGCTCGCGCACGGTCGAGGCACCGGGCGTTGGCATCTTCGTCGTGCGGCCCAGATCGATGGCCAGCGCCAGGTCCTTCTCGCCCAGCTCCATCTTGAAGCCGGGATCGAAATTGTTCTTGAGCGCGTTGGGGAAGCGCTTGGTGAAATGGTGCGAGCGGCCGCCGCTGACCGACAGCACGTCGTAGAGCGTCTCGGCCTCGACACCGGCTGCGGTGCCCAGCGCGAAGGCCTCGCAGGCGATCAGCACGTTGCCCATCGACATCATGTTGTTCACCAGCTTGACCACCTTCGCGGTGCCGACGCCGCCGGTGTATTTCCAGGTCTCGCCCAGCGATAGCAGGATCGGCTCGGCGCGGTTGACGGTCTGCCGCTCGCCGCCGGCGATCAGCACCAGCTTGCCCAGCCGCGCCTCGGCCGGGCTGCCGCTGACCGGGCAATCGACCACGTCGAGTCCACGCTTCGCCGCCGCCTCGCCGACCTCGCGCATGGTGGCGGGATCGATGGTGCTGAGCTCGATGCAGAGGCTGCCGGGATCGGCCGAGGCGACCAGCCCGCCCTCGCCGAGCCACGCCGCCCGCACCGCGTTGGGATCGGGCAGGCTGGTGAGGACGATCTCGCGGCCACCCAGCGCCGCCTTGATCGAATCGGCCATCGCCACGCCGGTTTTGGTCAGGGCCGCGCGGGTCGCGGCGTTAATGTCGTAGCCGACGACGTCGTGGCCGGCTTCGGCCAGCCGCGCCGCCATGCCCGATCCCATCTGCCCCATGCCCAGCACCGCGATCCGCCGTTTCATCGACCACTCCATGCCTTGACGCGCGCCGGCGCGACGCCATCTGTTGGCGATGAACGATATCCTGCAGATCGCCTGCCCGCATTGCCATACGCTCAACCGTGCCCCGGCGCAGAAGCTGGTGCCTGGTGTGCGCGGCAAGTGCGGTCAGTGCAGCGCGGCGCTGTTCGAGGGCAGGCCGGTGGCGCTCGATGCCGGCCACTTCGCCCAGCACGCCGACAAGAGCGACCTGCCGCTATTGGTCGATTTCTGGGCCGCGTGGTGCGGGCCGTGCCGTCAGATGGCGCCGCAATTCGAGGCGGCGGCCGCGACGCTCGAACCGAAGGTCAGGCTGGCGAAAGTCGATACCGACGCCGAGCCGTCGCTGGCCCAGCGCTTCGGCATCCAGAGCATTCCGACGATGGTGCTGATCCACCGCGGCCGCGAGGTCGGCCGGCAGTCCGGCGCGATGCCGGCCAGCGCTATCGAGCGCTGGGTCGAAAGCGTGCTCGCCGCCTAGCGCAGACCGAAATATTGCATCATTTCTTCGGCGATATCGGGACGCTGCGCCGTGGCCGCCGCGATGTCGGCGTTGGCGCCCGCCTGATCGCCCTTGCGCTGGCGCGCAAGGCCGCGACCGTAGAGGGAATGGGCATCGCGCGGCTGAATCTTCAGCGCCGCATCGTAGTCGGCGATGGCCTCGTCGATGCGCCCGGCCTTGAGTTTCACCCGCGCCCGACTGCCGATTGCCATCGCGTCGGCCGCGTCGAGGCGTATCGCCTGGCCGAGATCGGCGATCGCGCGATCGAACTCCTTCCTGACTTCGTAGGCCATGGCGCGACCGCGATAGGCGCCGCCGAAGGACGGGTTCAGTCGGATCGCCTGGTCAAAGCTCATGACGGCCCGATCGAGGTCGCCCTTGGCGCCCCAGGCGCTGCCGATATTGGTGAAGGCGATGCCTCGGCGCTGGTCGATCTCGTCGCGATGGGCGACCACCGCGGTACAGCCAGCGATGCTGATATCGGGATTGCGATTCTTGCAGCGCTCCCAGGCCTCGTCGAGGCTCTGCGCCATTGCCGGCAAGCTGCTGAGCGCCGTCGGCAGCGCAACCGCCAATGTCCATCGTCTCATGTTCATGCTGGAAGCGTAACGCAATGCCGCCAGGGCCGACCAGAGCGACGCCGCGCGGCCACGGCGTCGCTGGGAGGGGCTCAGGGGATCAGGTGCCCCGGCCCCACAGGCCGCAGTAGCGGCGCAGGACCATGGGCAGGCCGGTCGCGTAGCCCGGCATGTCCTTGTACTTGTCCATCTTGATCTCGTTCTCGGCCGCGTCCCAGCACTTGCCCTCGCGCGCCGCGGCCTTCACCGCCGCCGAGGCCTCCTGCAGGATGGTCAGCAGGTCCTGCACGTCCTTCTTGGTGCCCAGCCGGTCGCCCGGTCCGGGATGGCCGGGGATCAGGCGGTCCCAATCCATGGCCAGCACCGCCTTGAGCGACGCCTCCCACTCGATCGGGTAGGAATCGATCATGCCGCGGCCGGGGAAGGCGCCGACGCCGATGAAGTCGACGGCGAAGACGATTTTCTGCGCCGGCAGTCGCATCAGCAGGGTCGAGTCGGAGTGGTTGAGCCCGAGATACTTCAGCTCGAGCGTAACGCCGCCCAGCGTGATGGTGCGCTCGTTCTCCATCACCTCGTCGGGCAGCGGGGTGAACGGATCGTCGATCTGCTGCAGGCGCTCCTTGGCGCGGCGATGGGCGATGATGGTGGCGCCGGCGTCCTTGAACGCCTGGCCGCCGGCGATGTGGTCGTAGTGGTGGTGGCTGTAGATCAGGTAGCGGATCGGCTGGTTGGTGACCTTCTTGATCTCATCGACATAGACCTTGCTGGCCTCGCGCCGCACATAGCCGATCGGGTCGGTGGCGATCACGCCGGCCGGCGTGACCACGAACATCGACTGATGGTTCATGTAGCGGAAGATGTAGACGTTGTCGGTGCCCTCGACCTTGGTGGTCGCGAACACCGGTCGCGCCGGCGGGGGCGTCGGTGCGGGCGTAGTCTGAGCCCAGGCCGACGCGGCGGTCGCGACGATCAACGCCGTAATGGCTGCGATACCCCAGCGCATGGCAGTTTCCTCCCTTTGCTTGCCGATAATGCTAGCCTCCGTCGGGCGAACCGGCACGCTGGCGCCGGTCACATTCAATTGATCGTCCTGGGAGGGAATAGATGGCGAGCCTGAAAGACAAGGTGGTGCTGGTAACCGGTGCGGGGGCGGGCATCGGCGAGGCGACGGCGCTCGGCATGGCGGCCGAGGGCGCCACGATGGCGGTCTCCGACATCGACGAGCAGGCGGCGCAGCGCACCGCGCGCAAGGCCGAGGAGAAGGGCGTACGCAGCGTGGCCATCCAGGCCGATTGCGGCGACGTGCCCAGCATCGAGGCGATGGTGGCGCGTACGGTGAAGGAGCTGGGCCGCCTCGACGTCATCGTCAACAACGCCGGCGTCACCCGCTCGGCCTATATCATGGACCTCACCGAGGCCGATTGGGATCGCATCCATCGCGTCAACGCCAAGGGCGTGTTCTTCTGCCTGCAGGCGGCGGCGCGGGAAATGATCAAGCGCGGCAAGGGCGGGCGCATCATCAACATCGCCTCGATCGCCGGCCGCGGCTTCACCGGCACCTCGAACGCGATCTACGCCGCCAGCAAGGGCGCGGTGATCTCGCTGACCAAGACGGCGGCGCAGCAGCTGGCGCGCCACGACATCAACGTCAACTCGATCTGCCCCGGTGTGACCTTGACCGAGCTGGTCAACCGCATCGTCAAGGAGCGCGCCGAGCAGCGCGGCCAGGATTTCGAGAAGGCGCTGGCCGAGTTCCAGAAGCCGATTCCGATCGGCCGCGCCAACACGCCCGACGACATCGCCGCCATGGCGGTGTTCCTCGCCTCGCCCGGCGCGCGCAATATCACCGGCCAGTGCTACAACGTCGATGGCGGGCTGGTGACGAGCTGAGACTCTGTCATCCCGAGCGCAGCGAGGGATCTCTTTGGGAGCGCCGGCGTCCCGCCGGCATCTTTATGAGCCGGCGAGACGCCGGCGCTCCCAGGAAGACTCCCTGGATCCCTCGCTGCGCTCGGGATGACAGCGCCGCGTAACGCTACGCCTTCACGTTCGCGGACAGATAGTCGATCGCCGCCTGGGCGCCGCCCTTGCCGTGCGGGATGGACCGCGCGTTGAGCGCCATCTCGACGACGCTGAGCGTGCCCAGCATCATCGGCGCGTTGACGTGGCCCATATGGGCGATGCGGATCGCCTTGCCCGAGAGCTCGCCGATGCCGTGGCCGAGGATCACGCCGCATTGCTTGTTGCAATAGGCGCGCAGCGCCTCGGGATCGTAGCCGTTGTGGAACAGCACAGCGGTGACGGTGTCGCAGCGCTCGTTGGGCTCGATGATGTTGAAGCCGACCGCCTGGCCTTCGCTCCACGTGCCGACGGCGCGGCGCACCGCCTCGCCGAGCAGGCGGTGACGGCGGAAGACGTTCTCCAGGCCTTCCTCGAATAAGAGGTCGAGCGCCTGGCGCAGGCCGAACAGCAGGTGCTCGGGCGGCGTGCCGGCGTATTTCTGGTAGTGCTGATCGCCCTCGCGGTCGGTCCAGTCCCAGTAGGGCGTACGCAGCCCGGCCTTCTTGTGGGCGGCGCGGGCGCGGTCGTTGGCGGCGACGAAGCCCAGGCCGGGTGGCGCCATCAGGCCCTTCTGCGAGCCCGACATCGCGACGTCGACGCCCCATTTGTCCATCTCGAACGGCATGCAGCCCAGCGAGGCCACGGCGTCGACCATCAGCAATGCGTCGTGGCCAGCGGCGCGCACCGCCTGGCCGATCGCCTCGATGTCGTTGACCACGCCCGAGGCGGTGTCGATTTGCGCCACCAGGATGGCCTTGATGGTGTTGCCCTTGTCGGCCTTCAGCCGCGCCTCGACTTCGGCCGGCCGCACCGCCCGGCGCATGTCGCCCTTGAGGATCTCGACCTCGACGCCCATGCGCCGGGCGCTCTCGCCCCAGCCGATGGCGAAGCGCCCGCTTTCCAGCACCAGAATCTTGTCGCCCTTGGACAGGACGTTGGTGAGTGAGGCCTCCCAGGCGCCGTGGCCGTTGGAGATGTAGATGTAGGCGCGGCCCTTTGTGTGGAAGACGCGCGCGACGTCCTTCAGCAGGCCGTCGGTCAGCGCCAGCAGCGGGCCGGAATATATGTCGACCGCCGGCCGATGCATCGCCCGCAGGACCTCATCGGGCACCGTCGTCGGCCCGGGAATCGCCAGGAACTCACGACCCGCACGCACGCTCATCAGTCTTCCTCCACGCGCCTTGGGCGCCATCCGCCGCCTACAATGCGGCGCGGCCAACCGTTTTGCCAGCGCCGGGATAGCGCATGTACAGCCTCCTTGCCGGTCGTGCTATAGGCGTCGCCGGGGGGAGGTCGTATGGCTGCTGACATAATCCTTGAGGCGAAGGGCCTGACGAAGGAATTCAAGGGGTTCTTCGCCGTCAACAATGTCGATCTCAGCGTGCGGCGGCACACGATTCACGCGCTGATCGGGCCCAACGGCGCCGGCAAGACCACTTGCTTCAATCTTCTCACCCATTTCCTGGTCCCGACGGCCGGGCGCATCCACTACAATGGACGCGACATCACCGGCAGTTCCCCGGCTACCATCGCCCGCATGGGGCTGGCGCGGTCCTTCCAGATCTCGGCGGTCTTCCCGCATCTGTCGGTACGCGAGAATGTCCGCGTGGCGCTGCAGCGACGGCTGGGCAATTCCTTCCATTTCTGGCGCTCGGAGAAGACCCTCGACAGCCTGAACGCGCGGGCGATGGAGCTGATCGTTTCGGTCGGGCTGGCGGAGTTCGCGAACCTGCCCGCGGTCGAACTGCCGTATGGCCGCAAGCGCGCGCTCGAGATCGCCACCACGCTGGCGCTCGAACCCGAGATGATGCTGCTTGACGAGCCGATGGCGGGGCTCGCGCAGGAGGACATCAAGCGGATCTCCGCGCTGATCCGC
The DNA here is from genome assembly GCA_964437145.1 of uncultured Rhizobiaceae bacterium. Lineage (GTDB taxonomy): Bacteria > Pseudomonadota > Alphaproteobacteria > Reyranellales > Reyranellaceae > JAFAZJ01. The sequence goes on from CAYTFW010000042.1 coordinate 8,383, forward strand.
GACGTCGCGCGCAACCGCACGGTGCTGATGGTCGAGCACAACATGTCCGTGGTCGCCGACCTCTCCGACACGATCACCGTGCTGGCGCGCGGCGAGGTGCTGGCGGAAGGGCCCTACGAAACCGTGTCGAAGAATCCCCTGGTGGTCGAAGCCTATGTCGGGACGGGTCATGGCTGAGGCGCTGCTCAAGGTCGCTGGCCTGGAGGCCTGGTACGGCGAATCGCACGTCCTGCACGGGATCGATTTCGAGATCGGTCAGGGCGAGCTGGTGACCTTGCTGGGCCGCAACGGCGCGGGCAAGACCACGACCTTGAAGTCGGTCATGAGCATCGTCGATCGCCGGCGCGGCTCGATCCGGTTCGAGGGCGCGGAGATGATCGACCGCACCTCGGACGCGGTCGCGCGCGCCGGCATCGCCTACTGCCCGGAGGAGCGCGGGATCTTCTCGAGTCTCAGCGTCGAGGAGAACCTGCTGCTGCCGCCGGTCGTGCGGGACGGCGGCATGACCGTGACGGAGATCTACGGGCTGTTCCCCAACCTCAAGGAGCGCCGGCGCAGCCAGGGCACGAAGTTGTCGGGCGGCGAGCAGCAGATGCTGGCGATCGGCCGTATCCTGCGCACCGGCGCCACGTTGCTGCTGCTCGACGAACCGACCGAGGGCCTGGCGCCGGTCATCGTCCAGCGCATTGGCGAGGCTATCCGCCAGCTCAAGGCGCGGGGTTTCACGATCCTGCTGGTCGAGCAGAACCTGCATTTCGCGACCAGCGTGGCCGACCGGCACTACATCGTCGAGGATGGCCGCGTCATCGACATGATCCCGGCGGCCGATGTCGCGGCCGCGATGGGCAGCGGCAAGCTGCAGGCGTATCTGGGGGTATGATGGCGATGACGCGCATTCTCGCGCCGGGCGAGCCGGCCGATGTTTGAGCTGCTCGGCATCGCGCCCCAGGCGCTGTTCGGCCAGCTGGCGGTCGGCCTGATCAATGGCGCGTTCTACGCCATGCTCAGCCTCGGGCTGGCCGTCATCTTCGGCATGCTCAACGTCATCAACTTCACGCACGGCGCGCAGTATATGCTGGGCGCGCTCGTCGCGTGGCTGATGCTGACCGTGCTCGGCATCCCGTTCTGGATCGCCCTGGTCGCCGCGCCGATCATCGTCGGACTGTCGGGCGTCCTGCTCGAGCGCGTCCTGCTGCAGCGCCTCTATCACCTCGACCACCTCTACGGCTTCCTGATGACCTTCGGCCTCGCCCTGGTGATCGAGGGCGTCTGCCAGTGGAAATGGGGATCGTCGGGCCAGCCCTATCCCAACCCGCTGCCCGGCGGGACGAATCTCGGCTTCATGGTCCTGCCGACCTACCGCATCTTCGTTATCGGCGCCGCGCTGGTTGTCTGCCTCGGCACCTGGTACGCGATCGAGCGCACGCGGCTGGGCGGGTACCTGCGGGCGGCGACCGAGAATCCGACCCTGGTGCGCGCCTTCGGCATCAACGTGCCGCGCCTGATCACGCTGACCTACGGGCTGGGCGTCGGGCTCGCGGCGCTCGCCGGCGTGCTGGCGGCGCCGATCTACCAGGTCTCGCCGCTGATGGGGCAGAACCTGGTGCTGATCGTCTTCGCCGTCGTGGTCATCGGCGGCATGGGCTCGATCATGGGCTCGATCGTCACCGGCTTCGGCCTGGGGTTGATCGAGGGCCTGACCAAGGTGTTCTACCCGCAGGCGTCGAGCACCGTGATCTTCGTCATCATGGCCATCGTGCTGCTGATCAAGCCGGCCGGCCTGTTCGGGCAGACGCGATGATGAACGCCCGCATCCTGGGCCTCGCCCTGCTGGCCGCGGCGCTGGTCGCGCCGTGGGTCGCCTATCCCATCTTCCTGATGACGGCGCTGTGCTTCGCGCTCTTCGCCTGCGCCTTCAACCTGCTGCTCGGCTATGCCGGGCTGCTGAGCTTCGGCCACGCGATGTTCTTCGGCATGGCGGCGTATTTCTACGGCCACACGGTCAAGGAATGGGGCTGGCCGCCGGAGCTCGGCATTCTCGCCGGCGTGCTCGGCGCGGCGGTGCTGGGCGCCATCACCGGTGGGCTGGCGATCCGCCGCCAGGGCATCTACTTCGCGATGATCACGCTGGCGTTCAGCCAGATGATCTTCTTCTTCTGCGTCCAGGCGCCATTCACGCATGGCGAGGACGGGCTGCAGGGCATTCCGCGCCGCGCCCTGCTCGGCGGCCTGATCGACATCCGCGACAACCACGTTCTCTACTACGTCGTGCTGGCCATCTTCCTGTTCGGCTATGCCACGATCTACCGCATCATCCACTCGCCGTTCGGCCAGGTGCTCAAGGCGATCCGCGAGAACGAGCAGCGCGCGATCTCGCTCGGCTACAACGCGACGCTCTACAAGTGGCTGGCGTTCGTGCTGTCGGCGGCGCTGGCCGGACTGGCCGGCGCGACCAAGGCGATGGTGATGCAGATCGCGAGCTTGAGCGACGTCACGGCGGCGATGTCGGGCGAGGTGGTGCTGATGGCGCTGGTCGGCGGGCTGGGTACGCTGACCGGACCGGTTGTCGGCGCCTTCATCATCATCACCATGCAGAACTACCTCGCCGCGACCGGCGAATGGGTCCTGGTGATCCAGGGCGTGATCTTCGTGGTGATCGTCGTCGCCTTCCGCAGGGGGATCGTCGGCGAGGTGGCCGCGTTCCTGCGGGCGCGCGGCAAGTCCTGATGGCGCGGCGCCACGCCGTGACCTAGGCTGTTTGGCAACGAGGCGGTGAGCGCGCTGTCGCCGTCCGCCCAACGAGGAGGAACGCATGCGCAAGACACTGGCCGTCGGGGCCCTGATTCTCGGGATGGCGCTCGCCGCGCCACCCGCCACCGCCCAGATCTCGGGCGACGTCGTCAAGCTCGGCGTGCTCACCGACATGTCGAGCCTGTACTCCGATATCAACGGCCCGGGCGCCGTCGCCGCCGTGCGCATGGCGGTCGAGGATTTCGGCGGCATGGTCGCTGGCAAGAAGATCGAGGTCATCCAGGCCGACGTGCAGAACAAGGCCGATGTCGCCACCAACATCGCCGGCCGCTGGTACGACGTCGAGAATGTCGATGTCATCTTCGGCGCCGCCGCGTCGTCGTCCTCGATCGCCACCATGCGCGTCGCCGGCGACAAGAAGCGGGTCTTCTTCGCGGTCGATCCGGCGTCGTCCGACATCACCGGCAAGCTGTGCAACGCCTACACCGTGCACTGGCTCTACGACACCGTGGCGCTGGCCAACGGCACCGGCTCGGCGGTCGTCAAATCCGGCGGCGACAGCTGGTTCTTCCTCACCGCCGACTACGCCTTCGGTCACGCGCTGGAGCGTGACGTCAGCGCCATCGTCAAGGCCAATGGCGGCAAGGTGCTGGGCGGCGTGCGCCACCCGCTGAACACGTCGGACTTCTCGTCCTTCATGCTGCAGGCCCAGGCCTCCAAGGCCAAGATCGTCGGCATGGCCAATGCCGGCGGCGACACGATCAACTCGATCAAGGCGGCGGCCGAATTCGGCATCGTCAAGGGCGGCCAGAAGCTCGCCGGCCTGCTGGTCTTCGTCACCGACGTGCACAGCCTGACCCTGAACCTCGCCCAGGGCCTGCAGCTCACCGAGGCGTTCTACTGGGATCGCAACGACGAAAGCCGCGCCTTCGCCAAGCGGTTCGCCGCCAGGCACGGCGGCAAGATGCCGACCAGCATCCAGGCCGGCTTCTACACCGCGGCCAAGCACTATCTCGAGCAGATCAAGGCGCTGAACACCGACGACGCGGACAAGGTCATGGCCCGCATGAAGTCGACGCCCGCCGACGATCCGATCTTCGGCAAGTCGGTGATCCGCGCCGACGGCCGCAAGGTGCACGACGTCTATCTGTTCGAGGTCAAGTCACCGGCCGAGTCCAAGGGCCCGTGGGACTACTACAAGCTCATCCGCACCATTCCGGGCAACGAGGCCTTCCGGCCGATGGACCAGGGCGAGTGCCCGCTGGTGAAGAAGTAGCTTGAAGGCGCGGGGCCGGCGCACCGCCGCCGGCCCCTTGGCCTCCGCCGTCACGTGTGTCGGGCGAAAGCGCCTTCGGCAAAGAGAAGGCCGCCCTGAGGGGCGGCCTAGTGTCGATCGCGGGCTGTTTGTTTTGTCGTTCCGCCGGACGCATTTGGTCCGGGGAAGACTGCGCGCCCCGGTTCGCGCTACTGCGGGAGCTAGTGAAGCTCGTCCCGTTTCATGATCTCGCATCCTGGTTGACGCGCGATCATGAGACAGAATTAGGTAACCGAGGAGCATGGCCCGTGCCATTGATCTTCCGCGCAGGCCTTCCTGAAGACATAGCTACGAGGGCGTACTTCGACCGAGAAGTTCATCCTCGCTGCCTTGCGGAGCGGTGAATTTCGTCCGCTCGGGCCAAGCCCGGCGCGTCGCTCAAGTGCTTGGCGCACAAGAGATTTTGAGCGGACCGGCGCAAACGCAAGGAGGCGGGCTGGCGTCCCCGAGAGGATTCGAACCTCCGGCCTACGGTTTAGGAAACCGCCGCTCTATCCGGCTGAGCTACGGGGACATCGCCATGTGGACGGCCGCGTTATAGCAGCGCCCGCCCTGCCTTTGAAGCCGGCTAGGAGCGGTGAAGAATCCGCCAGACCTTCTCCGGCGTCACCGGCATATCGATGTGTGTGACGCCATGGCCCGACAGCGCGTCGACCACGGCGTTCATCACCGAGGGCAGTGCGCCGGCGCAGCCGGCCTCGCCGCAGCCCTTCACGCCCAGCCGGTTGGTCTTGCACGGCACCGAGTGGTTCTCGACCGAGAAGTCCGGCGCGTCGCTGGCGCGCGGCATCGCGTAGTCCATGTACGAGCCGGCCAGCGGCTGGCCCTGCGGGTCATACACCGTGCGCTCCATCAGCGCCTGGCCGATGCCCTGGATCACGCCGCCATGCGCCTGGCCCGCCACCAGCATCGGATTGATGACGGTGCCGAAGTCGTTGACCATGAAATAGCGCACCACCTCGATCTGCCCGGTGTCTCGGTCGATCTCGACCTCGGCGACGTGGCAGCCGTTCGGGAAGGAGAAGGGCGGGTTGTCGGAGATGTGACTGATGTCGAGCGACGATGGCACGTCGGGCGGCAGCTTGATGCCAGCGCGCAGTTTGTCCGCGAGCTCGATGATCGTGATGCTGCGATCGGTGCCGGCGATGGTGAAGCGGCCGCGCGCGAACTCGATATCGGCGGCCGCGGCCTCCAGCACGTGGGCGGCGATCAGCTTGCCCTTCTCGATCAGCAGGTCGCCGGCCTCGATGAAGGCCTGTGACGCGACCAGCGCGGATTTCGAGCCGCCGGTGCCGCCGCCGACCTTGAGCTGATCCGAGTCGCCCTGCAGCAGTCGGAAGCGCTCGAAGGGGATGCCGAGCTTGTCGACCAGCACCTGTGCAAACGGTGTGGCGTGGCCCTGGCCGTAATCGAGCGTACCGCTCAGCATCGTGACCGTGCCGTCGGCCTCGAAGCGGATGCCGCCATACTCCTTGGCCGGCGGGCCGGTGACCTCGAGATACGAGCCGATGCCGCGGCCACGCAGTCTGTTGCGCTTCGCGCTCTCCGCCTTGCGCTTGTCGAAGCCGTCCCAGTCGGCGGCCTTGAGTGCCTTGTCGAGGATCGTCGTGAAGTCGCCGCTGTCGTAGCGCATGTCCGACGGCGCCTTGTACGGGAACTCGTCGTTGCGGATGTGGTTGCGCCGGCGCAGCTCGACCTGGTCGACGCCCATCTCGCGCGCCGCGGTGGTGATCAGCCGCTCCATAAAGTAGTTGGCCTCGGGCCGGCCGGCGCCGCGATAGGCGCCGATCGGCGTGGTGTTGGTGAACACCACCTTGGTGTTCACCTCCATCGCCGGCGTGCGGTAGACGTCGATCAGGTTCTTCACCGCGTTGGTCGTCGGCTGCAGCGGCGGATTGATATAAGCGCCGGCGTTGCCGGTGCCGGTCAGGCGCACCGCGAGGAAATTGCCGTCCTTGTCGAGCGCCAGCTCGGCCAAGCGCTGATGGTCGCGGCCGTGATGGTCGCTCAGGAAACTCTCGGTGCGGTCGTCGGTCCATTTCACCGGCCGGCCGAGCAGCTTGCTGGCGAGCAGCAGCGGGCCGTACTCGGGATAGGGCTGCGCCTTCATGCCGAAGGATCCGCCGACATTGCCGGTCAGCACGCGCACCTTGTCGGGCGTCACGTTGAGCACATCGCGCGCTAGCGCGGCGCGCATGCCCATCACGCCCTGGCAGCCGACACGCAGGATCCAGCGCTCGGCCTTGGCGTCGTACTCGCCGATCGCAGAACGCGGTTCCATGGCGTTGACGACGATGCGGTTGGAGACGATGTCCAAGCTTGTGACATGCGCTGCCTCGGCGAAGGCCTTCTTCACCGCCTCGGTGTCGCCATAGTGGAAATCGAGCACGAGGTTGCCGGGCGCGTCGTCGTGCAGCTGCGGCGCGCCTGGCTTCAGCGAGTCGGCCGGCGTCGTGACCGCGGGCAGCTCCTCGATGTTGAGTTCGACCGCTTCGGCCGCGTCCTTCGCCTGGTCGCGCGTCTGAGCGACGACGCAGGCGACGGGCTCGCCGACGAAGCGCACCTTGCCCTTGGCCAGCGAGGGACGCGGCGGCGTCTTCATCGGCTTGCCGTGGCGATCGGGGATGTTCAGCGCGCATTTCAGCGGGCCGAAGCCGGCGGCGTCGAGATCGGCGTGGGTCAGGATCGCCAGCACGCCGGGCATGGCGCGTGCCGCCGATGTGTCGATTCCCTTCAGCACGCCGTGCGCGATGCGGCTGCGCACCATCACCGCCCAGGCCTGTCCCGGCAGGTTGATGTCGTCGGTGTAGCGGCCCTCGCCGCGCAGCAGCTTGGGATCCTCGGTGCGCGGCACCGGTTGGCCGACGCCGAATTTGATGAAGGCGAGATCGAGATCGCTCACGCTGTTCATGCCGCTCTCCGCAATTGGGCGCGAACGTTAGTGGAGCATCAGCCCCGATGCCAGCGCGCTTGTCGGGGGACGGTCATGCGCTAGGCTGCCGTCGGTCACCAGGAGGAGGAACGCAGATGGCCGTGAGCAAGAACTACAAGAAGGGCAGTGAAATCCGCACCAAGCTGATGGGTAAGGCCTACGCCGACAAGATGTCGGCCTCGGTCTACGACGATCCGATGATGAAGAAGTTCGGCGACTATGCGCGCGAGGCCGTGTTCGGCATGCTGTGGGCGCGGCCGGGGCTGGATCTGAAGACCAAGGCGTTGATCTGCGTGATCTCCGACACCGCGCAGGCGCGCTGGCCGGAGCTCGCCATCCACCTGCGTTTCGCGCGCAACACCGGCTGGAGCGAGAACGAACTCTCAGAGGCGCTGATGCATATGTGCGGCTATGTCGGCCTGCCCGCGGTGCGCGAGGCGATGCTGACGGCCAAGGAGGTCTTCGCCGAGATGAAGCACGAGGCCAAGGGGAAGAAGAAGTAGACGCCGATCAAATTTGATCTGGCGCAACGCCAGCGCGACGTCGCCGTCGTATGGGATGGCGATGTCGCGCATCCTGCTCGTGCAAGGCCATCCCGATCCCGCCGGCAAGCATTTCGGCCAGGCGCTCGCCCAGGCCTACGCTGAAGGCGCGGCGGCGGGCGGCCACGACCTGCGTAGCATCGAGGTGGCGAAGCTCGACTTCGCGCTGTTGCGCACCATGGCCGAGTTCGAGAAGGGCGAGCCGCCACCGGATATCAAGGCGGCGCAGGAAGCGCTGCTCTGGGCGGAGCACCTGGTGGTGATCTTTCCGCTGTGGTTGGGTGCCATGCCGGCCCTGCTCAAGGGCTTCTTCGAGCAATGCCTGCGGCCCGGCTTCGCCTACGAATACCGCCCCCGCGGATTTCCGATCCAGAAGTTGAAGGGCCGCTCGGTGCGCATCGTCGTCACCATGGGTATGCCGGCGCTAATGTATCGCCTCTGGTACGGCGCGCATGGGCTGAAGACCTTGCGCCGTAGCATCCTGGGCTTCGTCGGCATGGCGCCGATCCGCGACACGCTGTTCGGCATGATCGACGCCAAGCGCGCGCCGCGCATGCTGGCGACGATGCGCGCGCTTGGCCGCAAGGCAGGTTAGGCCGCCTTGGCTTCCGCTGGCGTGTTGCGCAGCAGGAACGCCTTCACGCGTCGGATCGATTCCTGCAGGTGCTCCGGCCCGCGCCAGTCGGTCTGCACCTCGATGTTAGGTGCCAGCGCGGCGATCTCGGCGCTGGTCTGCGCCGGATGCGGCTTGTCCGTGCCGGGCTGCAGGTAGAGTGGCGTCTTGCAGCCGCGCACGAACTCGCGGTCGACCGAGAAAACGAAGTCGCCGCCGAACATGTTGCGGCCGAAGCTTTGGATGATGTCAGGTGTCAGCGACGTGTCCTCGGCCAGCATCTTCTCCTGGAAGCCGTTCACCGCGGCCTCCCAGGTGTCGCGGTTCTCGTGCATGCCGATCGGGTTCTGCAGCACCGCCGCCGCGATGCGATCGGGCGCCATCTTGCACAGGGTCAGGCAGTAGGTGCCGCCGATGCAGCCGCCCATAACGTGGAATTTCCTGAAGCCGAGATGGTCCATGAGCGCGAGATGGTCGCCGGTATAGGTGTGCCAGCCATCCGTCGCGCGCACCTTGCCGCGCGAGGCGCCGGCGTTGCGCTGGTCCATGCCGACCACGGTGAAGCTATCCGAGAGCGCCGTCATCGGATCCATCCAGGCCGGCGGCTTGCTCGGATCGGCGATGCCGACGCGCCAGTAGGACAGTTGCGAGCGCAGGCCGCCCGGCGCGAACAGCAGCAAAGGGAAACCCTTGCCGTGGACCTCGTAGTAGATCTCGGCGTCGTCGCGCTTGAACACCGGCATCGTCCCGCTCCCGATCGATCTGTCAGCGGGCCGCAGCCTATCGGCCTCGGGGCCGGGAGCAAGAGACTATCTGTCATTCCGAGCGCAGCGAGGAATCCAGGCGCCTCACTGGATTCCTCGCTGCGCTCGGAATGACAGGAGTGAAGCGCGAGCGGGTTCGGCTCTACGGAATCTCGTAGACCGCCATGTCGGCGGTGATACCGCGTAGCGAGCGCTGCCGTGACACCGGCTTGTGGCCCTTGGCGGCCAGGATCGCCGCCGTCTCGGGATGCTCGACCACCGGCGTCGTGGTGAAGATCGCGCGCGAATCGGCCAGGCCCTGGACACGCGCGGCGATGTTCACGGTCTGGCCGAAATAGTCCTGCCGCTCGTTGAGCGTCACGGCGAGACACGGGCCTTCATGGATGCCGATCTTCAGCAGCATGTCCTCGCTGCCGCGCTGCGCGTTGAGGTCGCGCATCGCCTCGCGCATGCGCAGCGCCGCGGCCATGGCGCGGTCGGGCGTCGGGAAGGTGGCCATCACGGCGTCGCCGATGGTCTTGACCACGGCGCCGGCCTCGGCCGCGACGATCTCGTTGAGCAGCTGGAAATGGCCCCGCACGAGGTCGAAGGCCACCAGGTCGCCGACGCGTTCGTAGAGCTCGGTCGAGCCCTTCAGGTCGGTGAACAGGAAGGTGAGGCTGGTGATCTTCAGGCGCTGGTCGATGTCGAGCGTGTCGGTGCGATAGATGTCGCGGAAAGTCTGGTTGGTCAGCAGGCGCTTGGCGGTCACGAAAGGCCGGCGCTGCTGCATCATGTGATGCAGGTCGTGGTCGGCGATCCAGATGCCGGGCAGGGCGCGCTTCTTGGTGCGGTTGTCGAAGGACAGGCGCAGCGGGCCGGGCCGCATCTCGGTCGTGCCGGTGGGCGCGCTGACGTCGTTGTAGACGATCGACAGGGCGCGCCGCTCGGTCGTCGGCTCGCCCTTGACGTCGATGAAATGCGCGGCGTGGGAGACCGGCTCGAAGACGATGAGGAACTGCGCCGGCATCTGCACCGAGACCAACGCCTTCTCGCCGGGCGGCAGCTCGATCGCCTCGATGGTGATCTTGTCCCAGATCGACTCGTCGGGCGGCTCGAGGCCCGAGCCGAAGAAGAGCTGCGTATTGTAGTCGTGGAACGACAGGGTCTCCGGATCGTGCGCGGCGATGCGTCGGACGCGCGGGCTGATCGTGAAGGTCACCTCGACCATCTCGTCGAGCGTGGGCTCGTAGTCCTCGGCGCACAGCGCGCAGGCGTAGGCTTCCGGCTTCACCGTCTTGAGCGAGTTGTTGGCGCCCAGCACGCCGCCGCAGCCCGGGCACAGCACGTTCCACGACAGCTCGAAGATGCCGACCCGCGCGGCGTGGAGGAAAGCGGCGATGACCGGCTCCTCATCCAGGCCGTTCTGCTTGGCGAAGGCGAGCGCGTTGACGCGACAGAGGTCGCGGTCGGCGCCATCGCGCACCAGGCGCTCGATCGCGGCGACCGCCTGCGGGTCAGCCGCCTGCCGCAGGACGAGGAACAATCCGTCTGCTTCGCTCATGATCTAACGCTACGCCCATCTCGGCGTGACGCCAAGCCGCACCGCCCAGCCCCGCGCCGCCTGCTACCCGGCCTTGCCTGGCCCGGCCTATCGGGGCGACAGGCCGTCCACTATCTTGGCGACGACAACCGAAGCGATGAGACGATGACCGAAAGCGATAGCAAGGGCGCCAAGATCGCCACCGCCGAGCAGGTATTGAGCGGGGCGGTGCCCAAGCCTGAGGTGGGCAAGGAACGACCGGTCGACGCCACCTATGAGGGCAGCAAGATCCCGGCGATGAAGCCGCGCGACGCGGCCACCCTGATCATGGTGCGCAAGCCCAGGGATCCTGACGGCATGCCCGAGGTGCTGATGGGATGCCGTGGCTCGGGCCACGTCTTCATGCCCAACCGCTACGTGTTCCCCGGTGGCAGGGTCGATCCGGCCGACGCCAAGGTGCCGGTGGCGACGCCGCTCAGGCCGGAGATCGACGAGCGCCTGCGCCGCGCCGCTACGGCGCAGCGCGCCCGGGCGCTCGCCATCGCCGCGATCCGCGAGACCTTCGAGGAGACCGGCCTGATCATCGGCGAGAAGTTCGACGGGTCGGTCGGCGAGGTGCCCAAGCACTGGATGGGCTTTCTCGATAAGGGCCTGGCGCCGGCGCTGCACCATCTCGACTACATCGCCCGCGCCGTGACGCCGCCGGGCCGGCCGCGCCGCTTCAACGCCCGCTTCTTCATGATGGATGCCGAGGCGGTGCAGGGCACGATGAAGGACAGCACCGAGATTTACGACATCCGCTGGGTGCGGCTCGATGAGGCGCGCCAGCTGCCGCTGCCGACCATCACCGGCCTGATGCTGGGCGAGGTCGCGATGCTGGTGAAAGAGCCGCCGGCGATGGGCGCGGAACGGCGCATCAAGCTGTTCAAGACCATCCACCGCAAGCACATGCTGCTGGAGGAGTAGCGCTGGGGTATAATTGCCCCATGTGCGTCGTCCGCTTCCTACTGATCGCATCCCTGCTGTCGCCATTGGCCGCCTGCGCCGATCCGGAGCGCGCCTTCGCGTCGGCGTTCAAGAGCTGGTGCCGCTCGGCGTCGAACTGCACGGTGCACGAGAGCCGCTGAGCGGCATGGCGCCACCTGCGAAGTCCGTCCTGCTGCTGACCCTGCCGCCCGGCCTGGGCGGTGTGGGCGCCGCTGCCACCTTGCTCGAGGCGGTGCTGGTGAAGCACGGCTACCCGCTTACCGTCGCCTGGCGCGCCTACTACAGCGAGGAGCCGGCGCTGTCGGTGCCGATGTGGCGGGCGCTGACACGGCGCCCGACGGTCCGCGAGACGATGGATGGCTCGGTCCGTCGTGTCGCCGTCGGCACCTGGCTGCCGGAGTTCGAGTGGGCGCATCATCAGCCCTGGGCGCCGTGGCGCGCGCTGCTCGAAGGCCATCGGGCGCATGTGGTGATGTCGGGCAATAACCTCGCCGGCTGGGGTCCGACGGCGCTCGACCTGCCCTCGCTGCAATGGATCGCCTCGCCCTATGGACCCGACCGCATCGACCGCATTCGGCACTGGCCCGTCTGGCGACGCGTCTATGACGCCGTACTCAACAGCTGGGTGAGCGCGCGGCAGGAGGTGCGCACGCTCGAGCGCGCCGACACCTTGTCGATCAGCGGCTACACGCAGGAGGGCCTGCGGCGGGTGACGCCCAAGGCGCGGCTGTTCGGCGTGCTGCCGATACCCGTCGATACCGAGCGCTACGCGCCCGTCGGTCGACAACCGCTCGCCGGCCGCAAGCTGCGCATCGGCTTCAACGGACGCATCTCCGATCCGCGCAAGAACATGCCGTTGCTGGTGAAGGCGTTCGCCCGCGCGGCCGCGAGTCATCCCGACATCGAACTGCATGTCAGGGGCGATCTCTCGCGGGATGAGTTCATCGCGCGTTACGACGCCGGCGGCATCGCCGAGAAATTGATCGTCGAGCCGTCGGTCCCGTTCGCCCGGATGCCGGACTGGTATCGCTCTCTCGACATCTTCGCGCTGGCCTCGCACCAGGAGGGCCTGTCGATCGTCGGCACCGAAGCGATGGCGTGCGGCGCGGTCGTGGTCTCGACGCGGTGCGGCGGGCCTGAAGACTACGTGCTCGACAACGAGACCGGCCTGCTGAGTGGCTTCGACGAGCGCGAATTCGCCGACAGGCTGATCGCGCTGATCGGCGATCAGGCGTTGCGGGCGCGGCTGAGCGACGCGGGCATCGCCTTCATCCGCACGCGCTACGCGCAGGCGGCGTTCGAACGCGGCTTCATGGAAGCCTTCAGCCGGCTCTACGGCAGCTTGTAGCGCGCGCCGATCGTCGGCGGGCCGTCGGCCAGCACGCGGCCTTCAGCGACGAACTGCACGAGATGTGCCAGCATCGATCGCCCGGCGGCGGGGTGCAGGTGCTTCGGGACCGCGGCGTAGACCTTGGCCACCATGTCGGGAATGGTCTCCAGCCCGTCGCGCAGACAGCCGAGGATCTGCTGTTCGCGTTCCAGGCGGTGGTCGATATAGGCCTGCACGAACGGCTTCGGATTCTTGATCTCCGCGCCATGCGTCGGGATGAACACGCTCTCGTCGCGCGCCATCACCTTGCGCAGGGCGGCGAAGTAGTCGCGCATGTTGCCGTCGGGCGGTGAGATCACCGCCGTCGACCAGCCCATCACATGATCGCCCGTCAGCAGCGCGTTGTCCTCGCGCACGGCGAAGCAGAGGTGGTTGGAGATATGGCCCGGCGTATGCACCGCCTCGACGGTCCAGCCCGCGCCGTTGACGACCTCGCCGTCGCGCAGGGTGACGTCGGGCTTGAAATCGTGATCGCCGCCCTGCTCCGTGGTGACGCCCGGCGGCGGCTTGGGATGGCCGCCGAAGGCATAGACCGGCGCGCCGGTCGCCTTGGCCATGGCGCGCGAGGCCGGCGAGTGGTCGGCGTGGGTGTGGGTGACCAGGATGTGCGTCACCGTCTCGCCGCGCACGGTGTTGAGCACGGCGTCGACATGGTCGGCCATGTCGGGGCCGGGATCGACGATCGCCACCTTGCCGTTGCCGATCACGTAGGTGCCGGTGCCCATGAAGGTGAAGGCGCTGGGGTTCTTCGCCACCACGCGGCGGATCAGCGGGCTGACACGCTGCGGCGCGCCGTAGGTGGGATCGAATTCCTTGATGAACGGAATGGCCATCAGCGCACCGGGATCAGCTTGTAAATCGCATTGCGGATGTCGGAGCTCACGTAGACCGTGCCCGACTTGCCGACCGCGACGCCCGTGGTGACGAAGGCCGGTGGTCCGTCCTTGTAGCTCGGCAGGCCGATGTCGAGATTGGTGGCGATGATCGTGCGCTCGCCGCTCGCCCGATCGATCGCGACCACGCGACGATGGCCGACCTCGGCGACGTAGAGCCGTCCGTCTGGTCCGAGATCGATGCCCTCGGGCGCGACCAGGCCCTCGCTCACCGTCTTGCGCGCGCCTGAGGCGATGTCGATCTGCACAACGCGACCACCGGCGGTCTCGGTGACGTAGACGACGTTGTCCGGCCCCTCGACCATCGCCGTCGGCGCGGCGAGATCCTTGGCGATCGCGACCTGGTCCTTGCTGTCGGCACCGGTGACGCGCAGCAGGCTGCCGGTGCCGAGCTCGAGCACGAGCAGCTCGCCCTTGGCGGTCTCGATGGCGTCGACCGGCGCCTTGAAACCGTGCAGCACCGCCACGCTCTTGCCGGTCTTGCGATCCACCCGCTGCACGCTGCCGGAGAACCAGCTGGTCAGCAGCGACTGGCGCGCGTTCACCGAGACGCCCAGCGGATACTCCAGCGTATCGCCCTGCATGCGCAGGTGCGTCTCGACCGCGCCGGTGGCGCCGTCGACGGTGCGATAGGAGAAGATGTCGGCGACGTGCAGGATCTCGCGCTCGCCGTCGTTGAACACGGCGATGTCGGAGGGAATCGCCAGCTTGCCCTCGATGATGGTGCGCGCCGCGCCGGTGCGCGTATCGACAAGATAGACGCCGTTGTCGACCATGCTGGTGACGAAGACGCGGTCGCGCCCGTCGATCGCCAGATTGTCGAGACCGGGCTTGAGCGTGGCGATCAGCGTCTTCTCGCCGCTCGCCGGGATGACGCGCACCAGTTGGCCGAGCGCCGTGTCGACGACATAGAGGCTGCCCTTCTTGTCGAAGTTCACCGCGGCGGGGATCTTGAAGCCGTCGGCCACGGTGGTCATCTGGCCACCCTTGTCGACGTCGATCTTCACCACCAGCCCGCGGAACCATAGCGGGCCATAGAGCAGACCATCCGGGCCGAAGTCGAAGCCGTTGAGCCCGCCGAGATCCTTGAGCAGCGGCTGCTTCTTGCTGTTGGGATCGGCGTAGTTGATCGGCTTGTCGGTCTTCAGGTCGATCTCCCACAGCGCGTCGCCGAGGAAGACCTGGGTGGCGAACAACCGGGGCTCCTTGTCCTTCTCGACCTTGAACGCAAGGGAGTTGATGCCCGGCAGGCCGGTGGCGATCAGCCTGGGCGCCTCGTTGCCCTTGCGCACATAGATGTTGCCGGTGAGGAAGCCGGTCCACGCCATCGTGCCGTCGGGCGCGAAGGCGATGTCGTCGGCCATGCCGATGGCCCTGCCGTCCGTGCCGGGCTCGACCACGACGTCGACCTCGCCGCTATCGACGTTGACGCGGTAGATCGACTGGCCGACCACGCTGCCGACGAAGAGCTGGTCGTCCTTGTCGAAGGCCAGACCGTGCACGCCATGGAAGTGCGAGCCAGGCACGAGGATCTGCGTGATGAAGGATTTCGGCGGCGCGGCCGGCGTGGCCTGTGGTGGTGATGGCGGCGGCGGCGTTGGGGCGACCTGCTGTGCCGGCGGGGCGGCGGGCGACTGCGGCTGCGCCGTCGGCGCGGGGGCTGGCGCGGGAGCTGGCTTGGCGGCCGGTGGCGCGGCCGGCTTCGCCGGCGGCTGCTGGGCCGTCGCGGGAATCAGCGCGGCGCCGAGCAGCAGGATCAGCGCGGCGGATGCGCGGCGGACGACGTGGCCTGGCGACATGCGGATACCGGGTACGATCTCGATGGAATGGCGCCGGACTGTAGACCGCCGTGGCCACGCTTTGGAAGCGGCGCGGCGTCGCTGGCCGCGATGCGAACGGTGGCCGTGGGGAGGCTTCCCCGGCCGTGCGGATCGGCTACCATCGGCTCACGACTCACAGGAGGGAACGCCATGTCCGGACCGCTGACCGGTTACCGCATCATCGAGCTCGCCGGCATCGGTCCGGCGCCGATGGCCGCCATGATGATGGGCGACATGGGCGCCGACATCGTGCGCGTCGATCGCGTCAAAACGCATGTCATGGATCGCTTCGCCGATCCCAAGTTCAACGTCCATGGCCGCAGCCGCCGCTCGGTCGCGGTCGACCTGCAGAAGCCCGAGGGCGCCGAGGTCGTGTTGCGCCTGTGCAAGACGGCCGACGGCATCATGGAGCCGTTCCGCCCCGGCGTCGCCGAGCGCCTGGGCGTCGGCCCGGACGCCTGCCTGAAGGCCAACCCCAAGATCGTCTACGGTCGCATGACGGGCTGGGGACAGTCGGGCCCGCTGGCCAAGGCCGCCGGCCACGACCAGAACTACATCGCGCTGACCGGCGCGCTGCACGCCATCGGCCGCAAGGGCCAGAAGCCGGTGCCGCCGCTCAACCTCGTCGGCGATTTCGGCGGCGGCGGCATGCTGCTGGCCTACGGCATGGTCTGCGGCCTGCTCGAGGCGCAGAAATCCGGCAAGGGCCAGGTCGTCGACGCCGCCATGGTCGACGGCGCCGCGCTGCTGCTGGGCGCGCTCTACGGCATGGCCGGCGCCGGGCTGTGGAACGACAAGGAGCGCGAGGTCAACATGCTCGATGGCGGCGCGCATTTCTACGACACCTACGAGACCAAGGACGGCAAGTACGTCTCGATCGGCTCGATCGAGCCGCAGTTCTATGCGCTCTTGATCGAGAAGGCCGGGCTGTCGGGCCAGAACCTGCCGGCGCAGCACGATCGCGCGCAGTGGCCGATGATGAAGCAGAAGCTCGAGGACGTCTTCAAGACCAAGACGCGCGACGAGTGGTGCCAGATCATGGAAGGCAGCGACGTGTGCTTCGCGCCGGTGCTGACCATGAGCGAGGCGCCGCATCATCCGGCCGCCAAGGCGCGCAACGCCTATGTCGATGTGGGTGGGTTCAATCAACCGGCGCCGGCGCCGCGCTTCAGCCGCACGGTCGAAGCTAAACCCAAGCCGGCGCCCAAGCGCGGCAGCAACACCGAGGAGGTGCTGGAGCAGTCCGGCTTCTCCACCGCCGAGATCGCCGAGCTGAAGAAGAGCGGCATCGTCGGCGCGCAGGCGTAGCCATGCGATCCGTCATGCCGGGCGACTCCGTCATTCCGAGGGCGTCCTCCGTCATTCCGAGCGAAGCGAGCAATCTCCTGGCAACGGAGTCTCTGTTCGCGGGAGATCCCTCGCTTGCGTTCGGGATGACGGAGTCGCTCGGAATGATGGAGGCATTCGGGATGACGGGCACATGACCGTCGCCGTCATCGGTGCCGGCGTGGTCGGCATGGCCACAGCGCGCGCCATCCAGCGCGGCGGCCGGCCGGTGGTCGTGCTCGACGGCGTCGATCCTGGCCGCAAGACGTCGTTCGGCAACGCCGGCTTCATCGCCATCGATCACGTGCTGCCGCTGGCGCGGCCTTCGGTGCTCAAGCGTGTGCCGAGCATGCTGCTGGATCGCAACGGCCCGCTCACGGTGCACACGCCGAGCCTCTTCTGGCTGATCCCCTGGATGCTGCGCTTCGGCCGCGCCGCGTCGAGCACGCAAGAGGTCAACAAGGGCGTCGATTCGTTCGGCGCGCTGATGGCCGAGGCCAATATCGCCTGGAAGGCGGAGATCCAGGCCTCGGGCCTGGGCGAGCTCTTCAAGTCCAAGGGCGCGCTCTATGTCTACGAGACCCTGGCCGGCTTCGAGAGCGGCGCGCAGGAGCGCGCGCTGCAGGCGGCCAAGGGCACCGCGTTGGAGATCCTCGACGGCGATCGGGCGCGCGAGCTGGCACCGGGCCTGTCGCAGCATATCGTCAAGGGCGTCTACTACCCGCACGGCATGCACACGGTGAGCCCCTATCACGTCGTGACCACGCTGGCCGAACGCTTCGTCGCCGAGGGCGGGCGCGTCGAGAAGGCTAATGTCGAGGGCTTCGACGTCGCCGGCGATCGCGTCACCGCCGTGCGCGCCGGCGGCAAGACGATCGCCGTCGACGCGGTGGCGATCTGCGCCGGCCGCGCCTCCGGTGACCTCACCCGGCATCTCGGCTTCAAGGCGCCTTTGGTCGCCGAGCGCGGCTACCACGTGATGCTCGAGCCGGACAACGTGCGCTTCGATCTGCCGGTGTCGCCGGCCGAGCGTGGCTTCTTCATCACGCCGATGCGCGAGGGTCTGCGCGTCGCCGGCACCGTCGAGCTGGGCGCACCAAATCGGCCCGAGTCGTGGCACCGCGCCGACCTGCTGAAGAAACACTTGCAGGCGATCTTTCCCGGCGTCGGCGGCGCCGAGACCTCGCGCTGGATGGGCGAGCGTCCTTCGCTGCCGGACTTCCGGCCGGCGATCGGTCGCGCGCCGCGCCACGTCAACGTCTATTGCGGCTACGGCCACCAGCATGTCGGCCTGACGCTGGCGACGGCGACCGGCCGGCTGATCGCCCGGCTGCTCGACGGCGAAGCCTTGCCGCCGGCGCTGGCGCATTGCGATCCGGGGCGCTTCGGCTAAGAGTCGGGCAGGGGAGAACCGCCATGGCCGATACCGAATTCGAGATCCTCGACCGCGCCTTCCTGCGCTGCGTGCGCACCAGCGCGCGGGTCGAGAAGCTGTTCGAGGGTTGTCGCTGGGCCGAGGGCCCGGCCTACTTCCCGGCCTCGCGCTCGCTGGTGTGGAGCGACATTCCCAACGACCGCATGCTGCGCTGGGACGAGACGACGGGCGCCACCGGCGTGTTCCGTCAGCCTGCCGGCTACAGCAACGGCAACACCGTCGACCGCGAGGGCCGCCTGGTGAGCTGCGAGCATGGCGGACGGCGCGTGTCGCGCACCGAGCACGACGGTTCGGTCATCACCGTCGCCGACCGCTACGACGGCAAGCGGCTGAACAGTCCGAACGATCTGGTGGTGAAATCGGACGGCTCGATCTGGTTCACCGATCCGGCCTACGGCATCGACAGCGACTACGAAGGCAACAAGGCCGAGAGCGAGCTCGGCGCCTGCCACGTCTATCGCGTCGATCCGGCCAATGGACAATGCGTCATCGTCGCCGACGATTTCGTGCGGCCCAACGGCATCGCCTTCTCGCCCGACGAGAAGCTGCTGTACATCGCCGACACCGGCGCCTCGCATGCCGCCGACGGGCCGCGCCACATCAGGGTCTTCGACGTCGGCGAGAGCGGCAAGCTGGCCAAGGGCCGCGTCTTCGCCACCTGCAACGCCGGCTTCTTCGACGGCTTCCGTCTCGACGCCGATGGCCGTGTCTGGGCCAGCGCCGCCGACGGCGTGCACTGCTTCCAGCCCGACGGCACGCTGATCGGCAAGATCAAGGTGCCGGAGCGCGTCGCCAACCTCGAGTTCGGCGGCGCCAAGCGCAACCACCTCTACATCACGGCCACGACGTCGCTCTATGCGCTCAAGGTGCCGGTCAACGGCGCCAAGCGCTTTTAGGCCGGCTGGCGTTCGCGGGCGTCAGTAGCGTGGATCGTCCGGGCGGCGCATGCCCCAGACATCGGTGACGGTGGTGTATTCGCTGTAGCCCAGACGGGCGACCGGCTGGAAAGCGGCGACGTCGACGCGGCCATTCTTGAGGATCGCGTCGTCGATATGCACGCCGACGACATGGCCGATCACCATCGAGCCGGGATGGGCTTCATGGCCCGGTTCGATCGGCAGCTCGATGGTCTTCCAGTACTTGCACTCCAGCGCCATCGGCGACTCGGCGACGCGTGGCGCCGTCACGTAGCGGCACGGCGCCGGTGTCAGGCCGGCCTCGCGCATCTCGTCGACGCCATAGGCGAACATCGCCGTGGTGACGTTCATCTTCTCCTTCAGCTTGGCGCTGACCATGTTGACGACGAACTCGCCCGTCAGCTCGGCGTTCATGCGGGAATGCTTGGTGGGTGAATCGCCGTAGGTGCCTGTGATGGAGAAGTAGACCATCGGCGGGAACTCGCTGATCGCGTTGTAGAAGCTGTAGGGCGCGAGGTTGACCTTGCCCTCAGGATCGACGGTCGAGATCCAGCCGATCGGCCTGGGCACGATCAGCGCCTTGAGCGGATCGACCTTGAATCCGTGGTCACGTTTGAGGGCGTCATAGAACATCTGGCTCACTCCCCGGCGCCTTGGCGCGGCGCAGCCTACAGAAAAAAATATCGGCGTTCACGGGGGGTGAACGCCGACGAAGTCTGGGGAATGATGATGAGGAAGAAAAAACAGAAACTAACAGACACAAGATACAGGCGGGTTTGGTTGGGGGAACCCGCCGGGGAAGCAAAGATGACTAGATGACCTCCAGATGCTCGATGATGGATGGGTACGCGCTGCTAAAACCGGATTTCATCTCTCAGTGACGCGCCAGCGGCCGCGCGGCGGTGATCGCGGCGGTCGGTGCCGCGGGCAGCGGCTCCTCGACCACACGCAGCGCGCTAAGGCGCATCGCCGGGCTCGCCTGGGCTTCGGTCATGTCCGCGAACTGCGTGAACAGCCCCGCCGACATCGCCACGATGAGACACCCGATGCCGGCAACCACCGCCTTGACAGCGGGGGTATTGGGGAAGGGGCCGCCAACAGCGGTGGCTGCCAGCTTCGAGCTCTCTTCGAGGGATTGGGGTAACGTCGCGTCGGAAACCCGAACGACAACGTTGCTGCGGACGAACATGACCTTAACCAAGGGATGAAATATCAACTTCAAGAACATGTACGTTGTACCGCAGGTATCAGTTTCAGTGTAGCTAATTGATCAGGAAAAAATCGTCAAAGACCCCTGTAAGGTGCTGATCTTAAGGCATTTTTGGATTAATGGGGTATCTGCACACACCTTAGGAAGTTGTCTTAGATTATTGATTCAACATAACATATCCACAGTTAACACAAGTACTTGAAATCGTCGGCTCGCCGGTTGCCAAGGTGGCATCAGATCGCCAAGGTCGCAGCCCATGACGCGGTCGGTAAAGCTGATTCTGGGTGCCTGGGTGTTGGCGATCATCGCTGGAATCGCCTGGGTGCTAGTCGAAATCGGCGGCGGTGCGCCGGCTATCGGCGGGCCTTTCACGCTTACCGACCACAACGGAAAACGCGTTACGGATCAAGACTTTCGCGGCAAGCCGACGATCATCTACTTCGGCTTCGCCTATTGCCCTGATGTCTGTCCGACCTCGCTCCTGCTGATGCAGACCGGCGTTGACCAACTGGGCCCGCAGGCCGCGCGCAAGGTCAACCTGCTGTTTATCTCCGTCGATCCCGAGCGCGATACGCCCGCCACGCTGAAGGAGTACGTCGCCCAGTTCGGCCCGACAATGGTTGGCCTGACCGGCACGCCGGACCAGGTCGCCGCCACCGCCAAGGCATTTCGTGTGTATTATCAGAAGGTTCCCGGTAAGGGCGGGGCGCCCTACCTAGTCGACCATTCTTCGATCTTTTATCTGATGGACAGCAATTTCCGCTTTGTGAAACATTTCACCCATCAGGCAAAGGCCGAGGACATCGCCCGGGCACTCAAACCACTGCTGTAGTCAAAGCCCTTCGAATCGCCCATATTGCGCTGCAATAAACCGGCGCAGTACCGGTCCCTCGGGGGCAACACGTAAGCATGCTTTATCACCTGTATCACTGGAACCGGCAGCTGTCGCAGCCGGTGCGGATGGCCGCCGACTGGATCGAGGAGGTCTACAGCAGCCCTTACAATCCATGGTCCGAGACCCACTTCGGCAAGTCGATGGCGGCCGGCGCGGAGATTGTCTCGCGGCTGACGCGCGACTACGGCGAGCCGGATTTCGGGCTCACCAGCACTGTGGTCGATGGCCGCGAGGTGGCGGTCAACGAGGAGACTCTCATCCGCAAGCCGTTCGGCAACCTCGTGCGCTTCCGCCGCGATCTGGCCGACGTGCCGGCGCGGCGGGATCCCAAGGTGCTGCTTGTGGCGCCGATGTCGGGCCACTTCGCCACCCTATTGCGCGGCACGGTTCAGGCGCTGCTGCCCGAGCACGACGTGCACATCACCGACTGGATCGACGCGCGGCAGGTGCCGCTGGCGCAAGGCAACTTCGACCTCGACGACTACATCGACTACGTCATGGAGTTCCTGCGCTACATCGGCCCGCCGGCGCATGTCATCGCCGTGTGCCAACCCTCGGTGCCGGTCATGGGCGCGGCGTCGCTGATGGCCGCCGCCGACGATCCGCGCCAGCCGCGCAGCATCACCCTGATGGGCGGGCCGATCGACACCCGCATCAGCCCGACGGTGCCGAACGACCTGGCGACCCGCAATTCGATGATGTGGTTCCGTCAGGCCGTCATCTCGAACGTGCCCTTCGGCTTCCCCGGCGTCATGCGCCGCGTCTATCCCGGCTTCCTGCAGCTCTCCAGCTTCATCACCATGAACTTGGATCGCCACATCAACGCCCATGTCAGGCAGTTCGAGCATCTCGTGCGCGGCGACGGCGACTCGGCGGAGGGCCATCGCACCTTCTACGACGAGTATCTCGCGGTGATGGATCTGACCGCGGAGTTCTACCTGCAGACCATCCAGGTGGTCTTCAAGGAGCACCAGCTGCCGCGCGGGGTGTGGGTGTCGCGGGGACGGCCGATCGATCCGTCGAAGATCACGGCGCCGGCGCTGATGACGGTCGAGGGCGAGCTCGACGACATCTCGGGTGTTGGCCAAACCAAGGCGGCGCACGCGCTGACGCCCAACATCGCGCCCGAGCGCCACCTGCACTACGAACAGCCGGCCGTCGGCCACTACGGCATCTTCAACGGCCGCAAATGGCGTGAGCAGATCATGCCGAGGGTGCGCAATTTCATTCGTGAGAACGACCGCTGATTTCCCTACCGTGGCAGCGGCTTTCGACCTATAAATTAACCATACTGAAAACGTGACGCGGGTAACCGCGAACGCGTTCGCCAAAACCATAGTCGCCGCATTCCCCTCGTGATGGTGACGATATGAGTGACTTCGCAGCAAGCGGCGCGGATTCCGCGCCACTGGTCGTCGGCTCGGATGGTCCGCCGATCGACTTCGCCTGGCTCTTCGAGCATGGCGTGATACTGAACGACACAGCCGACGCCAGTCTCCTCGCTCTGCCGGATGACGGCCTGCCTGTCGACGTGTTGATGGCGGCTTCCGAGCTCGTGCAGGTCGATCGATCGCACGAAGAGCCGTTCTTCAGCGATGACGAGATCGGCGACTGGAGCGGCACCGCGCACGACGCGCCACGCCCGCTGATCCTGGGCGGCCAGGCCTACGACTTGGTTCTCGGCGGCGGCCTCGGCGAGAACGTCCACGTGCTGTCCGCCCCTCCGGCTTTCGCGGGTTGGGGCGAGGCCGCGCCCGTCATATCGATGGCGCACGACCTGCTGGTCGACCTTGGCCACTCGGCGCTGCTCGGCGGGTCGTCGGGATTGGCGCCGTTCGGCGGCACCATCGCCACGCACACGGGTTCGGGCCTCTGGGGTGGCGCCATCGTCGCCGATCTGCAGACACCGGAGCTATCATGGCTCGCCGGCGTCGGCGCGCCCGGCGGCCATGTCGGCGAAGCCTGGGCCTGGGACAACGATAAGAGCGCCTACGTCTTCCACCACTTCGTGTAGCTGTCTTGCTGGCCGCTGCTCGACCTGATAGGGCAGCGCCATGCAGCAGCGCACCCGCATCGCGCCGTCGATCCTCTCCGCCGACTTCGCCGCGTTGGGCCGCGAGATCGAGGCGATCACCGCGGCCGGCGCCGACTTCGTACATGTCGACGTGATGGATGGGCATTTCGTGCCCAACATCACGATCGGGCCGATGGTGGTGAAGGCGCTGCGCAAGCACACGACCTTGCCCTTCGACGTGCACCTCATGATCTCGCCGGTAGATCCCTATATCCCGGCCTATGTCGAGGCCGGCGCCGACATCGTCTCGCTACATCCCGAGGCGGGCGCGCATCCGCACCGCTCGATCCAGCTCATCAAGTCGCTGGGCAGGAAGGCCGGCGTGGTGCTGAACCCGGCGACGCCGGTCACGGCGGTCGAGCCGGTGATTGGCGACGTCGACTTGGTGCTGGTCATGAGCGTCAACCCCGGCTTCGGCGGGCAGAGCTTCATCGAGAGCCAGCTCGTCAAGATCGCGACCTTGCGCAAGATGATCGACGCCAGCGGCCGGACCATCGATCTCGAGGTCGATGGCGGCATCAACCCCGACACCGCGAAGAAAGCGGTCGCCGCCGGCGCCGACATGCTGGTCGCCGGCACCGCGGTGTTCAGCGGCGGCCCGCAGCGCTACGCCGCCAACATCCGGGCGCTGCGCGGATGACGCGGCGCCATTTCGCATGAGGTTCGCCATGCGCCCGTTGTTCGCCGCGCTCTCTATCGCGCTCTGTCCCGCCCTGGCGTTGGCTCAGATGCAGCCCGGCCGGTGGGAGGTACGGATCGCGGTCACATCGGTCGACATTCCGAACGCGCCGCCGCAGGTGGCCGAATCGCTCAAGGAGCCGCGGGTGCTGAGTCGCTGCATCACGCCTGCCGAGGCGGCGGGCGGCCCCCTGGCGATGATGAAGCGCGGCGCGCTGTGCACCTTCGATCGCGAATCGCTGACGGACGGCGCGTTCGACGTGGTCATGACCTGCCCCCAGGACGACGGCAGGACGACGGCGCGGATCATCGGCAGCTTCGGCGCCACCGAACTCGAGATGCGGGCCGCCATCGACCAGACCGGATCGCAGGCGATGAAGATGACGACGGTGACGACTGCCAAGCGGATCGGTGACTGCCCGTAGCGTCGACCCGGGCCGACGCTCAATCCGGGATGTTCAGCGCCTTCTTGATGCGGGCGAGGTCGGCCATGATCCGCTCCTGCTCGGCGTGGGTGAATTGGTTCTGGTCCCTCACGAAGGTGGACAGCAGCCGCACGATGATCAGCGGGATGATGAACAGCGGCACGGCGTGCATCACCACCATGCCGGCGATGCGGCCGGCCACCGTCACCGGCGCGAAGTCGCCGTAGCCTACCGTCATCGCCGTCACCACCGACCACCACAGCGAGTCCCAGAACGGCTTCTGCTCGGCGACGCAGAATACGGCAGCGCCGGCGAGAACGACGACCAGATAAAGGATCAGCAATTCGCGGAAGGTGTCGGTCGAGTCGATGACGCGGCGCAGCAGCTTCTCCATGATCTCCCCCAAGGCAATAGCCGATGGCGGATTATGCGCTACAATGGCGATCCGCAGGAGACCTGCTATGTCGCTCGCCCTGGGACCCATCGGACAGATCGCCCGCGCCGTCGCCGACGTCGACCGAGCCGAGGCCTTCTATGGCGGCGTGCTGGGCCTGCGGAAGCTTTTCCGATTCGGCGATCTGTGCTTCTTCGATTGCGCCGGCGTGCGGCTGATGATCGAGAAGACCCCGGCGTCCAAGGCTCCAGGCGAGAGCGTTCTTTACTTCCGCGTCGCCGACATCGCGCTGGCGTTCAAGGAGCTCTCGGCGCGCGGCGTGGTCTTCGACGACAAGCCACATCTCATCGCGAAGATGGACGACCACGATCTGTGGATGACGTTTTTTCGTGATCCTGACGGCCACATCCTGTCGCTGATGCAGGAGGCGCCCAAGGGCTATCAGCCGCCCGCAGCCTAGCTACACGTACTTGATCGGGCAGCCATAAGGCCGGGTCAGCGGTCGCTCGACCGGGCGGCCGGCGATCACCGCGCGCAGCGCGTCGCGCGCGAAGGGTTCGGCCTGGGCGAGATCCTCGATTTTCGTCGAGGCGATGCTGTCCATGCCGCCGGCGTAGGCGAGCTTGCCGCCGCGATCGACGATGAAGATGTGCGGCGTGTTGCGCGCGCCGAAGGCCCGCGCCAGCGACGTGTCGTGATCGAGCAGGATGGCGTTGGCCTTCGACCGGCGCTGCTCGGCGACGAACTCGGCTTCGAGATCCGATATGTGCCCCACGGCGTCGGGCGGGTCGGAGAATACGGTGAGCCAGACGCCATCGGCCTCCCGGGCCTCTTGTTGCAGCGCCTGCATCGAGCCGGCCATGTAGTGCTTGCCGGCGAAGGGGCAGAGCGGGTTGCTCCACTCCAGCACGACGACTCGGCCGCCGAGCGCCGACAGCCGTACGCGCGCGCCGTTGATGTCGGGACGGTCGAAATCCGGCGCCTTCTCGCCGATCACAGCCGCGGACCACGCCGGCGCGGCGATGGCGCAACCAAGGCCGGCGAAGAGCAGGAAGCGGCGGCTCAACATCCGTTAATAATGCGCTGATCAGCGAGCGGCGACCACCATGATCTCGACCTTCATGTCGGGGTCGTTGAGACGCGCTTGCACCGTGGCGCGGGCCGGCGTCTGGCCGGGTACCACCCAGGCGTCCCATACGGCGTTCATGGCGGCGAAATCGCCAATGTCCTTCAGCCAGATCACCGCCGAGAGGATCTTGGTCTTGTCGGTATTGCCGCGCTTGAGCAGGGCGTCGATCTCGGCCAGCGCCTGCTTCACCTGCCCGGTGATATCCAGCGACGTGTCTTCCGGGATCATGCCCGAGAGATAGACGCGATCGTCGTAGATCACCGCCTCGGCCAGGCGCGGGCCGGGATCGATCCGGGTGATGCTCATCAGTGCCGCTCCCGCGTCTCGGCGAAGCGCACGGCGGGGAAGCGCTCGCGAATGGTGTTGAGCTCCCAGGCGTTGCGCGCGAGATAGACCGGCGCGCCGTCGCGATCCTCGGCCATCGCGGCGCGCTGGGCCTCCATGAAGCGGTCGAGGTCGGTCTTGCTGTCGGCCGAGATCCAGCGCGCGGTCTCGAACGGCGCCTGCTCGAGCGCGATCTTCACCTGGTACTCGGTCTCGACCCGGGTCTGCAGCACGTCGAGCTGCAGCGCGCCGACCACGCCCACGATCCAGTCGCCGCCGATGACGCGGCGGAAAACCTGGGTGACGCCTTCCTCCGACAGATCCTCCAGCGCGCGTCTGAGCTGCTTGGACTTCATCGGATCTTCCAGCCGTACGCGCCGCAGCATTTCAGGGGCGAAGTTCGGAATGCCGGTGATCCGCAGCTCCTCGCCCTCGGTCAGCGTGTCGCCGACCCGCAGGGTGCCGTGGTTGGGCACGCCGATGATGTCGCCGGGCCACGCCTCGTCGACGATCTCGCGGTCGCGGGCGAAGAACAGGATCGGGCTGCCGATGGTGATAGTCTTGCCGGTGCCGACCTGCTTGAGCTTCATGCCGCGCTGGAAACGGCCGGCGCACAGCCGCATGAACGCCACCCGGTCGCGGTGGTTGGGGTCCATGTTGGCCTGCACCTTGAACACGAAGCCCGCGACCTTGCCCTCGGTCGGCTCGATCGGCCTGGGCGTGGCCGGCTGCGGGCGCGGCGAGGGCGCGTAGGCGGCCAGCGCGTCGAGGATCTCGCGCACGCCGAAATTGTTGTAAGCGCTGCCGAAGAACACCGGCGTCAGGTGGCCCTCGAGATAGGCCTGGCGATCGAAGGTCGGGTAGCCCGCGCGCACCAGCTCGACGTCGTCGTGCAGCTTGGCGTACTGCTCGGCCGGCAGCGCCTTCGCCAATTCAGGATCGTCGATGCCGGTGTATTCGACGGCGTCGGCGACCTTCTCGCGCGCCTGGGCCGAGAACATCAGCATGCGGTCGCGCAGCAGGTCGTAGGTGCCGCGGAAGGACTGGCCCGAGCCGGCCGGCCAGCTCATCGGCGTGACGTCGAGCGCGAGCGTCGAGGCGATCTCGTCGAGCAGCTCGAACGGATCCTTGCTCTCGCGGTCCATCTTGTTGACGAAGGTCAGGATCGGCACGTCGCGCAGGCGGCAGATCTCGAACAGCTTGCGGGTGCGCGCTTCGATACCCTTGGCGGCGTCGATCACCATGACGGCGGAATCGACGGCGGTCAGCGTGCGGTAGGTGTCCTCGCTGAAATCCTCGTGGCCCGGCGTGTCGAGCAGGTTGAAGATCGCGCCGCCGTACTCGAAGGTCATGACGGACGTCGTGACCGAGATGCCGCGCTGCTGCTCGATCTTCATCCAGTCCGAGCGCGCGCGCCTTGCCTCGCCGCGCGCCTTGACGGCGCCGGCGGCATGGATGGCGCCGCCGAACAGCAGCAGCTTTTCGGTCAGCGTGGTCTTGCCGGCGTCGGGGTGCGAGATGATCGCGAAGGTGCGGCGACGGGCGGCGGGATGGCCGGCCGGCGCGGACGCGGGCTGGGTTTCAGCGAGGGACATGGGCGGGCGGGGGTAGCGCGCCCATGCGGCAGGGTCAAGGCGTGGGAGCGCCGGCCAACCCAAGAACCGTGATCTCGAATTTGGTGCCGCCACCGCCCTCGGCCAGCCTTATGTCCCCGCCATAGGCCACCAGATTGGCGCGGGCGATGGGCAGGCCCAGGCCGGTGCCGCCGGTCTCGCGGGCGGTGGTGAAGAAGCGGTCGAAGACGCGGTCGCGGTTGCCGGACGAGATGCCTGGGCCGTCGTCGGCCACGCTCAGGCGGACCCGGCCATCGGCCACCGCCCAGCTGATGCGGACTGTCGCCTTCGGCCCGACGTGCTGGCGCACATTGTCGAGCAGCAGGGAGACGACCGAGGACAGGGTTTCGGCGTCGATCGCCACTGTGACGGGCGAGCCGGTTTCGACCTGGATGGCGAGGCCCAGCTCGCGGTGCCGTTCGATCGTCACCGCCAGCGCCGCGCCGATCTCGCACCGCGCGTCGGTGCGCGGCGCCAGCGCGTCGGCATGGGCGAGATCGAGCAGACGCCGGGTGAGGCGGTCCAGCCGCTCGACATCCTCGGCCATGTTGTCGAGGAAACGTTGACGGTCCTCCGTCGGCATGGCCTCGAAATCCTCGCGCATCAGCTCGAGCGCGCCCTTCATCGAGGCCAGCGGCGTCTTGAACTCGTGGCCGACCTCGACGGTGAAGTCCCTGATGTAGTCGGCGCGGCGTTCCAGCGTGTCGGCCATGGTCTGCAGCGAGGCCGAGAGCTCGGCGACCTCGCGGGTGAAGCGATGCGGCAGCGGTGTGACGGCGCCGCGTTCGCCCGCCGCGACGCGGCGGGCCTGGGCGACCACGCGGGTCACCGGGCCGCTGATGGTGAAGGCCATGAAGCCCGCCATGCCGACGCCGGCGGCCAGCATCAGCGCCAGCAGCGCCATCAGCTCGATGCGCTTGCCGTGCAACGCCTGGTCCAGCGTGCGCGGCGTGCGCAGCAGCAGGATCGCGCCCAGCACGCGACCGTTCTCGACCACCGGCACGACGGCGAAGACGCGCACACTGGCGCCGCGGCTGATCGACAGCGGCGATAGGAACTCCGGCTGCACCGGCGGGCGGCGGCGCATCACCGATGTGGCGCGGCCTTCCAGCGCGCGGGCCACCTCGACCATGGCACCGAGCGCGCGACCCTCGTCCTCGCCGGTGCTGGTGGCCACCACGCCGCGATGGTCGAGGATACGGATGCCGGCCAATGTCTGGCGCTGCGCCTGCATCAGCACCGGCTTGATGTCGGCGCCGATACGGCGGGCCACGTCGTGCGGCTCGGCCTTTGGCATCTCCGCGGTGATGACCTCCGGCAGGATGGGATCGTCGGCGAGATCGAGGTTGGCCACGAT
>CAYTFW010000043.1:0-11142 GCA_964437145.1 uncultured Rhizobiaceae bacterium
CGAAACTGCCCAGCACGAGGCGCAAGGCGGCGGCGCCGAACTGCGAGGCCGAGAGGATCTGACCGGCGACCACCATCGACAGGCCGCAGGCTTCGACGAGGTAGGTGACCAGCACGAAGGTCACGGTGTGCTGCGCCACGACATACAGCAGCGAGGCGAGCGCCAGCGCGCGGAGGCGACGGTCGGCGAAGATCACACCCATCGGCTCGAGCAGCGCCGGCCGCGCGATCGGCGGGGAGTCGCTCTCGAGTTCGCGCGCGAGCAGCTGCAGGGCAATGATGGCCAGCACCAGCACGGCGGCGAGGCTCCAGGCGGCGCCCTGCCAGCCCAGCCATGTCGCCAGCGGCGGCACGATAGCACCCGACAGCGCGAAGCCGAAGGGCACGCCGGTCTGCTTCACGGTGAAAGCGGCGCTATACCAATTGGGCGGCACGCGATGCGCCAGGATCGCCGCCGACGCGGCGTTGAGCGGACCGTTGGAGCCGCCGACCAGGAACACGCCGACAATCAGCGCCAGCGGCGTGGCCAGCGTCATGACGGCGAGACCCAACGCGCCCGACAGCAGCGCCGCCTGGCAGAGCCGTACGCCGCCGAAGCGCGCCAGCGGCTGGGCGCTGAAGAACGAGGACGAGGCGGCGACAGCGTAGATGATCGCGGTGAAGGCGCCGATCACCCAGCTCGGCACGCCGACATCTGGCCCGACCTTGGGCATCATGGTCGCCAACGCTAGGACCGCCGCCGAGCACAGGGTCTGCACGAGGAAGGTGGCGATCAGAGGAACCAACGCGCGGCGCATCGCCCCACTGTAGCGCGGGCGCTGGCGGCGCTATAGTGCCTGGACAAGCGGACCGTTCGAGCCGCGGGAGGAAACCATGCAGCTGGTGAAGCTCGGCCCTGATTTCGGCGTCGAGGTGCGCGGTGTTACCATCCAGGACGTGGCGCGCGACGACACCGTCTATCGCCAGGTGCGCGCCGCCTTCGAGGAGCACTCGGTGCTGCTGTTCCGCGGCCAGGAGCTCACGGACGAGGACCAGCTCGCCTTCTCGGCGAAGTTCGGGCCGCCGGAGCCGACCAAGGTCAACGCCATCGGCTCGGGCTCGTTCTACGTCCACCTCCGCAACATCGATCCCGACACCAACAAGATCGTGCCGACCAGCCATCGCCTGTGGCTGACCAACAAGGCCAACCAGTTCTGGCACACCGACAGCTCCTTCAAGGCGATCCCGGCGCTGACCTCGATCCTGTCCGGCCGCATCATCCCGCCCAGTGGCGGCGAGACGGAGTTCGTCAGCACGCGGCGCGCCTTCGAGCGCCTGCCCGAAAGCCGCCGCATCAGGCTGCGCCAGATGGTGGCGCTGCACGATTTCGCCACCTCGCGCGACAAGATCTCGCCCACGTTGATGAACGACGAGGAGCGCCGCTCCCTGCCGCCAGTGCGCTGGCGGCTGGTGTGGCGCAACCCGGTGAACAACACCGAGTCGCTCTACATCGCCTCGCACATCCGC
This sequence comes from uncultured Rhizobiaceae bacterium, assembly GCA_964437145.1. Classification (GTDB taxonomy): domain Bacteria; phylum Pseudomonadota; class Alphaproteobacteria; order Reyranellales; family Reyranellaceae; genus JAFAZJ01. The sequence continues at coordinate 1,506 of CAYTFW010000043.1, forward strand.
GCCATCGAGGGCATGGAGTCCGAGGGCCGCGCCCTGATCGACGAGCTCGAGGAATTGGCGACCGCGCCGGGCCGCAGCTGGGAGCACAGCTGGCGCGCCGGCGACGTGGTGATGTGGGACAATCGCGCCACCATGCATCGCGGCCGCCCGTGGCCCGAGGATATCGGCCGCTACATGGTGCGCACAACGATCTCCGCCACCGCCGCCGACGGGCTCGAGCTGGTGCGGCCGATGGCGCTGGCAGCGTAGAGTCTTCCCGGGACCGTCGGCGTCCCGCCGGCAAGCCGTCTTGATCACTTGACCTGCATCAAGGCGGGAACCGCCTCGTCGCCTAGGGTATTTCCCGCACGCCCGCGCCGTTCCGTCGGGCGCGGGAGTGGTCCATGGATGAAGCCACGCTGCTGGGCCTCGAGCGCGGCGTACCACGTTACACCAGCTACCCCACCGCCGCGCAGTTTGGCGCCGACATCGACGGCAAGACTCATCGCGCTTGGCTGAACGCGCTGCCCGACGGCGACATCTCGCTCTACCTGCACGTCCCCTATTGCCGCGCGCTGTGCTGGTATTGCGCCTGCCACACCGCAGTGACGCGCGGTCCCGAGCAGATCGAGGCCTATGGCGAGCGGCTGGCGCGCGAGCTGACGATGGTGGCGCGAGATGTCGGCTCGGGTCGACGGCTCGCGGCGCTGCAACTGGGCGGCGGCACCCCGACCGAGCTTGGCAGCGACGGACTCGAACGCCTCGTCGAGCGGATCGCCGCGCAGTTCGCGATCGATCGGAATACCGAGATCTCGATCGAGACCGACCCGCGTTACCTGACGCCGGCGCGGGCGGCGACGCTGGGCGCCATCGGGGTCAATCGCGCCAGCCTGGGTGTGCAGGATTTCTCGCCCGCGGTACAACGCGCGATCAATCGCTGGCAGCCGGTTGAGACGACCGCGCGCGCGATGGACGCGCTGCGCCACGCCGGCATCGAGCGCATCAATATCGACCTCGTCTACGGCCTGCCGCTGCAGACGCCCGACATGCTGGCCGCCACGCTGGAGCGGACGGTGGCGCTGGCTCCCTCGCGCATCGCGGTGTTCGGTTACGCGCACGTGCCGTGGATGGCCCGTCGCCAGAGTGCGATCGATGCGGCGACGCTGCCAGACATGGCGGCGCGGCAGGCCATGGCCCGGCTGACCGCGCGCGATCTTGCCGCCGCGGGTTACGTCGCCGTCGGCATCGATCACTACGCTCTGCCGGACGATCCGCTGGCGGTCGCCGCCCGTGAGGGCCGGCTGCGGCGCAACTTCCAGGGCTACACCGATGTCGCGGCCGTGCCGCAGATCGGGCTCGGCGCCAGCGCGATCAGCCAGCTGCCCCAGGGCTTCACCCAGAACGCCGCAGGCATGAAGCAGTATGCCGAGGCGATCGATCAGGGCGCCTACGCCACGGCGCGTGGACGCGCGGTGAACGACGACGACAAGCTAGCGGCCGACGTGATCGAGCGCCTGATGTGCGACTTCACCGTCGATCTCGATGCCATCGCGCGCCGCCACGGTGTGCCGGTCACCGTCTTCGACGACGATCTTGAGCGGCTGCGGCCCTATGTCGAGCAGGGTGTCGTCGAGATCGACGGAGACGCCGTGCGCATTCCCGCCGCCGGCCGAATAGCCACCCGGCTGATCTGCGCCGCCTTCGACCACTACCTGCCAACATCGGGAGCGCGCCACTCCAGCGCGGTGTGACCATGCATCGGGCCCTTCACATCATTCGCGACGAACATCGCTCGCTGGCCGCCGTCCTACATGCCCTGCGGCATGTGACGGACGAGTACGCCGTCAACGGGACGCGGCCCGACTTCAAGCTGCTATGGGCTATGGTCGACTACATCGAGCGGTTTCCCGAGCGCCTGCACCATCCCAAGGAGGACGCGTATCTCTATCGGCTCCTGCGGCTGCGCGCGCCGGAAGCCAGGGCGACGCTCGATGCGCTGAGCGCTGAGCACGTCGAGGGCGCCGGCAAGATCGCGCGGCTGCGCGAGGTGTTGGACCATCTCGAAGCCGGCCGCGTGAACACCAGGGACTTCGCCGATCTGGCCAGGGACTATGCCGATTTCCACTGGCGCCACATGCGCGTCGAGGAAGACGCCGTCCTGCCGCTGGCCGAACGCGCGCTCACGCCGCCCGACTGGGTCGAGATCAACGCCGCGTTCGAGGCCAACGACGATCCGCTGAGCGGTGTCGATACCAAGTCGTCTTTCGACACGCTGTTCTCGCGCATCGTCGCGATGACGCCGGAACCGTACGGGTTGGCCGGACCGGTGGCGCCACCGCGCCCCTAGGTCGCCGCCCTAGGTCGCGGCGACGTCGCCAACCACGCGCACGCGTACGCGCAGCGCGTTGCCCGGCAGATAGGCCAGCGGCATGTCCTCGGTCTCGATGGTCGAGAGCGTGGCGCGGTCGGCACCGGCCGAGACCGCGCGATCCGCCGCCAGCTCGTTGGCGCGCGCGATGGCGTCGACACGGGCCATGTCACGGAAGATCTGGTCGCACTCGCCGGAGACCTGCGCGATCGCCGCGCCCACGGCGTTGGCGCAGTCGCCGTGCGTCACGCGGATGACCTCCGACACGCCCTCGAGCTTGTCCGGCACCAGGAAGGCGCCGCCACCGACCGCGATCAGCGGCACGTCGCCGGCTTCGGTCTTCATGCGATCGACGGTCTCCTCGACCATGCGCTGCGCCTCGCCGAAGACGCGCGCGCAGGTCGCGGCGTCGAGGTGGGCGACCTTCGCCCTGTCGCCCAGGGCGAGGCGGCCGGCGGCGACGGCGATATCGGTGGTGGTGAGCTGCTTGCCGCCGAAGGCGATGCCCTCGCGCATCAGCTTGTAGCCGACCGACAGCGGGCCGACCTTCAGCGGATCGAGCGAGACATGGCTGCCGCCGCCCAGGCCAATCGACATCAGGTCGGGCATGCGGAACAAGGTGCGCACGCCGCCGACACGCACCACGGAGTTGGCTTCGCGCGGGAATCCGTTCTTCAGCTGGCCGACATCGGTCGTCGTGCCGCCGACATCGATCACCATCGCGTCCAGCAGACCCGAGAGATAGGCGCCGCCGCGCATCGAATTGGTGGCGCCCGAGGCGAAGCTGTAGACCGGCAGGCGCCTGGCCTGCGCCGCCTCGACCACGGTGCCGTCGTTCTGGGTGATGTAGAGGGGTGCCGCGACGCCGCTGTCGCGGATCGCCTGCTCGAAGGCGGCGATGGTGTCGCGCGCGAGGTCGGCGAGGCCGGCGTTGAGCAGGCCGGCGTTCTCACGCTCCAAGAGGCCGATGCGGCCGAGATCGGACGAGCAGGTGATCGAGGCACCGGGTACCTCGCCAGCGACGATCTCCGCCGCGCGCTTCTCGTGCGAGGGATCGAGCGGCGAGAAGATCGCGGAGATCGCCACCGACTTCAGGCCCTTGGCCTTCATTTCCCGCGCCGCAGCGGTGATCGCCACCTCGTCGAGCGGCATGAACGGCCGGCCGTCGAATTCGTGACCGCCTTCGACCATCCACACGCCGCCACGCACGATCTCGGCGAGATCCTCCGGCCAGTCGCAGAACGGCGGCAGCGAGGCCGAGGCCGGCATGCCGAGCCTGAGCGCGCCGACCTTGGTGAGATGGCGGCGCTGCACCACGGCGTTGATGAAATGCGTGGTGCCGATCATCACGCCGTCGATGCGCTTGCCCTTCAGCACGCCGGTGGCCGCGAGCGCCTTCAGCGAATCGAGGATGCCCGTGGTGACGTCCTCGCTGGTCGGCGCCTTGACCGCGCCGGTGACCTTGCCGTCCTCGATCAGCACCGCATCCGTATTGGTGCCGCCGACATCGATGCCAATGCGTCTCATGCTTACTCCATCGTCTTTCTCCCTCTCCCCGCCTGCGGGGAGAGGGTTGGGGTGAGGGGCTGGGCCTCGGTGACCGCGGTCGCGGTTCGTCGCACGAGCCCCTCACCCGGCCTCTCCCCGCTCGCGGGGAGAGGAGAAGAGAACACGCTCCTGAATTCGAGGTCGTAGCCGAAGGCGCGCGGGCCGACGTGCTGCAAGCCTCTTTCCGAAAGAAAGACCGCCGGCGGCGGCAGCGCGATCACGGTGACGCGCTGGCCGTAGCGGATCGTCTCGCTGCCCACCGCCTCGCCCGATACCGAGTCGAGCACGCAGATCAGGTCGGGCGTCATCGCGACCGACTTCTCGTCGCGAAACGCCACGATCCACTCGTTCTGGAAGTTGATGGTCATCGCCGAGCCGCGCCAATCGTCGAGCCCGTCGAAGCGCACCACGCCACGCAGGAAGCCCTCGGTGGCGCGCCGCGCGACGTCGATCACCTTGCCCTTGTAGAGCAGCTTGCCGGGCTCGACGTTCAGGATCGCGGCGATCGGATCGTCGTGCGTGCGCTGCGCTTCACGCACCGCCGCGCCGATGGCGATGGCCTTGGTCGTCGTGCCGTGGATGCCCCACCTCTTCACTTCGGCGCCGGTGCGCGGCGGCTGGCACGTCGCGGCGACCGAGCCGTACTCGACGCAGATCTTGCGCCCGACACGCTCGGTCCATTTCCAGGTCGGCACCTTGTGCACGATGCTCTCGAAGCCGCGCACGTCGACGGCGGTCAGCGGGTACGGCGTCAGCCCGCCCACGGCGACCGAGGTCATCTGCGCCTCGGGATAGGCGCGGCCCATGGTGTCGCTGTCGACCACCGGCAGCTTGTGGTGCGCCGCCGCCATGAACGGCCGCACGCCATTGGCGCCGCCGATCTCCATGCTCATCAGGGCGCGGAAGCGCCTGCCGATATGCTTTTCCATCACCGTCACGGCCCGCGCCAACGTAAGGCTGTCGGTCAGCCGCTCCTGCCCGACCAGCGGCGCGCCCATATTGGCGACGGTACCGACCCAGTCGTCGTCATCGAGATCGTCGCTGGACATCAGCTGGCAGCGATAGCCCTCGCGGTACAGCGCGCGCATGTTGAGCAGCGGCAGATAGGGATTGCCGCCACCGCCAGTGCCCAGCACCCAGGCGCCGACCGCCAGCGCTTCGATATCGTCGAGCGTGATGTCGCGCAGGCTCACGCGAAGACGCTCCGGAACTCGATGTCGTAGCCGAAGGCGCGCGGGCCGACATGCAGCAGGCCCTTAGGCGAGAGAAACACCTCCGGCGGCGGCAGCGCGATCACGGTGACGCGCTGGCCGTAGCGGATGGTCTCGGTGCCGACCGCCTCGCCCGACACGCTGTCGAGCACGCAGATCAGATCGGGCGACATGGCGATCGGCTGGTTGTCGCGCCAAGCCACGATCCACTCGTTCTGGAAGGCGATCTCCATCGCCACGCCGCGATACTCGTCCATGCCGTCGAATTGCGTGCGGCCACGCAGAAAGCCCTCGGTCGTGCGCCGCTCGACGTCCTTGACCTTGCCGCGATAGAGCACCTTGCCGGGCTCGACGGAGAGGATCGCCGCGATCGGATCCTCGTGCTTGCGTTGTGCCTCGCGCACCGCGTGGCCGATCGCGATCGCCTTGGTCGTGGTGTACTTGATGCCCCACTTCTTCACTTCGGCGCCGGTGCGCGGCGCCTTGCAGGTCGAGGCGATCGAGCCGTACTCGACGCAGATCTTGCGGCTGACCCGCTCCATCCATTTCCAGGTAGGCACCTTCTCGACGATCGCTTCCAGCCCGCGCACGTCGACGGTCGACAGCGGGCAGGGTACGAGGTCGCCGACCGCGACCGAGGTCATCTGCGCTTCGGGATAGGCGCGGCCCATCATGTCGGCGTCGACCACCGGCCGGCCGAGATGCGCCGCCGCCATCAGCGGCTGGATCGAGTTCCCGCCGCCGATCTCCAAGGACATGATCGCGCGGAAGCGCTTGCCGATATGCTCCTCCATCAGCGCCACGGCGCGCGCGATGGTGCGGCTGTCGGTCAGCCGCTCCTGGCCAACCAGCGGTGCGCCCATGTTCGATACCGCCGCCACCATGTCGTCGTCGGCGAGGTCGTCGGGGCTCATCAGCGACACACGCAACCCCTCCTCGCGATAGAGGCGGCGCATGTTGAGCAGGCCGAGATAGGGGCTGCCGCCGCCGCCCGTGCCCAGCACCCAGGCGCCGACGGCGAGCGACTCGATATCGTCGAGCGTCAGCGCGCGCAGCGCCACGCCCGATGGCGTGGAAGGACTTGCCACGTTCATGTCGGTTTCCAATGCTCCGGTCTGAATCCCATGCCGATCAGCCGCGCCGGCAGGCGTCGCAGCCACGGCCAGCGCGCCATCAGGCGCACCATCAGCGGCGCGCGCGGCGGCCCGCTGCGGCCCAGCGCCGGCGCGATGACGATGTTCTGCATGAAGAGCTGCACCGCCTGCGTCGCCTTCGTCGGCCATTGGCGGCGCGCCTGCACGGCGGCGAGATCGGAGTCGGCGATCCGGCGCTCGCGTAACGGCGCGGCGAGCCGATTGGCCGTCGCCACCGCGTCCTGGATCGCGAGGTTGATGCCAACGCCACCGACCGGCGACATCGCGTGTGCGGCATCGCCGATGCACAGCAATCCGGGCCGCCACCATCTCGGCAGGCGGTCGACGCTCACCGTCAGCAGCTTGAGGTCGTCCCACGAACGCAGCTCGCCGACGCGATCCGCCAGCATCGGCGCGAAGGCCGCCAGCCCGTCGCGGAACAACGGCAAGCCGCGCGCGCGCACTGACTCGACCGACCCCTTGGGGATGACGTAGGCGCACTGCCAGTAGTCGCCGCGGTTGATCATCACGAGAATGGTGCCCGCGCCGAAGCGCCCGCCGGTCACCGCGATGTCGTCCGGTCGGCGGGTGATGCGGAACCACAGCACGTCGATCGGCGCGCCCAGCGTCGTCGGTGTGAAGCCAGCGGCGGCCCGCAGCGTCGAGTGGCGCCCGTCGCAGGCCACGGTCAGGTCGGCGCGCACCTCCAGGTCGCTCTCGTCGTCGCGCGCGCGCACGCCGACGACGTGGCCATTCTCCTCGATCAGGCCGGTGGCCTCGGTGCGCATCAGCAGCGTATAGCCGCTCTCGCGCCGACCATGCCCGGCGAGGAAATCCAGGAAGTCCCACTGCGGCATCATCGCGACGAAGCCGCAGCGCACCGGCAGGTGCCGGAAATCGGCGACCAGGAACTGGCCGTCGACGAACTGCACCGCCAGGTCGGCGACCTTCTCGTGCGGCAGCTTGAGAAACTCGTCGAGCAGGCCGAGCTCGTTCACCACCTCCAGGGTGGAGGGATGGATGGTGTCGCCGCGGAAATCGCGCAGGAAGTCGGCGTGCTTCTCCAGCACCACCACCGGCACGCCGGCGCGCGCCAGCAGCAGGCCCAGCATCAGCCCGGCGGGGCCTCCACCGGCGACGCAGCAGCGCGTCTCGAGCCTGCGTGCGCCCGCCACCGTCTACTCCAGCATCTCACGCAGCACGCGCGCCGTGGCGGTCACGCCCAGCAGCGCCGGCGCGCCGACGACACGCCGCACGATGTCCTTGGTCGCGGGCGTGTAGCTCATGCAATCCATAGCGATCAGGTCGGGCGCCTTCGCCTTCAGGCGCGTGGCGACCGCCGCTACCGTCGCGTCGTCGGCGCTGGGCGCCAGGGCCTCGGCCACGACCTCGACACCGGGCCGCGCCCATTTCTCCGCCAGCTTCGCGGCCTGCTGCGGCAACGGCACCAGAAGACCGAGCCGGCCTGAGGGCAGCAACCCCGCCGCCAGCCCCGCCAGTACGCGCGAGGGGAACAACACACCGGCGTCGCCCGCCATTGGCGGGAAGGCGCCGGTGCAATTGAACACCAGGGCGTCGGCGCCATCCTCACGCAGCTTCGCCAAGGTCGCGGGCGCGCGCGCCACCACGGCCTTCTTGGAGATGATCGCGTCGCGGCCACTGGGCAGCCTTGTGTAGAGCGTGTCCGCGCCGTCGGCGGGCGCGATGGCGGCAATCGCCGCGTCGTCCATGCCGTCGAGGCAGCCGCGCAGGATCACGCGCGTGCCGTCGGGCGCTTGGGCCGCGAACAACGCCGCGATGTCGTCGCGCGGCGCCTGGCCGATGACGGCGATGCCGAGGGTTCGGGTCATGATTTCACGCCTCCCCGAATCGATACTGTCGTCCTGAGCGCAGCGAAGGACCTCGCGGTATCGCGGCCACGCCATGACGGTGTGACTGAACGCACCACCGCGAGGTCCTTCGCTGCGCTCAGGACGACAGTGAAATTCATCCTCATGCCTCCAAGCTCACCGCGTCGGACGGCATCCAGGCGACGCCGACGCGGTCGCCGACCTTGCGGCCGCTGTCGCCGACGTTCTGTTCCTTGGCCAGCACCGCGCGGCCCTCGTCGGTGACGATCCGGTAGAGGACGTGGCCGCCGAGGAAGTTCGCGCTTTCAATACGGCCGCCCAGCGCGCCGTCGACCTCGCCGACCAGGCGTGTCTTTTCCGGCCGCACGGCGATGACACCCGACCCGGTGCGCCCGCCGATGCCCGCCGCCGGCAGGGCGCGGCCATGGCCCATGACGAAACGCCCGCCACTCCAGGCGCCTTCGAACATGTTGATCTCGCCGATGAAGTCGGCGACGAAGCGCGTGCGCGGGCGATCGTAGATCTCCGACGGCGCGCCGACCTGCTCGACCTTGCCGGCGTTCATCACGGCGATGCGGTCGGACATCGCCAGGGCTTCTTCCTGGTCGTGCGTGACAAACACCAGGGTGACGCCGAGTTCCTTCTGCAGCTGCTTGAGCTCGAACTGCATGGACTGACGCAGCTTGCGATCGAGCGCGCCCAGCGGCTCGTCGCACAGCAGCACCGCCGGGCGGATGACGACGGCGCGCGCCAGCGCCACGCGCTGCTGCTGGCCGCCCGAGAGTTGCGAAGGCCGGCGCGCCTCGTAGCCGTTGAGCGCCACTTGTTTCAGCGCCGCCGCGACGCGCTCGGCGATCTCCGCCTTCGGTAGGGCGCGCATGCGCAGGCCGAAGGCGACGTTCTCGGCCACGGTGCGATGCGGGAAGAGCGCGTAGGACTGGAACACCATGCCCATGTCGCGCTTGTGCGCCGGCAGGTCGGTGATATCGCGGCCGCCAACGACGATGCGGCCGGCATCGGCGGTCTCGAAGCCGGCGATCAGGCGCAGGGTCGTGGTCTTGCCGCAGCCCGACGGCCCCAGCAGCGAGAAGAACTCCCCGGCCTGGATGTCGAGCGTGACATCGTCGACGGCCATAACCCGGCCGTCGAAGGTCTTGGTCACGCCATCGATGCGGATCGAGGCGGACTCACGCATGGCGCGCTGTCGTCTTACCTTCCCCCGGAGGGGGAAGGTGCCCGAAGGGCGGATGGGGGATGTCGAAGACGGACACCCGACGTGTTGAAACATCCCCCATCCGTCGCGCTGCGCGCGCCACCTTCCCCCTCCGGGGGAAGGTAGAAGCGAGAGTCACCACTAACCCCGCAGCAGACGCGCGACGCGAGCGTCGATGTCGTCCTTGCGCGCGTTGTACCACTTCCAGTCGGGCTGGATGAGCTGCGCCACCTTGGCCTCGGTGTTGAACAGCTTGGCGTCGTACTTGGGATCAAGCTTCACCTTCTTGTTCGACGGCGAGTACCAGACGCCTTCGGCAAGCTGCTTCTGGATGT
>CAYTFW010000043.1:11152-36734 GCA_964437145.1 uncultured Rhizobiaceae bacterium
TCCACCGTCGTGAACCGCTTGAACTCGGTGGGCAGCTGCTTCTGGATGTCGGGCCGCAGCATGAAGTCGATATAGGCGAAGGCCAGCTCCTTGACCTTGCTGCCCGGCGTCACGTTCAGCACCTGCTCCAGCGCCAGCACGCCCTCACTGGGGATCGCGAAATCGACCGGCTGGTTCTGCCCGTCATAGCGGTAGATGCCGCTGTCGTGGATCACGCCCATGGTGACCTCGCCGCTCAGCATCATCTTTTCCATCTGGCCGGTGAAGTCGACCATCTTGATCGGCTTGAGCTGCTCGAGCGCCTTGTAGGCGGCGTCGAGGTCCTGCATGCCCTTGCCGTAGACCTTGCCGAGCATCATCAGATGCGCCTGGCCCAGGCTGTTGACCGGGATGATGTAGCCGCCGCGCGCGCCGTCGAGCTTGCGGTCGGCCAGATCCTTCCAGGATGTCGGCTTCGCCAGGCCCTTGTCCGTGCGATAGCCCAGGCCGATGGCCGAGGTGAAGATCGACACGCCGACGATCTTGTCGCTCACCGCGTAGGGATAGACGTCGGCGACGTTGGGCACTTCCTTGGACGTGATCTTGGCCACCACGAGGCCCTGCTCGACCGCGTTCCACTGCTCGTTCGAGTTGGTGTGCAGCACGTCGTAGATCGGATCGTTCTTGGACGCGGCCTGCAGCTTAGGCAGGAACGGGAAGGCCTGGTCGGCCGAGACCGTGCACTTGAATTCCTTCTCGAAGGCCGGCAGCACCGTGCCCTTCATGATCTCGCCCCACTTGCCGCCCCAGGTGGTGATCTTGAGCGTCTTGACCTGCGCATGCAGGATCGCCGGCGCCGCCAGGCTGGCGACGGCCGACGCAGCGACGGCTTTCAACGCGGTGCGACGGGATAGACGGGTCATTGGCAATCCTCCGTTCGAGATCACAGCTTCACATAGGCTTTCAGACCGATCACACGCTCCAGCAGGAGCACGACACTCAACGCCATCAGAATCGAGACCATCGACGCCGCGGCGATCGCGCCGTCGAGGTCGAACTTCATGTAGTTGAACAGCACGACCGGCAGCGTCTCGCCCTTGGGCAGCACCAGGAAGAGCGAGATCGGGAACTGGTCGAAGGAAACGATGAAGGCGAAGATGCCGCCGGCGATCACGCCCGGGCGGATCAGCGGCAGGGTCACCTCGAAGAACACGCGCGTCGGCGAGGCGCCCAGGCTGGCGGCGGCCTCCTCGACCTTGGTGTCGAAATTGGCCAGCACCGCGAGCGTCGTGCGCAGCACATAGGGCACGGCGACCAGCGTGTGGCCGAGCACCAGCCCCCAGACCGGACGGCCGACGCCCGACAGCAGCAGCACCTGGAACAGCGCCAGGCCGGTGAGGATCGCCGGCAGCATCAAGGGCGACATGAAGAAGGCGGTCAGCACCCGCGCGCCGGGCAGGCGCCCGCGCGCCAGCGCCAGCGCGCACATCGCGCCCAAGGTCGTCGACAGCACCAGCACCATCGCCGCCACGCGCAGGCTGAGCCACAGCGAGCGCATGAAATCCTCGGTGGCGAAGAACTTCTCGAACCACCGCGTGGTGACACCGACCGGCGGGAAGGAGATGTAGGGCGTGGGATTGAGCGCGAAGACCGTGACGATCGCCAGCGGCGCCAGCAGGAAGGTGAGGATGGCGCCGTTGAGCGTGAGGTAGGCCGCCCGGCCGGCGTCGAAGCGCCTGGCGTTCATTCGGGGCGCGCTCATGTCAGCCCCTCGTCGCCGGAGAGGCGGGCCAGCACGCGGTTGTAGGCGACGATGATCACCAGCGAGACCGCCAGCAGCACGACGCCCAGCGCGCCGGCGAAGCCGACATTGAAGGACGAGCTGACCTGCTGATAGATCATCATCGGCAGGGTCAGCACGTTGGTGCCGCCCATCAGGAAGGGCGTGACATAGGCGCTGATCGACAGCGCGAAGACCAGCAGCGAGCCGGCGAGGATGCCGGGCAGGCTGAGCGGCAGGGTGATCTCGATAAAGGCGCGCATCCGCGTGGCGCCGAGATTGCGCGCCGCCTGCTCCAGGCGCTCGTCGATGCGGCCGATCACGCCGGTCAAGGTCAGCACCATGAACGGCACGTAGATGTGCACGAGCGCGACGATGGTGCCGAACTCGTTGTACATCAGCGGCAGCGGCTTCTCGATCAGGCCCATGCCGATCAGCGTGGTGTTGATCACGCCTTTGTCCTGCAGGATCGTCATCCAGGCGAAGGTGCGCACGACGATGCCGGTCAGCATCGGCGCGATCACCGCCATCAGAAGCGCGGCGTGGCCGATGCGCGACTTCATGCGCGCCATCCAGTGCGCCAGCGGGTAGCCGATCAGCAGCGCGACGATCGTCGTGATCAGGCCGATGCGCAGGGTCGACCACAGCGCGTCGTGGTAGAGGTCGTCGCCGAGGAAGCGCTCGTAGTGGCGCGTGGTCCAGATCACGTTGGGGTTGGTGGCGGGATTGCCGCTGAGCAACGACAGCAGCGCCATCACACCGAACGGCAGCACGAAGAAGACGACGAAGAGCAGCAGCGCTGGCGCCGCGAGCCAGGCGATCGGCGAGACGCCGCGACGACGCATGGCCGGCGGTGGCGGCGCGACATCGTCGAGCGCGAGGCTAGCCATGCGCGCGCCTCGGCTCGGTGGTGGTTTCCTCGCCGAAGCGGTCGATCAGCCGCAGCTTGACGTCGAGCAGCATGGCGGCGAGCTCGCGGCGGCGCTGGCGGTTCACGTGCAGACCGGAAAACGCGATGTACAGGGACATCGCGTCGCCCGACGTCGGGTCGGCGATCGCCACCGATACGGCGGCGACACCCGGAAGCGCCTCGTCGTCGGATTCATCGAAGCCGCGGGCGCGGGCGCGGCCGATGCGCTCCATCAGCTGGCCGAAATTGGCCGGCGCGTTCGGGCGATCGAGCGCCGGATAGGGCGTGAACCGCCGCGCGATCTCGGCATCGGTCAGGCGCGCCAGCAGGTTGCGGCCGGTGGAATTGGCCCAGGCCGGGCTGCGCGCGCCCGGCGGCGTGACGACCTGCAGCGGATGCGTGCCGGGCCGCGAGCGCAGCACCACGATCTCGATGCCATCGAGCAGGCTGATGCCCGTGGCGAAGCCGGTCCGGCGCGTCAGCTCGATCAGCGCGGTATCGGCCGCCTCGACCAGCGGCTGGCCGGCGCGATACTGGCGGCCCAGCTCCAGCAACAACATGCCGACGCGGTAGCGCTGCGTGGCGGCGTCGCGCTCGAGCAGGCCCTGCCCCGCCATGTCCTTGAGCAACCGCGACGCTGTGCTCTTGGGCATGCCGAGCCCCAGCGCCACTTCGCTCACGCCGAAGTCGGGTTCCCGTCCCCGCGCCCAGCGCAGGATGGCCACCGCATTCGACAGCGCGCCCATCGGTCAGTCCCGAAAAATGGAACCACGTTCCATATTTTGAAGAGGTTAAGGATCAAGTTGCGCCGGAGTCAATGCGAGCGCCATGCCAGCCACCGAATAACCCTTCTCAAACCATCTCATTTGGCCAGCGCCGCCTCGACCCAGGCCGCCGCGTCGATCAGATCGTCGTCGGCGCCCGGCGCGCCGACCAGCTGCACGCCGATCGGCAGACCCTTGGCGCCGGTGCCGGCGGGGATCGACATCAGCGGCCCGCCGAGCAGGGTCCACAGACGGTTGAACAGCGGATCGCCGGTGCGTTCGATGCCCTCGGGCGCCTCATCGGGCGCCGCCGGCGTCAACCAGATCTCGCCGCGGCCGATCATGCGCGCGAAGTCGCCGCGCCGATCGGCGATCGCCTGCGCCAGCACGGCCGCCTCGGCGGCCGAGATCGAGGCGCCTTCCTTGACCTGCGCCTTGAAGCTCTCGCTGATCTTGTCGCCATGTTCGGCGATGATCTTGTCGAAGATCGCCGGCATCTCACGCAGCATGAAGCGGCGGTGGGTCTCGACGAGATCGTTCCACGACGGCGGGCAGACCACCTCGAAGGTCGTGGCGCCGGCGGCGCGCAGCTTGGCGAACGTGCTTTCAACGACGCGCTTCGTGCCCGGGCCGGCCTGGTCCCATTGCGGCGTGCGGCACAGGCCGATCATCGGCTTGCGTGGACTGACCCGATCGCGCGCGCCCTCGGCCAGGGCGGCGCGCACCGGCGCGACGTCGGCGACGGCGCGGGTGTAGAAGCCCAGCGTGTCGAAGGATGGCGCCAGCGGATGGATGCCCGCCGTGTCCGTCCAGCCATAGGAGCCCTTGTAGGCGACCACGCCGCAGAACGAGCCCGGCCGGATCACCGAGCCGGCGGTCTGCGTGCCCAGCGCCACCGGCACCATGCCGTCGGCCACCGCCGCCGCCGAGCCGCTCGAGGAACCGCCCGGCGTGTGTTTCGGGTTATGCGGATTGCGTGTCCTGCCGGGATGCATCGAGGCGAACTCGGTGCTCACGGTCTTGCCCAGGACGACGGCGCCGGCGTAGCGCAACGCGGCGACGCAGGCGGCGTCGGCGCCCGCGTGATGGCCGACGAACGCTTTCGAGCCATAGCCGGTCGGCAGGTCGGCCGTGTCGATGATGTCCTTCACGCCAACCGGAAGGCCGGCCAGCGGACCAACCAGGTTCATGCCGGCGATGCGCCGCGCCGCCGTCTCGTCGATCGTCTGCCAGGCGCCGACCGCCGCTTCACGCGCATGAATGCGCGCGAAGCAGCGATAAAGCAGGCTCTCGGGTGTCAGGCCGCCGTCACGCAGGCCCGCGAGCGCCTCGCTGACGGTCGGGCACAAGGGCGTATCGGTCATGGTGGCTCCCCCACTCTGTCGACCGGCAGCATCGCAGGCTCGACACGGGCTGATCAATCGGTGGATCGTTCGACCAGACCATCGGCAATCAGGACACCGATCCGAGTCGCCGATTGGCGTTTCCGATTGAACACCCCCTCGACTTTGAGATCGATTCTGTTCATTCTTTCCCACGGTCCGCCGTGCCGCATCCAGGAGAGGGATCAGCCCCGTGGACTGTTACAGCATCGCAACGTCGATGCCCTATTAGTCGCCAGTGCGCCTCGCGCCGGGGGGATTTGACCTATGGCCGTTGATCTAAAGTCGCTTGTCACCAAGCTCAATGATCCCTGCCGCAAAGCCCTCGAAGCGGCCGCCGGTCTGACGATGTCCCGGACCAATTACAACGTCGAGATCGAGCACTGGCTGCTGAAGATTCTCGACATCCCCGACAATGACATCTCCAAGATCATGGGCAAGTACGAGGCCGATGTCGGCCGGCTCAGCGCCGACCTCAATCGCGCCATCGATCGTTTCAAGACCGGCAACGGTCGCCCGCCCGCACTGGCGCCGCAGATCGTCAAGCTGGCCAGCGAGGCCTACCTCTTCGCCTCGGTCAACAAATCCTCACCGCAAGTGCGTTCAGGCCACATCCTGGTGGCGATGCTGAGCGACGAGACCATGGCGATCGCCGCGCGCAACGCGTCGAGCCAGTTCTCGAAGATCCCCGTCGAGGCGCTGTCGCGTGATTTCGACGCCGCGACCGACGGCTCCTCGGAGGCCAAGGCGGCCGAGGTGGCGCAGGACGTGCAGTCCGCCGGTGGCGCCGGCGCCCACCGGCCGACCGGCGCCAAGACCGGCGCGCTCGATCTCTACACCACCGACCTGACGGCGCGCGCCAAGAGCGGCAAGCTCGATCCGGTGCTGGGCCGCGACAACGAGATCCGGCAGTGCATCGACATCCTGCTGCGCCGACGTCAGAACAACCCGATCCTCACCGGCGAGGCCGGCGTCGGCAAGACCTCGGTGGTCGACGGCCTGGCGCTGAAGATCGCCGAGGGCGATGTGCCGGACAAGCTGAAGAACTGCGCCATCCGCGTGCTCGATCTCGGCCTGCTGCAGGCCGGCGCCGGCATGAAGGGCGAGTTCGAGAACCGGCTGAACAGCGTGCTGCAGGACGTCAAGGCCTCGCCGCAGCCCATCATCATGTTCATCGACGAAGCCCATATGATGATCGGCGCCGGTGGCGCGGCCGGTCAGGGCGACGCGGCCAACCTGCTGAAGCCGGCGCTGGCGCGCGGTGAGCTGCGCACCATCGCGGCCACGACCTGGGCCGAGTACAAGAAGTACTTCGAGCGCGACCCGGCGCTGACGCGGCGCTTCCAGGTGGTCAAGGTCGAGGAGCCGGACGAGAAGTCGGGCATCGACATGCTGCGCGGCATCGCCAACGTGATGGAAAAGCACCACCAGGTGCGCGTGCTCGACGAGGCGGTGCAGGAGGCGGTGCGCCTCAGCAACCGCTACATCGCCGGCCGGCAGCTACCCGACAAGGCGATCAGCGTGCTCGACACGGCCTGCGCGCGCGTCGCCATGGGTCTGGCCTCGACGCCGCCGGCGGTCGAGGATCTGCGCCGTCGCATCGGCCTGCTCGACAACCTGATCAACATCCAGAAGCGCGAGCAGCAGGCGGGCACCGACCACGCCGAAGAGATCGCCGAGGGCGAGGAATTGCTGGCCAAGCTCAAGGAAGAGCTGGTGGCGATGGAAGAGCGCTGGAAGCAGGAGAAGGTCCTCGTCGACGAGGTCACCAAGCTGCGCGCCGAGCTCGAGGGCGAGGCCAACGAGGCCGATCGTCCGGCCAAGAAGGCCGCGCTCGACGAGAAGTGGGAGGCGCTGAAGAAGCTGCAGGGCGAGACGCCGCTGGTGCTGCCGCTGGTCGACGCCCAGGCGGCGGCCGCCATCGTCGGCGATTGGACCGGCATTCCCGTCGGCCGCATGCTGGGCGACCAGATCCGCACCGTGCTGAATCTGAAGGACAAGATGGCCGAGCGCGTCATCGGCCAGGATCACGCGCTGGAGATCATCGCCAAGGGCATGCGCACGGCGCGCGCGCGCATGCAGGATCCGCGCAAGCCGCTGGGCGTCTTCATGCTCGCCGGCACCTCGGGCACTGGCAAGACCGAGACCGCGCTGACACTCGCCGAGGAAATGTACGGCGGCGACCAGGCGCTGACGATCATCAACATGTCGGAGTTCAAGGAGGAGCACAAAGTCTCGATGCTCGTGGGCTCGCCGCCGGGCTATGTCGGCTACGGCGAGGGCGGCGTGCTGACCGAGGCGGTGCGGCGCCACCCCTATTCGGTGGTGCTGCTCGACGAGGTCGAGAAGGCCCATCCGGGCGTTCAGGACGTGTTCTACCAGGTGTTCGACAAGGGCATGCTGCGTGACGGCGAAGGCCGCGACATCGACTTCAAGAACACTGTCATTATCCTCACGTCGAACGCCGGCACCGACCTGATCGCCAAGCTCTGCGCCGATCCGGATACGCGGCCGAACCCCGAGGCGCTCGCCAGCTCGCTGCATCCCGAGCTGCTCAAGACCTTCAAGCCGGCCTTCATCGGCCGCATCACGGTGGTGCCGTACTATCCGCTGGACGACTCGACGATCAAGAAGATCGTCCGCCTGCAGCTTGGCCGCGTGGTCAAGCGCGTGGCGGAAAACTACAAGGCGACAATGGTTTACGACGACGCGATGGTCGACGCCATCGCCGCGCGCTGCACCGAGGTCGAGTCCGGCGCCCGCAATATCGAGCAGATCATCCAGCGCACCATGCTGCCGGAACTCTCCGGCCACTTCCTGTCCGCCCTCGCCGACGGCCAAGTTATCAACAAGGTGCATGTAGGGGTGGACAAGGACGGAAAGTTCGAGTACAAGATTGAGTAATCACTCAGCTTGAGTGGTGAGCGTCGGGGGCGGCGGCGAGTGACCGCTCAGGGGCGAGACGGTCAGATCGCCCGAACGACAGGATCAAACGGGCCGGATCCCGGTCCAGAAGGAGGAGCAATATGGCGATCTATATGAAGTACGGTCCGATCGAGGGCGACGCCACGGCTCAGTCGCATGAGAAGTGGATCACCTGCGACTCGATCCAGTGGGGTGGTGGCCGCGCGATCAGCACGCCGACCGGTTCGGCCAAGAACCGCGAAGCCTCGATGGTCTCGATCAGCGAGGTGGTGGTCACCAAGCCGCAGGACGGTGCGTCCCCTGAGCTGCTGAAGCGGTCCTATGTCGGCACGGATGGTGAGGATGTCACCGTCCACCTGACGACGACCAGCGACCAGGGCGTCAACACCATCATGGAGCTGTTGCTGACGAACACGCTGGTCAGCGGCTTCTCGGTGAGTTCGGGCGGCGACCGCCCCAGCGAGTCGATCTCGATGAACTTCACCAAGATCCAGTCGACCTTCCACAACCAGACGGTCGAGGACACCGAGGCCGCCACCCCGTTCGCGGTCACCTACGACATCGCCACGGCCGTCGCCACCTAGGCGCGCCAGGCTACAGGCAAAGGACCAGACAAACCGGGCCCACGCGGCCCAACACGGAGACGACAATGGCAATCTTCATGGAATACGATGGCGGCAGCATCAAGGGCGATGCGACGGCGGAATCGCACACCGACTGGATCACGCTGCAGTCCTGCCAGTTCGGCGTCGGCCGCGGCATCTCCACCCCGGTGGGCAGCGCGGAGAATCGCGAGGCCTCGACCGCTTCGGTGAGCGAGATCGTGGTCACCAAGTCGATGGACGCGGCCTCGGGCCCGCTCTGGCAGGAGCTGGTCAAGAACACCACCGGCAAGCCCGTCACCATCGACTTCACGTCGACCAGCGGCGGCGCCGACAACACCTTCATGTACATGAAGCTGGAGAACACGCTGGTGAGCGGCATGTCCTTCTCCTCGGGGGGCGACCGCCCGATGGAGTCGCTCTCGCTGAACTTCACCAAGATCGAGACCAAGTACATGGTGCAGGCCAAGGAAGGCACGGACGCCACCGGTGGCAGCGCGATCACCTACGATATCGCGCTGTCCAAGGCGACCTGATCGCCGCGGCCGAGCATTAGTGACGCGATCGGCGCGGCGTGCGAACGCCGCGCCGTTTTGCTGACAGATCGACCTTTCCTGGCCAAGGAGCCAACTCATGCCGATCTACATGCAATTCGAGGGCGTCGACGGCGACGTCACCGCCGAAGGCCACGCCGGCTGGATCCACCTCGATGCGGTGCAGTGGGGATCCTCTCGCGCCATCACGACGTCGGGCAGTGTCGACAAGCGCACGAAGAGCTCGGTGAGCATGCAGGAGGTCACCATCACCAAGAAGCGCGACCACGCCAGCGGCAAGCTGTGGCGCGAGCATCTCATGGGCGATCCCAAGACCGTCATTCTCAACTGGACCGTGAACTCGCAAGGCGGCGAGGCGCTCATCCAGGCGATAAAGCTCAGCAACGTGCTGGTGAGTTCATTCGCATCGTCCGGCCATGAGAATGAGCGGGCAACCGAGCTGCTCGCGCTCAACTTCACGGAGATCGAGGCCACCTTCTACGACATGGAGGAGAAGGGCACCAAGACCGGCAAGCCGTTCGTGCAGTCCTACAACCTGTCGAAGGGCTGAGGCGTCGTCAGAACTGGCCGGGCCCGATGCGCTGGATGTCGGAATTGCCGGGGGCCAGCACGTAGATCAGCTGCAGCCGGGCGGTGGCCGGCCGCGGATCGGCGGGCTGGCCCTGGACCGGCGGTCGCGCGGCGACCAGCATCACCAGCTCGATGGCGCGGCCCTTGTCGTCGGCGCCCTGGAACAGCAGGATGCGGCCATCGGGCAGCTGGACGTTGGTCTTCACCTGCTCCTTCACGAAGCGGGTGGTCTGGCCGACGAAGTAGTCGCGCAACGCGTTGCCGGCGCCGATGACGATCTCCGTGCTGGCCGGGTCCGGGGCGTTCCACAGGATGTTGACCTGGATGAGCGTCTTGGAGCGGAAGCCGAGGACATACGCGACCTGCGCCTCGCCACTGTTGGCGACCAGGTCGCGCACGACGATCGACAGGCTCTTCGTCTGCTCCAGCGGATGGGTGGCGGCCTTGATCGCTGTATCGGCGAGCTTGAAGTCTTCCCTGATCGCGGCGCGCACCTGGGCCTCGGTCGCGCCGAACTTGGCGGAGCGGAAGCCCTCGATGCCCATCGGAGACGGCGGCGGGTTCTGTTGTGCCGCAGCTTGGCCGACGCCGATCGCATACAGCAGAATCAGCAGACAAGCGCTCGTCATCGCACGCATGATGCTGGGACCTCTCGTTGGGATCGTGTCGATCAATGACTAAAGTGAGCGAATGATCGCTTTTTTCTTGACCTTGGCACCAGCCTGTCGGACACTTTGCCATAGACTGGCCGCGCGATATGTTCGCGGCCATCAGGAGCGCGGCCATGGCTATCTCTGACACCAAACGCTGGCTGCAGCTCAAGACGCCGTTGGGCAAGGATCAGGTGATCCTCACCGGCTTCTCCGGCGAGGAGGCGATCAACGGCTTCTTCTCCTTCCGGCTCGACGTGATCTCGCTCAAGGAAAACATCCAGCCGACCGATCTGCTGGGCAAGGAGATCACGTTCAGCGTCGCCTCGGGCGACGCCTGGCGCCACTACCATGGCTTCGTCAGCCGCTTGAGCTCGGGCGGCACGATCGATCACTGGGGCGATGGCCTGATCTATTACGTCTATCACGTCGAGCTCGTGCCGGAGTATTGGTTCCTCACCCATCGCGTCGATTGTCGCATATACCAGCAGAAGACGACAAAGGCGATCATCGAGGACGTGCTGTCGAAGGCGGGCGCCAAGGCGGCGACCAAGCTGCCGACCGGGCGCACCTGGGAATACTGCGTGCAGTACCTCGAGAGCGATTGGGCCTTCATCCAGCGCCTGATCGAGGAAGAAGGCTGGCTGTGGTTCCTCCGCCACCAGGACGGCGCCAACGAATTGCATGTCGGCGAGGACGCCGGCCTCTACTTCGCCATCGAGATGGCCAACGTCGAGATGGACGCCGAAGGTACCGCCAACGACGTCATCAACGCCTTCGATCTCGAGTATCGTTTCCTGCCGACCAAGTGGGCGAACGAGGACTACGACTTCAAGGCGCCGTCGAAGGATCTGCTGGTCTCGACCAACAGCGTCAAGAAGACGGCCAAGACCGGCCAGTTCGAGATCTACGACTACCCCGGCAACTACATCGACAAGGGCAACGCCGACGGCAAGGGCGATCGCATCGCCAAGCGCCGCATCGAGGCGTTGGAGGCGAACTTCAAGCTGGCCGAAGGCCACGGCGCGGTGCGCTTCTTCGAGGCCGGCGGCTACTTCACCCTGAAGGGCGCGCGCTTCAAGGCCGAGGACGGCAAGCAGTGGGTCGTCGCCCGCGTGCGTCACGCCGCGTCCGGCGCCGGCCACGCTGCCGGCGCCAGTGACTCGTCCACCTACGGCAACAGCTTCGTCATCGCGCCGAAGGAGACCATCCTGCGGCCCGCGCGCACCACGCCCAGGCCGATCATCGCCGGGCCGCAGACCGCCCTCGTCGTCGGCCCCTCGGGCGAGGAGATCGACGTCGACGAGTTCGGCCGCATCCATGTGCAGTTCCACTGGGACCGTTTGGGCGAGAAGAACGAGAAGAGCTCGTGCTGGATCCGCGTGGCGCAGTCGTGGGCCGGCCCGCAATGGGGCACGGTGTTCACGCCGCGCATCGGCATGGAGGTGGTGGTCGAGTTCCTCAACGGCGACCCCGACCAGCCGCTGGTCACCGGCTGCGTCTACAACGGCGCCAACAAGCCGCCATGGGCGTTGCCGGCGAACAAGACGCAGAGCGGCATCGAGACGCGCAGCAGCAAGGGCGGCGCCAAGGCCGACACCAACATCTTCCGCTTCGAGGACAAGAAGGGGTCGGAAGTCATCTACATGCACGCCCAGAAGGACCATGTGGTCGAGGTCGAGCATGACGAGAACATCACCATCGACCATGACCAGACCCGGCACATCAAGAACAATCAGACCCTGAAGGTCGACAACAATCAGGACGAGACGATCAAGCAGAACCGCGACACGACGATTACCCAGGGCAACGACACCTACAAGCTGAGCATGGGTAATCTCAAAGAAACCATCTCGATGGGCAATCGCGACACCAAGCTCAGCATGGGCAACGACAAGCTGGTGATGAGCCTGGGCAAGCAGGACGTCGAGGCGATGCAGAGCATCGAGCTCAAGGTCGGCCAGTCGTCTGTCAAGCTCGACCAGATGGGCGTCACCATCAAGGGCATGATGATCAATGTCGAAGGGCAGATCATGGTCGATATCAAGGGCCTGATGACGACGGTCAAAGGTACTGCGATGCTCACGCTCAAGGGTGGTATAACCATGATCAACTGAGCCGGGCGGCAAGCGAGGTCGGGTAGGAGGTGGGATGGCCGGAACAGTGCAGCCGTTCACGAAGTTGACGAACGCGGAAATTCCCGCGGTGGCGCAGTCGGGGGAACTCGGCCCGGAGGCGCAGGCCATGGTGCCGGCGGCCGCGAGTCCGGAGGGATTCGTCAGCTCGTTGATCGACGCGGGCCTGTTGCAGGACGCGGTGCGGTTCCTGGCGCATTCGCTGCGCCCACGCGAGGCCGTATGGTGGGCCTGTCTCGCCGCGCGCGCCTATGTCGACGCCGGCAACCCCGTCCAGCCGCCGGATACCGACGCGTTGAGCGCCGCCGAAGCCTGGGTGTTCAAGCCCGACGAGGACAATCGCCGCGCCGCGTACGACCGCGCGATGGCCACCGGCTTCCAGACGCCCGCCTCCTGGGCGGCGATGGGCTCCTTCTGGAGCGGCGGCTCGATCGCGCCGCCGAACCTTCCGTCGGTGCCACCACCACCGAACGCGCTCGGCCGCGCCATCTGGGGTGCGGTCGTCCTTGCCGCCGTGACCAACCCGAAATCGCCCGAAGATATGGAAGCCAAGCATCGGGCCTTTCTCACACAGGGCATCGACATCGCCCAGGGCGGCAATGGCCGACCCAAGTGAAGCGGGTCGCCACGACGGCGCGGAACGCCAGCTTCATGTGACGGGCCCCGAGGCGCGCTGCTATACATAGGAGGCCAAAAGACCGCCTCTGCCGGAGAGCCGACGAATGGCTGCGTCCTTGACCCTTCGCGTCGTATCGGCGCCGCCGACCGAGCGCGCGCCGCCGCCGTTCACGCTCGCCGGCGGCCGCGCGACGATCGGTCGTCGTGATGGAAACTCATGGGTGTTACCGGACGCCTCGGCGGGCGTGTCGCGCGAGCACGCGGTGATCGAGGGCGCGCAGGGCGGCTGGCAGATCGTCGACAAATCGGCCAACGGCACCTTCGTCAATGGGCAGAACGTCGGCAACGGCAACGCCTGGCCGCTCGGCCCTGGCGACTCCATTCGCATCGGCGGCTACGAGATCGCCGTCGAGATGGAGGGTGGCCAGGACGACTTTGGGCGCCCGGCGGCTGGACCGGCGACCATCGGCAATGATTCCTTCGATCTCGGCGATCTCGCGCGCGCCGATTTCGGCGCGCCGCGCGCCCAGCCGCGCGGGCCCTCCCCGCTCGATCCGATGGCCGAGGAACGCCCGCCGGAATTGCCGCCGGGCAACGACCTGTTCGGCGAACTCGGCGACAATCGCACACCGCTGTCGCCGGGCGGCGCCATGGTCGATCCGTTCAACGCGCCCGAGCAGCGTGGCCTCGGCGTCCCGCCATCCGACGCGTCGCCGTTCGGCGCGCCATCGCCGTCGAGCGGCTCGCCCTTCGGCGGGCCGGGACCCGATAGCTGGGGCGCGCCGTCGGCGGGCAATCCCGATCCCTTCGCGCCACCCACGCCACCGCCGCAGCGTTCCGCTTTCACCAACGCGCCGGATCCGCTCGCGGCGCTGCCCGACCCGTTCGACCAGCCACCACCGGTAGCGGATGATCGGCACGTGCCGATGCCGCAATCGCCCTTCGCGCTGCAGCCGGTCGCGATGCCGAACCCCGTGGGACCCGGACCGCAGCAGGCGTTGCCGACGGACTGGGATGCGGCGCCGTCCGGTGGACTGAGCGCGCCGCCCGCCGAACTCGACCCTATCGAAGCGGCGCTGGCTGGCCTCGCGCCCAAGACCGGCTCGTCGCAGCCCGTCGCACCCGATCCCAGGCTCGACCGCGCCTTCGGCCTGCCGCCGGGGCCAACGCCAACGCCACCTCAGCCGGCCGCCGCTCGACCGCGCCCGCAGGCCCCGACGCCAAGGCCAGCACCGCCGCCCGCACCACCCCAACCGCGCGCGCCCGCACCGCAGCCGATGGCGCCGCAGCAAGCGCGCGCGCCCGCGCCGCAGGCGATGACGCCGATCACGCCAGTGGTCGACGATTGGGTGGATGCGCCGGAGCCGCCTCCCGTGGGCGACAGCCTGTTCGGCGACGCGAACGCCGGTCAGCCCATGCCGGGTCCGGCGGGCATCGCGCAGTCGCCGCCGATTCCGACCGACGACCCGTTCGACGGCCCATCGGACCGGCAGCCTTCGGGGCGAATCTCGGTATCGAAGGTCGTGTTCCCGCCCGCGGGTACTCCGCCGACACCGACGCCCGCCAAGCCGGCGCCAACACCCGCACCGGCGACACCGCCCGCGCCGCGTCGCCGCGCGGAGCCGGCGCAACCGCCGAGCGCGGCGCCCCAGCTGGGCGGCGACGAGCTGCTGCGCGCCTTCCTCGAGGGCGCCGGCATCGAGACTCTGCCGCCGAACACCGACGCGGCGACGGCGCTCAGGACCCTGGGCGCCTCGACGCGCGCCATCGTCTCGACCCTGGCGCGGCTGCTCGAGGCGCGCCGCCTGCTGAAAGGCGAGTTCCGCATCAGCCAGACCGTGGTCGCCGCGCGCGAGAACAACCCGCTGAAATTCTCCGCCGACGAATCGGAGATGCTGCTGGTGATGCTGGGCGCGGTGCGGCCCGGCTTCCAGTCCGGCCAGGCCGCCGTTTGGGACGCCGGCAAGGATCTCGAGGCGCATCAGCTGGCGCTGCTCGCCGCCTTCCGCGCCGTGCTCGACGCCGTCCTGGCGCGGCTGTCGCCGGAAGCCATCACCGGCGCCGGCGGCGAGGAGGCCGGCATGTTCGGCCGCCTGCTGCAGGCGCGCGAGGCGGGATACTGGCAGCGCTACACCAAGGCTTATGGCGAGGTGAAGCAGGACATCGGTAACACGCTCGCCGGTCGCATCGGCCAGATCTTCGCGGAAGCGTATGAACGGGAAAACAGCAAGAAAGGTGGATCGCGTTGAAGGCGCCGCCGGCCTTTACCGCCGGCAGGAAAAGTGATTAAATACTCATATGATGCCCGCAGCTAGAGTGACAGACATGCACGTCTGTCCGATGTTCACCGTCGCCGTGCCGCATGTGGGCGGACCGATCATCCCCCCCTGCGCGATCACGGTGATCACCGGGATGATGCCGCAGGCGCGTATCACCGATATGGCGATCTGCGTCGGCCCGCCCGATGTCATCGTGAAAGGTTCAATGACCGTGCTGGTGATGAACCTGCCCGCTGCGCGTATCCTCGACAACACCGCGCACGGCGGCGTGATCATCACCGGATTCCCGACGGTGATTATCGGCGGGTAGCGCCGCGTCAGGCGATCACGTCGCAGGACAGGATGGTGTCGTCGGGATTGGTCGGCGGCGTCACCGACGTGAGCCACGTGTTCCAGCCCAGCCGCGCGCCGTCGCCACCGCCCCAGTCGCCCAGCTGCATCGGCGGAACCTCGTCGCGACGCAGGACGAGCTGGATATCGAAGAACATCGCCTCGCCGACGAACAGCCGCGCCAAATGCACCAGCTCGCGCAGCCTTGTCTGGTCGGGCAGGAACGAGCGCAGCGTCTTGTAGTCGAGCGGGCCGAGCTTAATGCGGAACTTGGCCTCAGGGCGCATCACGCGCGCGCCGACCACCGCCTCGTCACCCAACCGACAGAAGCCGGTCGGCGTCATCTGCGTCTGCTCGCTGCTCGGCAGCCTCTCCCAGTGCGGCACGAAGGTATCGACGGTGATCTTCTCGCCGAAATAGTCGCTAAGGATCGCCTCGAGGACCACGGCCGAGCGCGGATTGCCGGCGTAGGCGCCGGCGTAGAAGCGCAACGCCGTGTGGCGCGGCGCCAGCCTGCCCTTCAAGCCACCGGTGCTGAAGCCCAGGATCGCGTCGACGAAACCGGCGATGCCGAGATCGGACGGCAGCGCCGTGGGGCCCAGCGCGTCGTAGGTCGAGTTGACCTGCGCCGCGAGCCGATACTTCTTCCACGCGCGGATGAAGAAGCTGACCGAGCGATGGGTGAAAATGTCGAGGAAATCGGCGAGCGCCGTATCCTTCTCGCGCTGCCGCTCGAGCACCTTGTCGCTATAGGCCTGCGGCAGCACGCCCGAAGGGCCGTGCATGCCCATGAAGGTGATCTCCACCTTCGGCGGCCCGCCGGGGGTCTCGCGCACCTCGGTCAGCGTCGATACCGGGAAGGCCAGCGCCGTCTCACTGACGAAATGCAGCACCTCGTCCTGGGGAAGCGCTTCGCCGCCGACCGGCGCGGCACCGCCGACGCGGCCGCCCTGGCGCGCGGCGTGGCGCTCCAGCGTGAGGATCGCCGCAAGCGCGTCGAACGCCTCCGGCTCCTCGCGCAGGCGCTCGATCAGAGGAGGGTCTTCTCGCCCGTCCGGGGAGGCCATGTGGCAAGGACTCCGGTGCGCCCCGACAGACGCGCGGTCAGCCGGGTGAAGGTGTTGACGGCGACGTAGAGGCCGAAGAAGTGCTCGAGCACCGAGGCCATCAGATAGGCGCCGCCCGGCGGATAGTTCTGCGGATCGAGCAGCACCTCGACATCGAGGCCCTGGGTGATCGCCGTCGAACGGCCCAGCACGATGCGCGCCAGGCCGCGCTTGCTGGTGACGGAGCGGACACCGTCGATCAGCCGGCGGGTCTCGAGCCCCTGCCCCCAGTCGTAGAGCCTGAGGATCTCGCGCAGCGCCTCGCCGCCATCCTCGCCACCGGCCATCGACAGATGATTGAGCGAGAGGTGCGACAGCAATCGCCACATGCGGCCATTGCCCAGCGGCGGTCGCCGGGTCGGGCTGAAGGTGCTCGCCATGTAGGCGCGGCGCACCGCCGGCGATGGCGACACCAAGTCGAGCGGCACCTGGCCGCCGACCGAGGGAATGCGCGCCAGCAGGTCGCGATTGAAGCACAGCGTGTCGACCGATAGCGTCCAGTTGGCCGGCGCGCAGGCGTCGGCCTCGCGGTCGAGCAACGAGATGAAAAGCTCGTTGCCCTTGTCGCGCGCGCTGGCGGCCTGGCGCCGCGCCACCTGCCAGAAGCGCACCTCGCCGGCCGCGTCATGGCGCAGCCCGAAGAATGGCTCAAAGGGGTATTCGTTGCCGTCGACGTCGCTCGCGCTCACCTTCTCGACCATGTAGACCTCGAGCGCCTCGGGCCGGCGCGCGTCGGGCACGATGCGATGCTCGAAGGCCGTGCCGTCGAGCCGGATCGGCTCGGCGCGCAACGGGAAGAGATTCACCACGGGCACGCAGCCGGTCGAGATGTCGGCCGTGGTCACGCCGCGCTCGAGCTCGGCCTCGGTATCGGCGAGATAGAGGTAGATGCTGAGCTCGCGGCCGGCGCCGGCGAGCATGCGCGCCGACACGCCGTTGATCTCGAAGAACAGGAACTTCTGCGGCAGCGCGAAGTACTCTGTGAGCAACCGGTAGCCGACGAAGGAGCGCGACGGATAGGGCAGGATCGCCTGGTCGCGCGAGAAGCCGACCGGCGTCAGCGCCGAAGGCGGCAGGAAGGTCGCGTTGGGCTCGTCCGGCTGCTCGCAGACCGCGATGCCCAGCAGCCGGTTGCGCAGCAGCTCGTAGAGCGGCAGGGCGCGGGCGCCGGCGCCACCAAGATAGAAGCGGATCGGATCGGGCTGCAGGTCGCCGAAGGTCGCGCCGTCGTTGGTGGTCGCGAGCCGGATGTGCAGCACCGAGAGCGCGCCCTGGGCGCGCGGGTTGACCGGCGCGCGAAACGGCCGGCCCTGCAGGCCGACCTGGGTGACCTCGAACGGCCACAGGGTCAGCGCCTGGGTCGTGCGCAGGCGGCAGCGCTCGCCATCGATCGCGCTGGTATCGAGCTCGGTGCCGCGCGCGATCTCGTAAGGCTCGGAGAGCGCGCTCGACGCCTCCAGCCGCGCGATGCCCATCGGCGGCACCGGCGCGAGGTAGTGTGGATAGAGCGCGTTGAGCACCGCCTCGGTCAGCTCGGGGAACTCGTCCTCGAGCTTCAGCCGCACCCGCGCGTTGAGCAGCGCGACCGCCTCGATCAGGCGCTCGACATGCGGGTCGTCGGCCATCTCCGGGCCGATACGCAGCCGTCCGGCGACCTTGGGATGCGCGTCGGCGAACCGGTCGGCCTGGCGGCGGATGAACTCCAGCTCGCGATTGTAGAGGGGAAGGACGTCGTCCACGGCGCGCTCAGCGTCCGGTCGACACGTCGACCCGACGCGTCGTCGGCTCGAGCGCGGTGTCGAAGCTGACCGGCTCGGGCGCCGGGTCGGCCGAAAGAAGGGCGTCGATGCGGAAACGCGCCGAGCGATCCATGCGGTCGCCCTTCTCCGGCAACGTCACCCGCACCATCGACAGCCTGGGCTCGAAGCGGCGGATCGCCGCCTCGATCTGCCGGCACACGGTGAGGCGCCAGTTGCCGCCCTGGATCGAGGTGATCGAGAAGTCGGGAATGCCGTAGCCGACGACCGACTCGTCGATCTCGCCGAACACGTCGGGCCAGCCGCGGCAGCGCTCGCGTGTGTTCAGCAAGGCCTCGACGTCGCGGCGCACGCCTTCGCGCAGCCGATCGAGCGCCTCCGTCGGCGTCGGCGGCAACTCCGCCTGGTTCTCCGGATCCAGATCGATCAGCCGATCCAGCACCGAAAGCAGGGCGCGCGGGGTGTCCTTGTCGCTGGTGGACACGATGAGGGTCCTCGTCAGGCGCTCGCGGTCTCGAAGTCGATCTCCGACAGCTCGTCGATGCCGACGCCGTCCTCGCCGACCACGAACAGGCGCAGGCCGACGCCGCGCACGACCTCGCCCTCGCCGCCCCGCCAGTCGGTGGCGCGGCCGAGCCGCAGCGCCGTGGCGTCTGGGCCGGCGGGAGTCGTCGGGTAGGTGGCCGGAATGTAGACCACGCCCTCGGGGCCGTCACGCACCTCGACCGCCGCCGGCCGCCACAGCAGATCGCGCGGCCGCGCCGACTTTTCGAAACGGATCGACACGACCTTGTGCATCGGCACCCAGAAGTACTTGCCGGTGACCGAGATGACCTCGAGGATTCCGGCGCTGAGATCATCGGCGTCGCGGAAATCGTCGAACGGCTTGTCGCCATCGCGCTTGCCGGCGACCTTGACGCGCGCTTCCTCGGCTTCGGCGAGGATCTCGCTGGCCCGCTTGTTGTCGCCCTCGCGCAGCGCCAGCAGCGCTTGCAGGCTGGCGGCGACGAAGGCGTCGGGCTGGGTCACGACGTCGGGCGCGCGGCCCTTCTCGAAGACCTCCTGGCGCGCGATGGCGCCGCGGATCACCTGGCGCGTCTGCGCCACGGCGACGGCCAGCTTGGTGTTCTGCGTGCCGATGATGTCGAGCTGCCGGTCTGCCTTGTCGAAGGCGCCGGCGAAGCACTGGAAGTCGGCGAGCAGCGCGCGGGCCTCGGCGTCGTTCGGATTGTCGCGCACCGTGTTGGTGGCGGCCTCGATGGCGCCGTCGAGATTGCCGTCGCGGAAAAGTGCTCTTGCGTCGCTCGCCATGCGGTCCCCCTGGAATGTCGGTCGGTCAGCCGATCACGCCGCGTTCTGCGTGCGCACGGTGCTGACGAGATTGAAATTCGCGCCGATCTCGTCGAGCTGGAATTGCGGCTGCAGCCGCGCCACGACGGCGAAACTGCCAGGCTTGCCCACCAGTTCGGTGACCTCGATATCGGCGTCGCGCAACGGGTATTTGGCCTTGGTCTCGAGCGAGGCCTCGTCGTTGCTCTGGGTATAGGTCTGCAACCACTTCATCAGCTTGTCGCGGCATTCATCGGCGGTGCGGAAGCTGCCGACCTCGTCGCGCGCCATCACCTTGATGAAGTGCGCGAAGCGCGACACGCAGAGGATCTGCTGCAGCATCGAGGACAGCCTGGCGTTCATGCGCGCCGCCGCCTTGTCGTAGCGCGGCGGCTGCCAGGCCGACTGGTTCGAGTGGAACGCGGCGAAGGCGGTGAGCCGCGCCGGCACCAGCGGGATGAAGCCGACATCGGAGAATTCCTTCTCCTGCCGCTCGGTGAGCTGGATCTCCACCGGCACGCGGATGCCCACGCCCGGCCGGTCGGTGGTGAACCATGGCGTCGGCATGTCATCGACCAGCCCGCCGCCGGTCAGGTCGCGGCCGGCGCCGCGGATATCGGCGAACCAGCCGTATGTCGCGAAGGAGCGTACGACGACGGCGCCGAAGGCGTAGGCCGCCGAGCCCCACAGCCAGCCGCGGCCGCTGCGCAGATGCGTCGCCTCGCTGTAGACGAAGCCGTCGGCGCGGTAGCCGTCGTTGCGGTAGGGTTTGCGCATCAGCACGCGCGGCAGGACGAAGCCGAGGTAGCGGGCATCCTCGGTCGCCGAGCAGAAGCCGCGCCACGCCGTGAACTCGCCGCGCTGGAACAGCGCCGAAAGGTCGATGGTCGACACCAGCTCGCGGAAGCCGTCGACGCCGAACACCGCCGGCGAGCAGCCCAGCACGGTCGGCGTATGCGCGGCGCCCACGGCGCTGGCAAGACCACGCAGGGTGGCGATGTCGCGCGGGTGCTTCGTGGGCTCGTAGTCGGCGATGATCAGGCCGTAGGGGATGCCGCCGGGCGTGTCGAATTCCTGGGTGTAGACCTTGTCGAAGATCTGGCTCTGGTCGAACTCGAGCGCGCGGTCGATGTCGCGCGTCAGCTCCATCCAGGTCATGTTCAGAAGCTTGATGCGGATCCACTTCGAGCCATCGGCGGTGCGGATCAGCCACAGAACGCCGCGCCACGACGCTTCGAGCCGCTGCACCTTGGGGTGATGCAGGATCTCGTCGACCTGCGCCGACATCATGCGGTCGATCGCCGCGATCAGCCGGTCGATCGCGCGGCGCGTCCAGGCGTTGCGTCGGTCGAGCTCGGCTTGCGTGAAGCCCGAAACGACGGGCGCCTCCGCCAGCGGCTCTTCGACCGGCGGAGGTGCGCGCTCATCAATCTCGGGCGCCGCGGCGCCGGCTACATCGGCAGCCGGCGCCGGGATATCGAGGCCGAGTTCCGCCAGCGAAATACCGGTGGGTCCGGTATCCGCTGATGGCGGAACCTCGTCGGGCGCGGCCACGCCCCCTCCGTCACTTGGCCGCGGCCGGTATGCGCGCGACCATGCGCAGCGACGCGGTCAACTCTTCCATCTGCAGCCACGGACGCAGATGCGCCACGGCCGAGTAGGAACCCGGCGAACCCGGAACCTCGACCACCGTCACGCGGGCCTCGCGCAGCGGGTACTTGGCCTTGGTCTCCTGACCGGCGTCAGGGTTGGAGTTGACGTAGTTGCTGATCCAGCGGTTGAGCCACTTCTCGACGTCGCCGCGCTCCATGAAGGAGCCGACCTTGTCGCGGCCCATGATCTTCAGGTAGTGGGCGAAGCGCGACGACGCCATGACGTAGGGCAGGCGCGCCGAGATCGCGGCGTTCTCCGTCGCCTCGGGGCGGTCGTACTTCTGCGCTTTGTGCACCGTCTGCGCGCCGAAGAACACCGCGTAGTCCGTGTTCTTGTAGTGCGACAGCGGCATGAAGCCGAGATCCGACAGCTCCTTCTCGCGCCGGTCGGTGATCGCGAACTCGGTCGGGCACTTCTGGTCGAAGTCGCCGTCGTCGCTCTCGAACACGTGGCTCGGCAGGCCCTCCACCTTGCCGCCGCCCTCGGCGCCGCGGATGGCGGTGCACCAGCCGTACTGCGAGAAGGCGTTGGTCAGGCGTTGGGCGTAGACGAACGCGGAGTTCATCCAGCAATAGTGGTCGTGCGCCAGCGCGCGGCCGGGCTCGCCCTCTTCGTAGTCGAACTCCTCGATCGGCTTGGTGTCCTTGCCGTACGGCACGCGGGCGAGCGCGCGCGGCATGGTCAGGCACAGGAACTTCGAGTCTTCGCTGTCGCGCAGGCCGCGCCAGCCGATGTACTTGCCGCCCTCGAAGCCCTTCTTCAGGTCGCGGACTTCCTTGAGGTCGCGGAAGTCGCCCACGTCGAACATCTTGGCGCTGGCCGCCGAGATGAACGGCGCGAACGAGGCCGCGGCGACGCCGGAGAGGCCGCGCAGCAGCTCGATGTCGTCGGGATGGTTGGAGAACTCGTAGTCACCGACCATGCAACCATATGGCTCGCCGCCCGGCGTGCCGAACTCGTTCTCGTAGATCTTCTTGAACAGCATGCTCTGGTCGAACTCGGTCGCCTTGGCGAAGTCGTTCAGCAGCTGCCGCTTGGTGATGTTGAGAACGCGGATCTTCAGGTTCTCGCCGGTCTCGCTGTTCATCACGAGATAGTTGAGACCGCGCCACGAGCCCTCGATCTTGAGGAACTTCTCGTGGTGCATGATCTCGGCGAGCTGCCGGGAGATCTTGCCATCGATCATCTCGATGGCCTTGGTGATGGTCTGCGCCAGGTTACGGCTGAACTTCACCGTGCCGGCCATCGCCTGCTCGGTAAGGGCCTTCAGCAGGTCCTGGGCCTCGTTGGCGTCGGTCTGCTTGGTCGCGCCGATCGCCTGATCGAGCAACGAGAAGCCTTCTTCGGTGGCGGTCGCGCCGGCTTGGGCTTGGGTCGAGGTCTCGGCGGCCATGCTCAGCCCTCCTTCTTGTTACGGGCTTCGATTTCGGAGTGCAGCTTCTTCACCGCCTCCTCGTCGGCCAGGATCTTCTCGAGCATCTGCTCGAGGTTCTCCGAGCGGTCGGCCTTCGCCAGCAGATCGCGCAACTTGTCGCGCGTCTCCTTCAGACGCTTGAGCGGCTCGACCTGGTTGACGATCCGGTTCGGCTCGAAATCGTCCATCGAGTTGAACTTCAGATTGACGGCCATC
The DNA here is from genome assembly GCA_964437145.1 of uncultured Rhizobiaceae bacterium. Classification (GTDB taxonomy): domain Bacteria; phylum Pseudomonadota; class Alphaproteobacteria; order Reyranellales; family Reyranellaceae; genus JAFAZJ01. The sequence continues at coordinate 34,106 of CAYTFW010000043.1, forward strand.
TCGGAGCCGTCGTCCTGCAGCTTGTTGGCGACGCGCATGTTGGCGCCCGGCGCCATCGTCGACATGATCTTGTTGAAGTTGTCGCGATCGATCTGCACGAACTTGCGATCGCGCAGCTCCGGCAGCTTGGCCGTCGGATCGCCCGAGAAATCGCCCGTCACGCCGACGACGAACGGCAGTTCCTTGACCACCATCGCGCCTTCGGTCTCGACCTCGTACTTGATGTGCACGCGCGGCTTGCGCACCCGATCAAGCTTTTTCTGTACCGATTCAGCCATGATCGCACCTCTCCCGTGTCCAGTGGAACCCTAGCACAAATCCGAGCCGCGACGCGAGAACAGGCGACGCGACGGCAACGTCATTTCTTGGCTTTCGCGTCAGGCGCCGGCGGCGGTTCCGGCGGCCTGATACCCGCAATCTGCAGCATCTTGCGGCGGGCGTCGACGTCCGGCAAGAGTTCCGCGAGGAGATCGGGCAACGACATGCGCGCCCGATCGATGGTCGCGTCGAGCGCGTATGACACCGGCGATTGCGGTTCGTACTCGCGAAAATACTTCGCCACCGCCGCCAGCATGTCGAGCGCCTGTTCGCGGGTGGCGAAGGTGCCGGGCCGCGCGAAGTTCGCCTGCGCGCCACCTGGCCCGCCATCGGCCGCCGCCGCGGCATCGCCTTCAGCCGCCACCGGGCCCGCTGCCACCGGCGGATCGACCAGCGAGCCGGCCACCAGCTTCACCATCTTCTCGAGGTCGACGAGCAGCTCGGATAGCGGACCCAGCATGGGCGCATCGTCGCCCATCTTCGAGCCGAGAAACTTGTTGATGCGCTGCCAGCTCGCGATGGAGCCCCGGATGTGCACGCCGAGCGGTTGATAGAACGGCCGGCCGCCGGCGCGCGCCGCGGCTTCCGCCTCGCCCAGCCCGGCCTTGTCCTTCTGCATCCGCTGCAGCGTCGCGAGCGGCAGTGGCCCTTTGTCGCCCGCCGGTGGCGTGACCGGCGTACGCATGACCGGCGCGACCAGCGTCTTGTTCAGCCGGTCGAAATTGAAACCCTTGGCCGTGGGGTCGTCAGGATCGACGCTGTAGTTGACGTCGTCCCAGTATTTCTCGAGCAGCTCGGCGGCCAGAGCGAGGCCGGCGTGCAGTCCCGCGAAGTCCTCGAGCCGGATGAGCGCTTCGACAAGCCATTCGAGAATCTCTAGATCCTTGCATTTCTCGCGCAGGATCGCTTCGCATTTCTCTTGGACTTGGCCCCAGGCCTGCAGGGCGCGGTCGCGCGCATCGTCGGCGCCCTGTGCGGCCGAGATCTCCAGATTGAGCCAGTCCTTTTCCGCGGCGTTGGCGACGCCGCGCACATTGCGCACGTCGTAATATGCCGACGTCGCCGAGTCGTCATCACGTGGATTGGCGCCAGTCGGCTTGTCCCCCGGTATGGGGGCGAGCAGCGCCGGAATCTCGATGACGAACTGTACCTGCTGTGCCTGTGCGCCCTGCGCTGCTGCGTCCGCCATGCCCTGGCCTCAGGTTCCGACGTTGAGGATTTGCACCCGGCGATTGCGCGGATCGGCCGGCTGGCTGGGAACCACCAGCTTCGAGCGACCCAGACCGACGCTTTCGAGGCGCGCGCGATCGATAGAATGCCGTGTCGCGAGGTGCTCGACAACCGCCCGGGCTCGCCGCTCCGACAGTTCCTTGTTGTAGTCGTCGGCGCCGACCGCGTCGGTGTGGCCTTCGACGACGAAGCGATCGCTCGGATTGCGCTTCAGCACGTCGGCGAGATCGTCGAGCAGCTTGCTGGCCGCCGGAGTCAGCCGATCGGAATCGAACTCGAAGAGGATCGGCAGCGACAGTGAGTATGGCGCCGAACGGCTCGGCGGCGGGCGATCGACGGGCGCGGCGGTCGGCGCCGCCGCGCCGGTTGGCGGGGCGGTTCCAGGCTGGGCGCCGGCCGGCGGCTTGGCCGCGCCGGAGTCCGGCGTGCCGATCACCACGCGGCCGCGCGTCGCCGCGCCACCCGGTCCCGCCGTGCCGCCGCACTCGGCGGGAATATTGCGACCGATGGCGATATGCATCTGGCACCGATCGATGCGCTGCTGCGCGTCGGCCGGCAACGCTACGGTCAAACCCGACAACGTGCAGAGCGCCGCCGTCAGGGCGAGCCGTCTCGCATCCATCCCTGTCATGACGAACTCCCCCGGACACTCACCGCGCGCCAGTAGCGGCCGCCGGCGCGCTGACGATGGGCCTTACGACCCCGTCGGCAGAACCTGGACGCGACGGTTGCGGCCGTTCAGCGGGTCGGCCGGCAGCAGAAGCTGGGCGCTGCCGGCGCCACGCGCCACGAAACGATCGCGCGGCAAGCCGTGCGCGGTGGCGAGATACTCGATCACCGCCTGCGCACGGCGCTCCGACAGTGAGCGGTTGTAGTCGACGCCGCCCGCGGCATCGGTGTGACCTTCGATGACGTAGCGGTCGTTCGGGTTGTATTTGAAGACCTCGGCGAGCTGGTCGACGATCTTCTTGGCCTCCGCTGTCAGCTGATCGGAGTCGAGCGCGAAGGGCACCTGAAGGCCCAGGCCGCGCGGCGCGGGCGCCGCCGTGGTGACGTGCGCGGCCGCCGGCGCGGCGGGAGC